>NZ_KV809518.1:0-75986 GCF_001812605.1 Neisseria sp. HMSC073G10 | reverse complement strand
TCAGCAGCGAAGAACCGAACTATACGCCTCACAACAAAACCAGTCAACACCCAATTTCAAAAAAATTAAAAATTTTTCACAACTATCTGTATTTAAATAATTTAAAATTTATTGGATTTTATCGTTCGATAGATAAAACAGATATCCAAAGATAAATAGTCCTGCAGTTTTACTCTTAATTGCCACATTCAAACACTCTATATCTCTATACTACTGGCGCTTTAGTCCCATCTACTCTTACAATCTCTACTTTCTCCAATAAAACAATCATAAATTTAGAATAGTCCCTATTATGAGTAACGAAAAGATTCAACAAAAATTTGAACAAGCATATCACTCTTTTATCGAAGAGGAAAATTACGAGGAAGCGCTAAAACGTGCCGAGATTCTTTGCCTTCTCAATCCGCAATCTGTCGAATTTCATCACAAAGTTGCTTATGCCTATCTGAAGCAATTGAAATGGGAAAAAGCCATTGAGGCTGAAATGAAAACGTTAGAGCTGGATAGCACCTATATTCCTGCTTTGGATTTACTTGCCCATGCTTACGGCGCCCTAGATAATTGGGAAAAAACCGGGGTTTACGGTCATCAGGCTTTGGTTCTAAAAGACAAAGCCATTCCAGATCTAGAACATGAAATCATTCCGACACCAGCTCCAAAAAACGGCAAACGGATTATCTCCTTTTCTTTATTTGGCAATAATTCCAAATATATTGAACCTGCTGTCTTAAATACCCAGCTTGCGCCTGTGCTTTTCCCTGGTTGGACATGCCGTTTTTATGTCGACGATTCTGTATCGGCTGAAGCTATTCAACGATTTAGAAATAACGGTGCCGAAGTGATTAAAGTTGGCGCTCCATTGGACAACTGGCCGGGCACGATGTGGCGCTTTCTTGCCATTAATGATCCCGAGGTTGAATACGTTATTTTCCGTGATGCAGATTCTATTATTTGTTATCGTGATGCAGCGGCCGTATCCGAATGGATAAAAAGTAGCACCCTATTCCACACTATTCGCGACTCAGGCTCGCATACTGCCCTGATTCTTGCGGGTATGTGGGGGGCTAAAGCGGGTGCAGTCCCAGATATGCAGGAAAGGATTCAAAACTTTGTCGATGAGGGCTACCCTTCCAGACATTTTGCCGACCAAGATTTTCTAGAAAAAGAATTGTGGGCCTATATCCGTCAGAATCTGTTTGCACATGACAGATTATTTGATTTCTGTAATGCACACAAAATTCCCGGTGAGTTCTACTCTAATTATCAAATCGCTTTCAGCGAAGGGGTTACCAGCTTTAACGCAACGACTGATTATGAAGACGGCAGTCTGGCAAGATGGACGCTGTACTCCAGTGCTTCACCTTTGGTCAATCCGGACTACTCGCTCAATGTTGTTCCTGAATTTAAAGTCTGCAGTTATGTGACTGAAGTGAAAAACGGGGTGGTTTCAGCGTTCTTGCCGAAGAGATATGGCAATGCGATTAAAGCAAAACTAGCCAGAATCAACATCGAACAAATCTAATTTGATTTGATTCCTATATCTCTCATTTTGTGAACCCATTATTTATGAGCAAACACATTCTCCTCGGCATTACCGGCGGTATTGCGGCGTATAAATCTTGCGAACTGGTCAGACTGCTGAAAAAGCAAGGACATTCTGTATCAGTAGTGATGACGGATTCTGCGACGGAATTTGTCTCCCCGCTGACTTTCCAAGCTTTAACCGGCAATCCTGTTTTATCGGATACCTATTCAGGTGCTTCCAATAATGGCATGGCGCACATCAATCTGACGCGGGAAGCCGACGCATTTCTTATTGCGCCTGCAACTGCCAATACGATTGCCAAAATTGCCAACGGATTGGCTGATAATCTACTGACCAACTTGGTAGCAGCCAGGAAATGCCCTTTGGCTGTTGCGCCTGCAATGAATGTTGAAATGTGGAGCAACCCTGCCAACCTGCGCAATATTGAGCAGCTGGTTTCAGACGGCATTACCGTGCTTTACCCAAACAGCGGTGAACAGGCTTGCGGCGAAACAGGTACAGGCAGAATGGTCGAAGCGGTCGATCTGGCAGATTTGTTAGAGGATTTATGGACACCCAAGCTGCTGAGTGGCAAAAAAGTTCTGATTACTGCCGGTGCAACGTTTGAAGCCATCGATCCTGTCCGCGGCATTACCAATATTTCCAGCGGACAAATGGGTATGGCTTTAGCGCGTGCGTGCCGTGCTGCCGGAGCGGAAGTCACGCTGATTTACGGTCAAATTCAGACGGCCTTACCCGCAGGCTTGGCTCATTCTGAACAGGCTGTCAGCGCAGAAGCCATGTATCAGGCAGTTCACCGCCATATCCATGAACAAGATGTCTTTATTTCCGTTGCAGCCGTTGCAGACTATAAAGTCAAAAACAGCAGCAACGAGAAACTGAAGAAAAACGGCAATCAGCCCCCGATTATCGAACTGACGGAAAATCCGGATATTCTCGCATCCGTTGCCGCCCTGCCTTCCCCACCATTCTGCGTCGGCTTTGCTGCGGAAAGCCATCAGGTTTTGGAATTTGCTCGGGCAAAACGTTTGCGCAAAAACGTGCCGATGCTGGTGGCCAACCAAGTTTCCGTTTCCATGGGTAAGCCAACCAATCAAATTACCATTATTGATGACCTTGCTGAAACCTCATTTCCGGAAACATCGAAACGCCAAGCAGCGGATGAAATCGTCAAACGCCTAGCTGAATTATTGGCTTAATCAAACAAAAGGCCGTCTGAGAATTTTTCAGACGGCCTTTGTTCAAACACATTAAATCACAAACCCAATTCGCGCAGAAAACGAATATCGTCTGCCCAACCGGATTTTACTTTCACCCAAATCTTCAAGAAGACTTTGGTATCAAACAATTTCTCCATATCAAGGCGGGCTTCAGTAGAAATTTTCTTCAATTTCTCCCCACCCTTGCCAATCAAAATCGCCTTTTGGCTGTCTTTATCGACCAACACCGCGATATAAATGCGGAACAGTCCGCTTTCCTCTTCCTCAAACTGCTCCACTTCAACATTCATCGCATACGGCAACTCTTCACCCAAATAGCGGAACAATTTTTCGCGCACAATTTCCATCGCCAGGAATCGGCTGGATTTATCCGTCACCATATCTTCCGGATACATCGGGATACTTTCCGGCAGATACGGCTTGAGCAATTCCAGCAGATTGGCAATACGCAGGCCATGTTTCGCGCTGACTGCCTCGCTGGCAGTAAATTCAAACTCTTGGCGCACTTCATTGATAAACGCCTCAAGCGCAAATTTGTCTTTGGCTTTGTCTTTATCGATTTTATTGACCACCAATACCACAGGCGTATGCTTAGGCAACTGCTTCAACACCACGCGGTCGGCATCGGTAAAGCGCATGGCTTCCACCACAAAAACCACCACATCCACGCCGCTCAACGCTTCGGTTACGTTTTGATTAAGACGGTCATTCAAGGCATTGCGGTGATTGGTTTGAAAACCCGGCGTATCGACAAACACAAATTGCGCCGTGTCGTCGGTGTAAATACCGGTTACACGATTGCGCGTGGTTTGTGCTTTTTTACTGGTAATACTGATTTTCTGACCGATTAAATGGTTCATCAGCGTGGATTTACCGACATTCGGTCGACCCACGATGGCCACAAAGCCGCAACGATAATCCGTCGGGTGTTGCGACTCGTTTTGTAAAAAGGTTTCGATATCCATTTATATATGACTTTCTTGATTGTTTCAGACGGCCTTTGCATTTTCTCAAAGGCCGTCTGAAATATTATTTTTTAGCTTTTTTCAAAGGAAACTTCTGTTCCAACCATTCTAAGGCTTCACATGCCGCTTTTTGCTCGGCCACTTTCCGACTGCTGCCGCGTGCATTGCAGATGAAACCGAGTTCGCCCAAATCGCAGGAAATCACAAACATCGCATCAGCCGTCTGCTCCGCCTGCTCTTCGATTCGGTATTTCGGCAGAGCAAAGCGACGTGCCTGCAAGGCTTCCTGCAAAGCAGTTTTACTGTCTTTCTTGCCGATATTCAAATCCGCACGTTTCACGCGTTCCGCAAACAAATGGCGAACCACTTTTTCCGCCGCAGAAAAATCAGCATCAAAACTGACCGCCGCAAACATCGCCTCCATCGCGTCTGCCAAAATCGAAGGCCGTCTGAAACCGCCGCTCTTCAACTCGCCGGCACCCAAATACAAACCGTCGCCGACATTCATTTCCAACGCGATTTCAGCCAATACACCTTCATTCACCAAAGCCGCTCGCATCCGCGACAACTCGCCTTCCGACAATTTCGGAAACGCGTCAAACAACATCCTCGCCACGGAATAGTTCAAAATCGAATCGCCGACAAATTCAAAACGCTCATTGTGTTTGGCATTGTAGCTGCGGTGGGTCAAAGCCTGCCGAAGCAATTCCATATTGCGGAACTCATAGCCCAGACGCTTTTGAATCGCTCGATGCGCCTGCTGTTTGAGCAAATCAGGTTTCATTCCATACTTTCAAAAAAACAGCCGGAAAGCACGCCTCATCCGCAGTGAAACAAAATAAAAAGGCTACACCGGCAACTTTTTTATTTTGGCTCATTGTTTCTCGCGTCCTTCAAGCCGATAAACAATTAAAAGCCGTCATGTTCAAACCTGACGACACTTGCCGACATTGTACCATCAAACCGCCCCTGCACACATCCGTGCGGAAAAGCGGCGAATCGTGTAAAATCATGCCAAATCATCTCTTTGTCAACTCTATGAACAAATTTGCCCAAGCATTGGCCGCAGCGCTCGACCGCTGCATCGTCACCAACACCGTCGCCGAACAAGGAGAATCTGTCGGCTTCCTCTACCGCGAAGCCCCCGTATTTGAAAACGACAGCGGCTGGCGTATTTTCAGCGGCGACGAAACCGACGAATACACCGACAATCCCGACAATTTTAGCATTGTCAGCCTCTCCGCCATTACCACAGATAATCCCGATATCGCGTCCCTGCTGACTCAGGCAGAAGGCAGCGCGTGGGAATTGAACGAAGACGGCGAGTTCCAAGCCGTTGCCGATTGGCAGCCGCAAGAATAACCCATCCCCATTTCGTTTCAGACGGCCTTCTTTATAACAAGGCCGTCTGAAACCGAGCCGAATCCCTATTTCACAAATATTGAAGGAATCATCATGAACATTATCGAACCACGCCTCGATGGCACCAACCTGCGCATCGGCATCGTTCAAGCCCGCTTTACCAACGAAATCGGCAGCGAAATGGTCAAAGTTTGCTGCCGCACCTTAAAAGAATTGGGTGTATCCGAAGACAACATCACGCTTGCCACCGTTCCTGGCGCGCTTGAAGTGCCTATCGCGCTGATGAACCTTGCTTCATCCGAACAATTCGATGCCCTGATTGCTATCGGCGTTGTCATTCGTGGTGAAACTTACCACTTTGAATTGGTATCTAATGAGTCCGGCGCAGGTGTCAGCCGCGTTGCCCTTGACTACAACATCCCTATCGCCAACGCCATCCTAACGACTGAAAACGACGAACAAGCCGTTGCACGCATCGAAGAAAAAGCCTCCGATGCCGCCAAAGTTGCCGTAGAATGTGCCAACTTGGTCAACCATCTTTTGTCAGAACAATACGAAGACGACGAAGAATAAGCTTCTCCCCGTATTGAATACCGCATATTTTCAGACGGCCTCCCAATCATGACATTGAGGCCGTCTGAATCATTCAATATTCAGCCGACAACCATCGGCACTCTCTTCACAAGGAATACCCATGAAAAGCCCACGCCGCCGCGCACGCGAGCTTGCCGTACAAGCCATTTATCAAGCAGGCATCAACAAAACCGCCGCTCCTGAAATCGCTAAAAACATCCACGAACTGTCCCAATCTTCCAATATGGATGAAGAACTGTTCAACAAACTGTTTTTCGGCGCACAAACCCATGCCGCAGAATACATGGAAAAAATCAGCCCCCTGCTCGACCGCGACGAAAAAGACCTCAGTCCTATCGAACGCGCCGTTTTGCTGGTTGCCTGCCATGAGCTGAGCACCATGCCTGAGACCCCCTACCCTGTCATCATCAACGAAGCCATCGAAGTCACCAAAACTTTCGGCGGCACCGATGGCCATAAATTCGTTAACGGCATCCTCGACCAACTGGCTTCCCGCATCCGCCCTGACGAACCACGCCGCAAAGGCTAAGCTGGGCTTCACATCGGGTTGAGATTACCAATCTTTGCCCTGTATAAGCTAATGTACTTATGCAGCCAAACCATCAAAAAGGCCGTCTGAAATTCAGACGGCCTTTGTTTATTTCTCATCTGGGAGCGTTTCATAACCGGGGCAGTTTTGTTTATCGCTGTTTGCCCAAATGATACCGCTGTCGTTGTAATAAACAGTACAAGTTTCATCGGCATTGGTTTCTTTATTGGGTACAGCCTTCAAAATATAACCTGAATCGGAAGGATCCGCACCTTTGGAAAAACTAATATCGAAATATTGATTTTGCTGCAAATTTTCATCAGAAAACCCTTCAAATGTACTTTTTTGAGTGTAGTAGCGTTCGAGCTGTTGGGCGTTATGCAGCATCTGCGTGCGGACGGCGGCAAGGCGCGTTTGGCGGATGTAGTTTTGATAAGACGGATATGCGATGGTAGCGAGAATGGCCGCAATCACAACGACTATCAGCAGCTCGATAAGCGTGAAGCCTTGTTGGTGTTTCATTTTATTTGTGTCGTTAATAATTGGAATAAGACATAAATATTATAGTCGTTTTCTTGCGGCTTAAATGTTCAGATTCGGAGGAAGTTTGGGAATTTATGTAAACGAGGTACAAGTTCTGAAAAATATTTTCATCCTTTTATTTTTTATTTCAATAAGTTAAACTTCAATTTAAGCCGACCGTCTCTTGGTTGACCTTGGTCTTTACAGTAAAATCCAGTTGTTTTTTTGTTTCTATCAATACATTTATTGCTTGTCTGCAACGTTATTTTATTGAATTGGTTCCTTTTATATGTCTAAAGTTTTCAAGTGGGCGGCCGGTACGGCTGTTGTAGTAGCAGCGGCTTTCGGCGGCTGGTCTTTGATGAAGCCTGAGCCTCAGTCTTCTTTTATTACAGAAGTGGTCAAACGCGGCGATATCCGTCAAACCGTGTCGGCAACCGGCGAAATCTCACCTTCCAATTTGGTATCCGTAGGCGCGGAAGCTTCAGGTCAGATTAAAAAACTGTATGTGAAACTGGGCCAACAAGTGAAAAAAGGCGATCTGATTGCGGAAATCAACTCAACCAATCAGATCAATACCTTAAATACCGAAAAATCCAAACTGGAAACCTATCAGGCAAAATTGGTTTCTGCCGAAATCGCGCTTTCCAGTGCAGAGAAAAAATATAAACGCGAACTTGCCTTATGGAAAGAACAGGCAACTTCCAAGGAAAACTTGGAATCTGCACAAGACTCTTTAGCCGCAGCCAAAGCCAATGTTGCTGAACTGAAGGCCTCCATTAAACAATCAAAAATCTCCATCAATACAGCCGAATCCGAACTAGGCCACACGCGGATTACCGCCACCATGGACGGTACTGTGGTCGCCATTCCTGTTGAAGAAGGCCAATCCGTCAATGCAGCGCAATCTACGCCGACCATTATCCAGCTGGCAAATCTGGAAACCATGTTAAACAAAATGCAGATTGCAGAGGGCGACATCACGAAAGTCAAAGCCGGTCAGGATATTTCGTTCACCATTTTGTCCGAGCCGGACACCCCGATTAAAGCGAAATTAGACAGTGTCGACCCCGGCCTGACCACCATGTCTTTGGGCAACTACACCAGCAGCACGGACACGACTTCCAATGCGATTTACTACTATGCCCGCGCACTTGTACCGAATCCCGAAGGCAAACTTTCTATCGGTATGACCACTCAAAACACGATCGAAATCAACGGCGTGAAGAATGTTTTACTGGTACCGACGCTAACCGTGAAAAAGCATAACGGCAAATCCTATGTCAGCATTTTGGGCGCAGACAATAAAGCGGTAGAACGCGAAGTGACCGTCGGCTTGAAAGACAGCATGAATACCGAAATCAAAAGCGGCTTGAAAGAAGGCGAAAAAGTGATCGTTTCTGAAATGAGCGCAGATGAAAAGAATAAGAGCAGTGAACGCGCGATGATGGGCGGCGGCCCTCCTCGCTGATTGATTAAGGCCGTCTGAAAGGTTTGGCTGTGTTTCAGACGGCCTTAGTTCCTGTATTTCTATTTTTCGCCCGGAAAGATTATGAGTTTAATCGAATGTAAGAATATCAACCGTTTTTTCGGTAGCGGTGAAAACCGTGTGCACGTATTGAAAGATGTCAGCCTTTCTATTGAGAAAGGCGACTTTGTGGCGATTATCGGCCAGTCCGGCTCAGGCAAATCGACGCTGATGAATATCTTGGGCTGTCTGGATACCGCCACTTCCGGCTCTTATCAAATCGACGGCATCGAAACATCGCAAATGCAGCCGGATGAGCTGGCGGCTTTGCGCCGTGAGCGTTTCGGCTTTATTTTCCAGCGTTACAACCTGTTAAGCTCGCTGACCGCCCGGGACAACGTCGCCCTGCCTGCCGTGTATATGGGCATGGACAGTAAAGAGCGCGCGGAACGTGCGGAAAAACTGTTGGGCGATTTGGGTTTGCAAAATAAAGAAGGCAACAAACCCAGCGAGCTTTCCGGCGGTCAGCAACAACGCGTTTCGATTGCCCGCGCGTTGATGAACGGCGGCGAAATCATCTTTGCCGACGAACCAACCGGCGCATTGGATACCGCCAGCGGTAAAAATGTGATGGAAATCATCCACAAGCTGCACGAAAACGGGCATACCGTGATTATGGTCACCCACGATCCGGGCATTGCGGCAAACGCAAACCGCGTCATTGAAATCCGCGACGGTCAGATTATTTCGGATACGTCTAAAAATCCCGACATTCCACCCAGCAAAGTGGAGAGGATTAAAGAAAAAGCTTCCTGGTCGTTTTATTACGATCAATTTATGGAAGCATTCAAAATGTCTGTGCAGGCGATTATGGCACACAAAATGCGTTCGCTGCTGACCATGCTGGGGATTATCATCGGTATCGCTTCGGTGGTATCGGTAGTGGCCTTAGGTAATGGCTCGCAACAAAAAATCCTGGAAGACATTAACTCGATGGGCACAAACACCATCAGTATCTTCCCCGGCCGTGGTTTTGGCGACCGCCGCAGCGGACGAATCAAGACACTGACGATTAATGACGCAAAAGCCATCAGCCAACAAAGTTACGTCGCCTCCGCCACCCCTCAAACCAGCTCCGGCGGCACCTTAACCTACCGCAACACCGACCTGACCGCCTCACTTTACGGCGTAGGCGAACAATATTTCGACGTGCGCGGTTTGAAATTGGAAGAAGGCCGTCTGTTTGATGATGACGATGTAAAAACCGATGCCCAAGTCGTCGTCATCGACCAAAACACCAAAACCAAACTCTTCGGCGAAGGTGTCAATCCTTTAGGCAAAACTATCCTTTTCAAAAAACGCCCGTTAACCGTCATCGGCATTATGAAAAAGGATGACAACTCATTCGGCAATTCTGACTCGCTGATGCTTTGGTCGCCATATACAACGGTCATGCACCAAATTACCGGCGAGAGCTATACCAACTCCATCGTTGTCAAAATCAAAGACGATGCCAACACGCAAGTTGCCGAAAAAAGCCTGACCGAGCTGCTGAAAGCACGCCACGGTACAGAAGACTTCTTTATGAACAACAGCGACAGCATTAAAGAAATGGTTGAAAGCACAACCGGCACCATGACGCTGCTGATTTCTTCCATCGCGGTCATCTCTTTGGTGGTCGGCGGTATCGGCGTGATGAACATCATGCTGGTCTCCGTTACCGAGCGCACCAAAGAAATTGGTGTCCGCATGGCAATCGGCGCACGCCGCAACAATATTTTGCAACAGTTTCTGATTGAGGCCGTCTTAATCTGTATCATCGGCGGCCTGTCAGGCGTATTGTTGTCCGCAAGCATCAGCCTGGTGTTCAACTACTTTGTCACCAACTTCCCGATGAGTATTTCCATGACTTCCGTCATCGGCGCAGTTGTCTGCTCCACCGCCATCGGTGTCGCGTTCGGCTTTATGCCTGCCAACAAGGCTTCCAAGCTCAACCCGATTGATGCGCTGGCTCAGGATTGATTATGTTTCAGACGGCCTATTATTTTAGGGCCGTCTGAAATGCTGTTACCCGAAAGATTTTTTATGAAGACGAAACCTTTTTCCCAAGCAGCCTTATCATTGGCTGTTGCCCTTGCCCTAAGTGCGTGCGCCGCACCTAAAGCCAATCCGAACCTGACGCTGGAAGCAACCGGCCAAGTTATAAGCGCGGCGGAAACTGCCGAACGCTACGATGTCAACGGCAACTGGTGGGAAATTTACCAAAGCCAGCAGCTTAATGCGCTGATGGAGCAAGCGTTGGCCAACAATGTCGATTTGAAACAGGCGGCCATCAGCGTCAACAAAGCTTTGTATCAAGCCAATATTTTGGGCGCGGATTTGGTGCCTTCGTTCAGCGGCTCATTGGGCGCAAACGCTTCTAAAAACCTGAAAACCGGCAGCCACGGCAATACCTTCAGCAGCCAGCTTGGCTTGAGCTACGAATTGGATTTATGGCGTAAACTCAGTGCCACTGCCGATGCTCAGGTATGGGAATATCAAGCCACGCATGAAGACATGGCCAACACACGCCTGACTTTGATTAATAATGTCGCCGATGCGTATTTCAATATCGCCTACCTGAACGAAGCCATCGAGTTGGCAAAAAAATCGCTGAAGCAATATCAGGAAATCAACCGCATTGCGAATGCCAAATTCCGCTACGGCCGTGCCGACTCCAGCCAGCCGACCCAAGCCAAACAGTCATTGCTGAGCGCGGAAAACAACCTGTTGTCTTTGCAAAACAATTTGGATACGCAAAAACAGGTTTTGCGTAATTTGTTGAATTTAAGGCCGTCTGAAAACATGGCCGCCGATCCGGCACAATTCCGCCTGTTGCCGGTCAAAGGCGTGAACTTGGATGTACCGATTACCGTTTTGGCCAACCGCCCCGACCTGCGCGCCGCCGAATACCGCCTGCAAGCGTCGCAACAATCGGTCAACGCGCAAAAACGCAGTTGGTATCCGTCGATTACTTTGGGCGCAAGTTTGAGTACGTCTTCCGATAAAGCGAAAAGCACGTTCAATATCCCCATGTTAGGCGGATCGGCCACCATCAATCTGCCTTTCCTTAATTGGCAGACCATGAAATGGAAAGACAAAACCGTACAAGCGGAGATGGACAGTGCCAAGCTGAATTTTGAAAAAGCCTTGACCACCGCGCTCAACGAAGTCAACACCAATTACCTTGCCTACAAAAACGCGCAGGTCAGCCTTGCCAATCAAGAACAGCGTTATCAGTTGGACAAGAAAAACAGCCATTACTATCAAGTACGCTACCAGCATGGTAAAAACGAACTGAAAGACTGGCTGGAGGCTTTGAATTCAGAATACAGCTCGGCTCAAAACCTGCTGAACCAACGCTATGAAGCCTTGAAATACGAAAATATGGTGTATAAAGCCATGGCGGGACGTTATACGCCGAAATAGCATTTTCAGACGGCCTTTGGTTAATTTCCGTCAAAGGCCGTCTGAAAAACATTCAAGCAACTGAATTTTCATATATAATCGCGCGTTTATTTGATTTTATCCGGACAACATTATGGCCTTCGCCTCTCTCTTTACGCTTTTGGACGACATTACCGCCGTTTTGGACGACGTAGCGATGATGACCAAAGTCGCTGCCAAAAAAACCGCCGGAGTGGTCGGTGACGATTTGGCGCTCAACGCCAATCAGGTAACCGGCGTATCCGCCGAGCGCGAATTGCCGATCATTTGGGCGGTGGCAAAAGGCTCTCTGGTCAACAAGCTGATTCTGGTGCCGCTTGCGCTGTTGCTTTCCGCTTTCCTGCCTGCACTGATTACGCCCTTGCTGATGATCGGTGGTGTGTATTTGTGTTTTGAAGGCGTGGAAAAACTGTTGCACAAATTTCTGCACCGCAATGAACATGAAGACGGACACGATGCCGAGCCTGAAGTCACAGACGAAAAAACAAAAGTAAAAGGCGCGGTCCGCACAGATTTCATCCTCTCCGCCGAAATCATCATTATCGCGCTGGGCGTTGTTGAGAAATATGACCTGATGACACGTTCTTTGGTGATGGCCGCCATCGGTGTCGGCATGACGGCATTGGTCTATGGTTTAGTCGGCATCATCGTCAAACTTGACGACCTCGGCATGATGTTGATGCGCCAAAAAAGCGCCGCCGTACAAGGTATCGGACGTGGTTTGATTTCATTTATGCCTTGGTTTATGCGCGGCTTGAGCATTGTCGGCACGCTGGCGATGTTCTTGGTCGGCGGCGGACTGATCGCCCACAACCTTGGCTTTTTGCACGATTTCCTCCACGCGCAACATTGGGACAGCGGCATGATGGAACATATCGCCAATCTGGTGGTCGGAGTAGCCGCCGGTGCATTGGCTTGCGCAATCGTCCTACCTGCAATGAAATTGTTTCAAAAAGACTGATTTTGTTTCCCTGCCGTCTGAAAACTTTTCAGACGGCCTCAATACCATTTAAAGCATGAATATTTTCCGTAAACTCGAACAATATTGGCAACATCCGCTGCTTTACTGGCCGCTGGTCATCTTGATTGCCGCCGCGACACCGTTCACTTTCGCCCCGTATTATCATTTCTGGCTGATGCCGCTGTTGTTTGGCGCGCTGATACGCCTGATTGAATTGCGGCCGCGCTTTGCCGTCATGACTGCCTATCTGTTCGGATTAATCGGTTATACGGCGCAGTTTTATTGGATACACACTGCCTTGCATGATGTTTCAGGTTTGCCGGATTCATACGCCATCCCCCTCACCTTCCTGCTGCCGGCATTTCTTGCGCTTTATCCGGCCATCTGTTTTTGGGTGTGGAGAAAATGCAACCTGTCTCGCTGGGCCAAAACCGGCCTCCTGTTGCCGATTTTATGGACGCTGGCAGAATTTGCCCGCGAACGTTTGCTGACCGGATTCGGCTGGGGCGCAATCGGCTATTCCCAAATCATCAAAGATAGCCCGTTGGCAGGCTTCGCGCCTTTGGGCGGCATTCACACGGTTACGCTGGCAACCGCTTTCCTCAGCGCATGGCTGGTGTTGCTGATTGACAACCATGGCCGTCTGAAACACCGCCTGCTGCCCTTATTCCTTATCGTTGCGCTCTGCTCCGTCGGCTACATTTCCCAACAAACCGAATACACCCGCCCTGACGGCAGCACCAGCACGGTTGCTCTGATTCAAGGCAATATCGAGCAAAATCTGAAATGGAAAGAAGAACAAATCATTCCGACAATTCAGAAATACTACGAACAAATCAGCAAAACCAGTGCCGACATCGTCATCCTGCCTGAAACCGCCCTGCCGCTGATGCGCCAAGACCTGCCCGAAGGTATCTTGGAACAATTCGCCGAACAGGCGCAAAGCAACGGCAGCGCGTTGGCCATCGGCATCAGCCAATATACGCCCGACGGCAACGGCTACGAAAATGCAGTCATCAATTTGAGCGACTATCACAACAGCACTTCCGATGTCATCCCCTACTACGCCAAGAACCACCTCGTTCCATTTGGCGAATATAAACCATTGCCCGCCATTACCGAGCGCCTCTATAAAATGATGGATATGCCTTTGGCCGACTTTCAAAAAGGCGGCGACAACCAAGCGCCTTTGGTGATGAAGGATCAAAAAGTCGCCTTCAATATCTGCTATGAAGACGGCTTCGGCGACGAACTCATTGCAACGGCGAAACGCTCCACCCTGCTTGCAAACATCAGCAATATGGCGTGGTACGGCAAATCGAATGCCATGTATCAGCAGCTTCAACAATCCCAAGCGCGTGCAATGGAACTGGGCCGCTACATGGTTCGCTCCACCAATACCGGTGCGACCGCCATTATTTCCCCTAAAGGTACGATTGTTGCCAAAGCCCAACCGGATACAGAAACCGTCCTCGAAGGCCACGTCAAAGGCTATATCGGCGAAACGCCTTATATGAAAGCAGGCGGCTCAACATGGCTTATCAGCATTTTGGCCGTTATCGGCGTATTCCTTATCCTGATTGGCCGGAAGAAACCAGAATAAAAAAATTTTAAGACCTTGTTATACAAGGTCTTTTTTATTACCAAAACTATTTACATACAGAAATGTTTGTAATATACTTACCCAAAACCTAGCAAATCACTCAAATTTTCTAAAACAATCAACCCTTGCGATTTAAGCAGTAAAAACTATTGAATCTATCGTTAATTTACAGAAAAAATCCAACCCATAACAAAACAAACCACAGGCAGTGTTATACTGCTTGTCACACAATAAACAAAAAGCCGTTTTCAGACGGCCTAATCAAGGAGAGCATCCTTTTATGAATAAAGCTTTTGCATTACCCGTTATCCACAGCGGCAACGGTAGCCTCGAGCAATACATTCATACTGTCAACAGCATTCCAATGCTGACCGCCGAAGAAGAAACACAACTAGCGGAACGTCAACAAAAAGGCGATCTCAATGCCGCCAAACAGCTTATTCTGTCTCATCTTCGCGTCGTCGTATCCATTGCACGCGGCTACGATGGCTACGGCCTCAACCAAGCCGACCTGATTCAAGAAGGCAATATCGGCCTGATGAAAGCCGTCAAACGCTACGAACCAAGCCGCGGCGCGCGCCTGTTTTCGTTTGCCGTGCATTGGATTAAAGCCGAAATCCACGAATTCATTTTGCGCAACTGGCGTTTGGTCCGCGTTGCCACAACCAAACCGCAACGCAAACTGTTCTTCAACCTGCGCAGCATGCGTAAAAACCTGAATGCCTTGTCTCCAAAAGAAGCGCAAGAAATCGCCGACGATTTGGGCGTCAAATTGTCCGAAGTCTTGGAAATGGAGCAACGCATGACCGGTCACGACATCGGCATCATGGCAGAAAACAACGATGACGAGGACAACTTCGCCCCTATCGACTGGTTGGCCGATCACGATGCAGAGCCTAGCCGTCAGTTGTCCAAACAAGCCCACTACGCCCTGCAAACCGATGGTCTGCAAAACGCCTTGGCGCAACTGGACGACCGCAGCCGCCGTATCGTTGAAAGCCGCTGGTTGCAAGACGATGGCGGTTTGACCCTGCACGAATTGGCTGCCGAATACGGCGTATCTGCCGAACGCATCCGCCAAATCGAAGCCAAAGCCATGCAAAAACTGCGCGGTTTCTTGGCAGAAGAAGCTGAAGCCGTTTAAGCCTTTCATTATAAAAAGGCCGTCTGAATCTTTTCAGACGGCCTTTTCGATGGTAAACCTCATTGTATCTTCTCACCCAACACATTCATTTTAAAGCCCACTTAAGCTATAATACCCACCACACACACTACCCAGTCATACCATAACCATGCAACTTACCGTCGTCGGACTCAATCATCAAACCGCGCCCTTGAGCATACGCGAAAAACTGGCATTTGCAGCTGCAAATCTGCCGGATGCCGTGTCCAACCTCGCGCGCAGTGAGGCGGCGGAAGAAGCAGTTATTCTTTCTACCTGCAACCGCACCGAGCTTTACTGCGTCGGTGAAACCGAAAAAATCATCGACTGGTTGGCGCAATATCACAACCTGCCTGTCGAAGAAATCCGCCCTTACCTCTATACCTTGGATAACAATGAAACCGTCCGCCACGCCTTCCGCGTCGCCTGCGGTTTGGACTCCATGGTCTTGGGCGAACCGCAAATTCTCGGTCAAATCAAAGATGCCGTCCGCGTTGCGCAAGAACAGGAAAGCATCAACACCCACTTAAACGCCCTGTTTCAAAAAACCTTTGCCGTTGCCAAAGAAGTGCGTACCGACACTGCTGTCGGCGAAAACTCCGTCTCCATGGCTTCTGCATCGGTCAAAATGGCAGAGCAAATCTTCCCTTCCATTTCCGATCTGAACGTCCTCTTTATCGGTGCAGGCGAAATGATTGAGCTGGTGGCCACTTATTTTGCCGCCAAAAATCCCAAGCTCATTACCGTTGCCAACCGTACACACCAGCGCGCGCAGGAATTGTGCGACAAACTCGGTGTCAACGCCGAAGCCTGCCTGCTGAACGAATTACCCGATATTCTTCACGATTACGACGTGGTTGTTTCTTCCACTGCCAGCCAACTCCCACTCGTCGGCAAAGGCATGGTCGAGCGCGCATTGAAAAAACGCCACAACATGCCTGTTTTCCTGCTGGATTTGGCCGTTCCGCGCGATATCGAAGCCGAAGTCGGCGAATTGGAAGACGCATATCTCTATACCGTAGACGACATGATGGACATTGTCCAAAGCGGTAAAGACGCGCGCAAAAAGGCAGCGGCAGCGGCTGAAAGCATGGTGGAAGAAAAAGTCAGCGAATTTATCCGCCTGCAGAAAAACCGCCAAAGCGTTCCGCTTATCCGCGCCTTACGCGACGAAGGCGAACGCGCGCGCCGCCAAGTATTGGAAAATGCCATGAAGCAACTGGCAAAAGGCGTATCCGCCGAGGATGTCCTCGAACGCCTCTCCATTCAGTTGACTAACAAACTGCTCCACTCTCCGACACGCACACTCAATAAAGCTGGCTCGGACAACAGCGAATTAATCGATGCCGTGGCGCAGATCTACCATTTAGATCAACACGACTGACCTCAATTTAAAGGCCGTCTGAAAGAAGCGAACCGACCGACAGGTCATATTCCAAAGTTTTCAGACGGCCTTAAAACAATAAAATCCCAATTATCATTTTTTCATTTAAAATGAAATGCTTGAAAAAAAACCGTTAAAGTGTAAAAATCCTACCTTATACATTTAAACAGCATTCAAACAATAAAACTGCCTGCCGGCTCAAACGCATGCCGACAATACGATAGGCACCGGCAAAAGGAACTTTCGTGAATATTAAAACAAACACATATCTGGCCCTTGCTGTCCTCTCAGCTTCCCTTCTTTCAGGTTGCGACAAAGTCAGCACCTTTTTCGGCAAAGACGAAAACAAAGAACTCGTCCAACGCATAGAAACCAATACCGATGACGGAAAAGTCGGTATGTTGTTGCCCGACTTCGCCCAACTGGTCCAAAACGAAGGACAGGCAGTCGTCAATATTCAAGCGACACCGGCGAAACACACTGCGACACCGGATGACGACCACAGCATGGACCTGAGCCAATTTCCCGACAACGATCCGTTTTACGAGTTCTTCAAACGCCTTGTTCCCAATATGCCCGACATGCCGCAAGAAGATACTGAAAGCGACGCTTTGAATTTCGGTTCCGGCTTCATCATCAGCAAAGACGGCTATATCCTGACCAATACCCACGTGGTTGCCGGCATGGGCAATATCAAAGTCCTGCTCAACGACAAACGCGAATACACGGCCAAACTGGTCGGCTCAGACGCCCAATCCGACGTTGCCCTCTTAAAAATCGAGCCACAAGAAGACTTGCCGGTTGTCAAAATCGGCAATCCGAAAGATTTGAAACCGGGCGAATGGGTAGCCGCCATCGGCGCGCCTTTCGGCTTTGACAACAGTGTAACCTCCGGCATCGTCTCCGCCAAAGGCCGCAGCCTGCCAAATGAAAACTACACGCCGTTCATCCAAACCGACGTTGCCATCAACCCCGGCAACTCAGGCGGCCCGTTATTCAACCTCCGCGGCCAAGTAGTCGGCATCAACTCGCAAATTTACAGCCGCAGCGGCGGTTTCATGGGTATTTCGTTTGCTATTCCGATTGATGTTGCCATGAATGTGGCCGATCAATTAAAAGCCAACGGCAAAGTCCAACGCGGCCAATTAGGCGTGGTTATTCAAGAAGTTTCTTATGATTTGGCCAAATCTTTCGGTTTGGACAAAGCAAGTGGCGCACTGATTGCAAAAATCATGCCAAACAGCGCGGCACAACAAGCAGGCTTGCAGGTTGGCGACATCGTACGCAAAGTTAACGGCGAAGAAGTCCGCGCTTCCAGCGATTTGCCAGTTATAGTCGGCTCGATTATGCCGGGCAAAGAAGTAACTTTGAGCATTTGGCGCAGCGGCAAACAAACCGATGTCAAAGTCAAACTTGGCAGCGCAGCCGAACAAACGGAAACTTCTGCAAAAGAAGCCGAACACCCGCAACACGAAAGCGGCCATGACGGATTCACCGTTGAAAATACAGGCGTTACCCTGCAGGTTGAAAACGCAGACGGTAAACAACGCTTAATCGTTCTGCGCGTTAGCGGTGCGGCCGAACGTGCCGGCCTCAAACGCGGCGACGAAATCATTGCCGTCAGCCAAATCAGCGTCAATGACGAATCCACTTTCCGTAGCGCATTGGAAAGCTCAGGCAAAAACGTACCGCTTTTGGTACAACGCGAAGGCAATACTTTGTTCCTCGCGTTAAATCTGCAGTAGTCCGATTTTTCAGACGGCATGATGATGTGTTAGATGATAAAATACCCATCTGTCAGAGGCGGTGGGTATTTTGTTATCCGTCTTCCAACTTAGGCCGTCTGAAAATATTTCACCGCTTATATACAATATAATTATGCAACTTATTAATTATTCGAATTCTATTTTATCTATCGTCCCGGCAGCCATTGCGCTCGCCTTGGCCATTGCCACGCGCCGTGTATTGCTGTCCCTCGGTGTCGGCATTATCGTCGGCTCATTCCTGCTGGTAGGCGGTAATCCACTTGATGCTTTGGTTCACTTGAAAGACATGGCTGTCAGCCTGACTTGGGCAGACGGCGATTGGTCTTTGGGCAAACCCAAAATCTTGCTCTTTTTGGTGCTTTTGGGGATTTTCACTTCCCTGCTGACGCATTCCGGCAGCAACCAAGCATTTGCCGATTGGGCAAAACAGCATATCAAGGGCCGTCGCGGTGCGAAGCTGCTGACCGCTTGTCTGGTATTCGTTACCTTTATTGACGACTATTTCCACAGTCTTGCCGTCGGTGCGATTGCCCGCCCTGTAACCGACAAATTCAAAGTTTCCCGCGCCAAACTGGCTTATATCCTAGACTCCACTGCCGCGCCGATGTGCGTTTTGATGCCGGTATCAAGCTGGGGCGCATCGATTATCGCTACTTTGGCCGGCCTTTTGGTGACTTACAACATCACAGACTACACACCAATGGGCGCATTTGTGGCCATGAGCCTGATGAATTACTACGCCGTCTTCGCATTGATTATGGTGTTTGTCGTTGCCTGGTTCTCCTTCGACATCGGCTCCATGGCCCGTTTGGAACGCGCCGCTTTGAACGAAATTCATGATGAAACTGTTGAAACAGGCCATCCCAACGGCCGTGTATTCGCGCTGATTGTGCCGGTTTTGGTACTGATTGTCGCCACTGTTTCCGCCATGATTTACACTGGTGCACAAGCTTCTGAAACTTTCTCTTTGCTTAGCGCATTTGAAAATACCGATGTGAACACTTCCCTCGTGTTCGGCGGTACTTGCGGCGTATTGGCCGTCATCCTCTGCACCATCGGCACCATCAAAACCAGCGATTACCCTAAAGCCATTTGGCAGGGTATCATCTCTATGCGCGGTGCCATTACCATCTTGATTTTGGCATGGATCATCAGCACTGTTGTCAGCGAAATGCACACCGGCGAATACCTCTCCACTTTGGTGGCAGGCAATATCCACGCAGGCTTCCTGCCCGTGATTTTGTTTATGCTTGCAGGCGTGATGGCCTTCGCTACCGGCACAAGCTGGGGTACATTCGGCATCATGTTGCCGATTGCCGCCGCTATGGCCGTCAAAGTCGAACCTTCGCTGATTATCCCTTGCATGTCTGCTGTAATGGCCGGTGCTGTATTTGGCGACCACTGCTCGCCAATTTCCGACACCACCATCCTCTCTTCTACCGGCGCTCACTGTAACCACATCGACCACGTTACCTCGCAATTCCCTTACGCGCTGACCGTAGCCGCGTCTGCTGCCTCAGGCTACCTCGCACTGGGCATGACCGGCTCTGCACCTTTAGGTTTTGTGATAACCGGTATCGTGATGGTTGTGTTGATTTTCATCTTAAAAGACAAGAAAAAAGCAACTGCCTAATTCAAAACCAATATTCAGACGGCCTGAGATATTCCTACACGCTCAGGCCGTCTGAACATAACGATTATCCAATATATACATTATTCAGGACAAAACAATGAATACGCCTCATCTTCCACGCGGCCCAGTCATGGCTGACGTCGCCGCCTATCATCTGACCGAAGAAGAAAAACAACGCCTGCTCGACCCTGCCGTCGGTGGCGTTATTTTGTTCCGCCGCAACTTTGAAAATGTCTCCCAGCTCAAAGCCTTGGTTCAAGAAATCAAAGCCGTCCGCACACCTGAACTCATCATCGCCGTCGACCACGAAGGTGGACGGGTTCAACGTTTTATTGACGGCTTCACCCGCCTGCCGGCCATGAACGTATTGGGCGAAATTTGGGATAACGAAGGCCAAGAAGCCGCCTGCGCCCAAGCAGAACAAGTCGGCTGGGTTTTAGCAACCGAACTCTCCGCCTGCGGTATCGACCTATCCTTTACGCCTGTATTGGATTTGGACTGGGGTCAATGCGCCGTCATCGGCAACCGCAGCTTCCACCGCGATGCCAACATCGTTACCCAGCTTGCCCTTGCCCTGCAAAAAGGTCTGAACAAAGGCGGTATGAAATCTTGCGGCAAACACTTCCCTGGCCACGGCTTTGTCGAAGGCGACAGCCATCACGTCCTGCCTTGCGATGAACGCAGCCGCGAAGCGCTCGAAGCCGCCGACCTTATCCCATTCCGAGCATTGAGCCAAGCAGGCATGGCCGCAGTCATGCCTGCCCACGTCGTATACCCGCAAATCGACAGCCAACCTGCCGGCTTCTCCGAAAAATGGCTGAAACAAATCCTGCGCCAAGAAATCGGATTTAACGGCGTTATCTTTTCAGACGACCTGACCATGGAAGGCGCATGCGGTGTCGGCGGTATTAAAGAACGCGCCCGCCTTTCTTTTGAAGCAGGCTGCGATATTGTACTGGTGTGCAACCGTCCTGACTTAGTAGATGAATTGCGAGACGGTTTCCATGCGCCGGAAAACGCCGACTTGGCAACGCGTTGGCAATACATGGCCAACACATTGACCGTACAAGAAGCTGCCGACATCATGGCAACCGAAGAATTCCAAGCCGCCCAACAGGCTACTGCCAAACTGGCAACGCCAAAAGACATTGCAGGCGGTGTCAAAGTCGGCGAAGCATTCTGATTCGAGGCCGTCTGAAACATTGACTGCAAATAAAAAAGGAAGACTTGAAAAAGTCTTCCTTTTTTGATTCAAACCGATTAGCGGTGTTGCGGATTGTAACGGCTTTCCAATCGCAGGAATACCCAACCCAAAAAGCTTGTCAGCACCAAATAAATCAGCGCGATTGTATAAAGCGGCTCTTCATAGACAGAATAGCGTCCGGTAATCGTGCTTTGTACATAAGCCAACTCTGCCACGCCAATAACAGAAAGCAATGAGCTGTCTTTCAACAACGTAATAAACTCACTGGCCAATGGCGGCAACATACGGCGCAAAGCTTGCGGCAAAATCACATAACGCATCGCCTGAGTATAGGTCAGACCCAAAGAACGCGCAGCTTCCATTTGGCCCTTATCAATCGACTGGATACCAGCACGGAAAATCTCACAAATATACGCACCCGAGTTCGCAATCAACGCCAAAGAGCCGGCAATCAATGCACCATAAGAACGGCGCAGATCAATGGCTGCTTCGCCACTAATCAATACACCGTCGGCCGGATGAACGAAAAATGGGAACCAAACATAAGCCCAAATCACAATTTGTACAAACAATGGCGTACCGCGGAACAGCGTAACATACCAAAAAGAAATCTTACGCAACACCCAAGCCAAGGCACGCATCGGCACACCGGCTTTTTCCGGATTGATCAAACGCGCCAATGCCAACAGCAAACCCAAAATCGAGCCGCCTGCCGTTGCAACCACCGTCAGCCCCAGCGTCGTCAATACGCCGTATAAAAACATCCAGCGGTATTCATAAATAATGTCAAAACGAAAATCCATAAACCTTCCGTCGGTCAAAATCGGTAACTAATCCGAATATTTTTTAAAATGAAGCTTGATATTTTACAAGAAAATACATTGCTTGAACGGTTTTTTGTTAAATTATTCCACCCAACCTTGCTTTTTTTACATTTCCAATGAATTGCAGCCCCTTTTCACCTTTCATCATATAAGACATTTTCCGTATAAAAAACAAAGCGCAAACCCGAGACAAAATTGACCGAAATACAAAAACAGCGGATAATCCGCCCATTCTTCAAACATCTTTCAGACGGCCTTCCCTCTTCCCTTGAAGGCCGTCTGAAAACATTTTAAAAAGCATAAAACATGAAAGCACCCGAACTCTTATTGCCAGCAGGCGGCCTCGAACGTATGCGCGCCGCCTACGATTACGGCGCAGATGCCGTTTACGCCGGCAGCCCGCGTTACTCCCTGCGCGCCCGCAACAACGAATTTGCCAAACTCGACGTCCTCGAGCAAGGCATTAAAGAAGCGCACGAACGCAACAAAAAATTCTTCCTGACCGTCAATACGCTGCCGCACAACTCCAAACTCAAAACCTTTGTTTCCGATATGGAGCCCTTGATTGCCATGAAACCCGACGCGCTGATTATGGCGGACCCGGGTTTGATTATGACCGTGCGCGAAAAATGGCCGGAAATGCCGATCCACCTGTCCGTACAGGCAAACACCACCAACTACTGGGGCGTGAAATTCTGGCAAAACATCGGCGTTGAGCGCATTATTCTGTCGCGCGAATTGAGCATGGAAGAAATCGCCGAAATCCGCCAAGAATGTCCCGACATCGAACTCGAAGTCTTCATTCACGGCGCATTGTGCATCGCCTACTCCGGCCGCTGCCTGCTCTCCGGCTACTTCAACCACCGCGACCCCAACCAAGGCACCTGCACCAACTCCTGCCGTTGGGACTACAAGGTTCACAACGCCACTGAAAGCGATGCAGGCGACGCCCAACTTCTGCAAGGTTTCAACTTTGAAAAAGCCCAAGAAGAGGCCAACCAAAACTTCGAAGGCATCAACGGTCAAAAACGCCATCCCTACGCCGACAAAGTTTTCCTGATTGAAGAGTCCAACCGCCCGGGCGAAATGATGCCGATTATGGAAGACGAACACGGCACCTACATCATGAACTCCAAAGACCTGCGCGGCATTGAAGTGGTTGAGAAACTGGCCAAAATCGGCGTAGACAGCCTCAAAGTCGAAGGCCGTACCAAATCGCTCTATTATGTTGCACGCGTGGCCCAGTCCTACCGCAAAGCGATTGACGATGCCGTCGCAGGCCGTCCGTTTGATTACAGCCTGTTGAGCGAACTCGAAGGCCTTGCCAACCGCGGCTACACCAGCGGCTTCCTTGAGCGCCACCAAACCCAGGATTACCAAAACTACCTCAGTGGCCATTCGATTGCCAAACAAAGCCAATATGTCGGCCACGTTACCGAAATTGACGAAAACGGCTGGGCGACCATCGAAGTCAAAAACCGCTTTGCCATCGGCGATTCACTCGAAATTATCCACCCGAGCGGCAACCAAACCATCAAATTGGAACAAATGACCCGCAAAGGTCAGCCTGTCGATGTGGCACCAGGCAACGGCATTCAGGTCAAAATCCCCAATATGCAGGGCAAAGAAAAAGCTTTGGTTGCGCGGATTATGAATCCTTAAACGTCAACAAAATAAAGGCCGTCTGAAAGTTTCAGACGGCCTTTTTAAATGATCTATACTGTTTTAAGCCTGTTCTTGCAATACAGCGGCAATCAATTCTTCCGCACCATCATCTGCCAGTTTTTTGGCGACTGCGCGACCCAAGGCATCGGCGTATTCGGCAGGGGCTTGCGCGTCCGCCTGCAAAATGACCGAACCATCAGGATGACCGACCAAGCCGTGCAAAGTCAGCAAGCCGTTTTCTTCAGTGCAATATGCGGCCAGCGGCACTTGGCAGCTTCCGCCCAAAGCGCGCGCTAACGCGCGTTCGGCCGTAACGCAGGCGTGTGTGGTATCGTGGTTCAAAGGCTTCAAGACTTCGTACAAATCTTCGCGATGCGCTGCAATTTCAATACCCAATGCGCCTTGTCCGGCGGCAGGCAGACTGTCGGATTCCGACAAAATCATGCGGATGCGTTCGTCCAATTCCAGACGCTGCAAACCGGCGGCGGCCAAGATAATCGCGTCGTATTCGCCATTATCAAGTTTGGACAAACGGGTTTGCACATTGCCGCGCAAAGGTTTGATAACCAAATGCGGATAGCGCGCACGCAACTGGGCTTCACGGCGCAGGCTGGATGTGCCGACGACGGCGCCTTTGGGCATTTCTTCCAAACGCGCGTATTGGTTGGACACAAACGCGTCAAACGGATTGGCGCGTTCGCCGATAGCTGCAAGCGCGAAACCTTCAGGCAAATCCATCGGTACGTCTTTAATCGAATGCACGGCCAAATCAGCCCGGCCGTCATACAAAGCCTGTTCCAACTCTTTGACAAACAAGCCTTTACCGCCGACCTTTGACAAAGTTCTGTCCAAAATCTGGTCGCCGCGCGTGGTCATGCCCAAAATCTCGACCTCGCAATCGGGATACAGGGCTTTCAGACGGCCTTGGATGTGTTTTGCCTGCCACATGGCAAGCAGGCTTTCGCGACTGGCGATAACGAGTTTTTTCGGGTTCATAATGGTTGCCTGAAAGATGGAAAACGGCATGAAGTCTATCATATTTTGGGCGGTTTTTCAGACGGCATGGGGGTGAATATGTTATATTTACACCTAAAAACCAAATTTTCCGGACAACATGAAACGCGCCAAAAAATATCCTTTTTTATCCTTACAGCGGCAACGTTTTCATCTGAACTTTGAAAACGCCTCTTCCGCCGCCAATCTTCCGAGCGAACGCGATTTTTACCGCTGGGCGTGGTCTGCCTTAAAAAACGAATACCGCCGCGCTGACATCAGCCTGATTCTTCTGGGCGAAGAAGAAGCCCGCGCCTACAACCGCGACTACCGCGGCAAAGATTACGCCACCAATGTATTGAGTTTTGCGCTCAACGAAGGCGAAATCCTGCCCGACCAGTTTTCAGACGGCCTGTATGGCGATTTGGTGATTTGTCCGCAAGTGGTTTTGAAAGAAGCCAGCGAACAAGGCAAAACACCCGAGCAGCATTTTGCCCACCTAACCATACACGGCACTTTACACCTGATGGGCTACGACCACATCGAAGACGATGAAGCCGAAATAATGGAAGCCGAAGAAATCCGCCTGATGCTGGCGGCAGGTTTCCCCAACCCCTACCAAGAGGACGAATATTAAAATGGACGGTACGCAGTCGAAACCCAAGTTTTTCGAACGCCTGATCTCCCGACTTGCTGGCGAGCCCGACTCCGCCGAAGACGTATTGACCCTGTTGCGCCAAGCGCACGAACAGGAAGTTTTTGATGCCGACACACTGACCCGGCTGGAAAAAGTATTGGACTTTGCCGAGCTGGAAGTGCGCGATGCCATGATTACGCGCAGCCGCATGAACGTATTGAAA
Source organism: Neisseria sp. HMSC073G10 (assembly GCF_001812605.1). Taxonomy (NCBI): domain Bacteria; kingdom Pseudomonadati; phylum Pseudomonadota; class Betaproteobacteria; order Neisseriales; family Neisseriaceae; genus Neisseria; species Neisseria sp. HMSC073G10. The sequence goes on along the minus strand of NZ_KV809518.1, from coordinate 50,239 downwards.
GAAAACGACAGCATCGAGCGCATCACGGCCTACGTCATCGAAACCGCCCATTCGCGTTTCCCCGTCATCGGCGAAGACAAAGACGAAGTTTTGGGTATTTTGCACGCCAAAGACCTGCTCAAATATATGTTTAACCCCGAGCAGTTCCACCTGAAATCCGTCTTGCGCCCTGCCGTTTTCGTTCCCGAAGGCAAATCGCTGGCCTCCCTTTTAAAAGAATTCCGCGAGCAACGCAACCACATGGCGATTGTCATCGACGAATACGGCGGCACATCCGGCCTGGTCACCTTTGAAGACATCATCGAGCAAATCGTCGGCGAAATCGAAGACGAATTTGACGAAGACGACAGCGCCGACAATATCCACGCCGTTTCTTCCGAACGCTGGCGCATCCACGCCGCAACCGAAATCGAAGACATCAACACCTTCTTCGGTACGGAATACAGCAGTGAAGAAGCCGATACCATCGGCGGCCTGGTCATTCAAGAGTTGGGACATCTGCCCGTGCGCGGCGAAAAAGTCATTATCGGCGGCCTGCAATTTACCGTCGCACGCGCCGACAACCGCCGTCTGCACACCCTGATGGCCACACGAATTAAAGAAAACACGGATAAACCATGATTATTCTGGATCACGTCTCCAAACACTATCAAACACGCGACAACAAAGACTTTGTCGCCGTTGAGCCGACCAGCCTCGAAATTAAACAAGGTGAAATCTTTGGCCTGATGGGCTATTCCGGCGCAGGCAAATCTACCCTGCTGCGCCTGATTAATTTATTGGAACGTCCGGATACAGGTACAGTCAGCGTGTGCGGCCAAGAACTGACCGCGCTCAACGCCACGCAACTGCGCCACGCCAGACAAAACATCGGCATGGTATTCCAACAGTTCAACCTATTAAGCAACCGTACCGTTGCCGAAAACGTCGCCTTTCCTTTAGAAATTGCCAAATGGCCGTCTAAAAAAATCCAAGCGCGTGTTGAAGAATGTTTGGAAATCGTCGATTTGCAAAACCGTGCCAACCATTACCCATCCCAACTTTCCGGTGGTCAAAAACAACGTGTCGGCATTGCCCGTGCGCTTGCACCGCAACCTCAAGTCATCCTCGCCGACGAACCTACTTCCGCCCTCGATCCTGCCACTACGCGCAGCGTTTTGAAGTGTTTGGAAGATATCAACCGACGTTTCAACGTAACCATCGTCATCGTTACCCATGAAATGAGCGTTATCCGCCGCCTGTGCGACCGCGCCGCCCTCTTGGACAAAGGCCGTCTGCTGGAAATCGTTGAAGTACACGGCAACCAAATCCATGCCCAATCCGAAATCGGGCAAGAGCTGATTCGAGAGGACTAATATGGCAGATTTAACATTTGAAAGTGCTGTTGAGACCATCGTCAGCATGAAAGGCGAAATTATCCAAGCCTTAGGCGAAACCTTTATTATGGTCGGCCTATCGACTACTTTCGCCGTTATCTTCGGTACGATTTTGGGCGTATTGCTGTTTGTGACGTCAAGTCATCAGTTGCACTACAACAAACAGCTGAATTTATTTTTGGACAACCTGGTCAACCTAATGCGCGCATTCCCTTTCGTCATCCTGATGATTGCCATGATTCCTGTTACACGCGCCATCATCGGTACGACCATCGGCCCGGTTGCCGCCTCATTGGTATTGAGCGTATCCGGCCTGTTCTATTTTGCCCGTCTGGTCGAGCAAAACCTGCGCGAAGTGCCCAGAGGCGTGATTGAGGCAGCCTCCGCAATGGGAGCCTCACCCATGAGCATCATCTGCAAAGTGCTTTTGAATGAGGCGCGCGCAGGTATGGTTTCCAGCATTACCGTACTGGCTATCGGCCTTCTGTCGTACAGCGCGGCAGCAGGCATGATTGGCGGCGGCGGTTTGGGCGACCTTGCCATCCGTTACGGCTACTACCGCTATCAAATGGAAGTCATCATCTTCATTGTTGCCATCCTGGTTTTACTCGTTATCCTGATTCAAGGTATCGGCAACAGACTGGCACGCAAACTGGATAAACGTTAAACAAACCAGACCGTCTGAAATGGACTTACTATTTTTCAGACGGCCTGTTATCTATTTAGAACATATTAGGATATATATTCCAAATAAATTTACAAAAAACATCCTCATATTTCCAAAATAGATTTACAATCCCTCTTTTTTTGACGGTGGCAGCTTGAGGCCGTCTGAAACCGTTTTATCATCCATCAGGAGCAAAATATGCAAATCAACACATTCTTCAAAACCCTTTCAGCCGCTGCGCTGGCTATCGTACTGGCTGCCTGCGGCGGTCAAAAAGACAGCGCGCCTGCTGCTTCTGCCGCTTCTTCTGCCGACAACGGTGCAGAGAAAAAAGAAATCGTCTTCGGTACAACCGTCGGCGACTTCGGCGATATGGTAAAAGACCAAATCCAACCGGCTTTGGAGAAAAAAGGCTATAAAGTCAAACTGATCGAGTTCACCGACTATGTGCGCCCCAACCTTGCTTTGGCTGAAGGCGAGTTGGACATCAACATCTTCCAACACAAACCTTATCTGGACGACTTCAAAAAAGAACACAAACTGGACATCGTTGAGGCCTTCCAAGTACCGACCGCACCTTTGGGCCTGTACCCTGGCAAACTGAAATCTTTGGACGAAGTGAAAGACGGCGTCAGCGTTTCTGCACCTAACGACCCATCCAACTTTGCCCGTGCATTGGTTATGTTGAACGAATTGGGCTGGATTAAACTGAAAGCCGACGTTGATCCGCTGACTGCTTCTAAAAACGATATTGCCGAAAATCCAAAAAACATCCAAATCGTAGAACTTGAAGCCGCCCAACTGCCACGCAGCCGTGCCGACGTTGACTTTGCCGTCGTTAACGGCAACTACGCCATGAGCAGCGGCATGAAACTGACCGAAGCCCTGTTCCAAGAGCCAAGCTTTGCCTACGTTAACTGGTCTGCCGTCCGCACTGCCGACAAAGACAGCCAATGGCTGAAAGATGTAACCGAAGCCTACAACTCTGACGAGTTCAAAGCCTACTCACAAAAACGCTTTGCCGGTTACAAATACCCTGCGGCATGGGGTGAAAACGCAGCAGCAGGTGCTCAAGCCGAAGCCGCCTCTACTGCTTCTGCAACCAAATAAGTAACTTTTTGAAAAAAGGCCGTCTGAACATTCAGACGGCCTTTTTCTATTGATTATCTCTTCTCAAAGCTCAAAACAAGTTTTTTGATTAACGCCAAATACTTACATAATTCCCTTTTTAAAACCAAATCAATATGTTGTAAAAAAGTTCAATAAAAAGTCATATTTTTATTCAATAAAATCAATTACTAAATGAATTATTCTAATTTTTTATAATATTCACTAGTAATGTTCCGTTTATCCTGATATTATACCGTTCATCTAAAGACATCCGGTTATCTGCATTACAGACCGTTCATCTGAATTGCTTCAAACCACTTTGTCGGATTTTCCCATGTATGTTGTGTTTCTCCGTATCGAAGGGGTTTGAGCGGTTGAAACCGTATTGCTTAGATATTAAAGCTTCATGCTTTGAAATGAGTGAATTTTTGTTTTAAGTGTCGTAATCTCTTGCTAATTACTCCCAGCTGCAAGAGTTTCAGGGTTGCCCCCTTTGGCAGCCCTTCTTTTTTTATCCTCCATTATTTCAGTAATCGAACCTTCCCTGCCCTATGCACATAGTCAAAATCACAGGCAAGGCTGCCCTTCTCCTCAACTTCCAATCTTCTTCAATTCATTATTCGGCATCACCAGCCAAACCTGTGCCTTTTTAACTTGAGCCGCAGTACGGATGGCTGCTTCATCCATAATGGAGAATGCGGTAGAAAAGGCATCGGCAACCGCCGCACTCTCCGCCATGACGCTCATGCTTTTATAACGCGGTTGGCTTCCGCCTGTACGCGGGTCAAACAGATGGGTAAATTTGCCTGCCTCGTCCATTACAGTGCCATAGCCGCCCGATGTGGCAAACGCTTGATTTTTCATGGCAATGGTGGTCAGGATTTGGTCTTCTTGGTCAGGATTGCGGATGCTGACATTCCACTCACGCTGGTTGGCATTATCAAAGCCGTAAATCTCCCCCATATCAATCAATGCCTGAGAAACGCCTTGCTGCTTCAACAATTCGGCTACTTTGTCGGTGATATAGCCTTGGGCAATGCCGTTAAGCGACAAGCCCATGCCTTTTTGGGCAAAACGGATTTCTTTGGTATCAAAATCGACTTTGTTGAAATCCACTAATTTGAGCGTGTCTTTGATACTGCGCTCAGATGGCGGTGTTTCGGTTTTCGGATTTCGTCTGAAATGGTCGGCATACAGATTCCACAAAGGCTGAATGCTAGGATCAAATGCACCTTGCGTCAGCTGATGGATATCTCGGCTGATACTGAGCAGCTGTAAAAAATCGGATGGCGGATTCTTCAGACGGCCTTCTCGGTTTAAACGGCTGATCAAGCTGTCGTCCCGATACAGGCTGAAGATTTTTTCCAACCGTGAAACTTCTGCCAATACTTTGTTGATCAGTATCTCCGCCTGCCTGCGCCCAACGCCGAACAACCGCAATTCTGCGCCCGAGCCTAATGCAATCCCTTTCCAGATAACAGGCTGTCCTTCTTGATTTGGGCTGGTCGGATGAGTCGGCTGATTGGTTTTGCGGCTGATGGCAAAAGGAATGCCGACACCGGCGGCAAGGGTGGCAGCTATGGCAAGGAAACGGCGGCGCGTTAAAGGGGTGGACATAAAGTATTCCTTAGATTTTTTATCTTTATATTGAAAGCCGCATTCATTAAATCAGCAATCGACAGCTTCCAACACAAAGGCCGCCTGAAACTATTTCAGACGGCCTTTTATTGATTGTTTTATTTGAAAATGTATTCGTCGGGCATCTCTGCAAAACCGACTACTCTGCCGCCTTTTTCTTTGGCGAATTTTTCAGCCTGAGCCTTGTCGGCAAACGGAAGCGCGTCTTCCGCACCCATGCCGCCGATAAAGCTGCTTTCAATAACGTAATAGGCTTTTTTCGCATCTATCCATTCGGCATCGGCATTGGGTTTTTCCCAATCTTTGACTTTGCCCATATCGGTAACATAGATGGCATGAATGCCTTTAGGCTCTTCGGGCAGTTTGGTGTAGCCAAACATCTGCTTGATGGTGGAAAACCAAACCGGTTTGTCAGGTTTGCCGTTCAAGAAGATTTGCGCTTTAGGGCCGTTGTGTTCAGTCAAATTCATGCTGCAGTAATGACCCACTGCGCTGTCGCTGATTTGTTGGGGCGCAGGCGGAGGGCTGTTGTCCTGCTTGCTGCAGGCTGCCAATGCGATGAGTGTGAAGGTTGTCAATAATATTTTTCTCATATTTGTCGCTTTCCGAAAATCCAGGCGGCTAAAATCAAAGGAATGATAACCCATAATATCTGAGCCGTCAGCAAAACAGGCATACTCAGGCTGATTTGTTCGCTCAAACCAGCCATACCTGCGTACATCGCGGTGTTTTCATAACCGGTCAGATTGAGCAGACGGTAAATGTCGGAAGGATTGAACAAGAGAATGGTTTCCACTACAGGCGCGGTAATGACTTGTTCGGTATCAGCAACCAAAACACCTAAAAGCGCCATATCGAAAATAACGACAAAAAACAGCCATACGCCGATGGCGATACCGGCGGCGGTACCGCGTTCTTTAACTTTTGCGCTGATCAAATAGCCCATGGACAAAAAGGCTGCGCCAAGAATCACGCTGGCAGCAATCAAAAGAGCGAAAGGTTGCCATGCGGCAATATCAAAACCGCCGTTGGCAAGCTGAAGGGTAATACCTGCCAATCCGTAGCCTGCCGTGGTAGCAAGAGCAAGAATGATGAGGTGGCCGATAAATTTACCGGCAAGGATTTGGTTGCGCGAGATGGGGTAACTTAGCAGCAACGCCATTGTACCGCGCTCGATTTCGCCAATCAGTGCATCATAAGAGAGCAACATCGCAATCAGCGGAATCAAGAAGATAGACAGGCTGGACAGACTGACTACGGTTACCGTCAAGGGATCAACCTTGACCGAACCGGTAGGTGAGCTACCGAGAAAGCCTAATGACAGTGCCAATGCGGCAAGCAAAAGTGCGGCGGCAAGAACCCAACGGTTGCGCAGGCTGTCGCGGACTTCTTTGCCGGTAATAATCCAAACGGGGTTCATACGTCTTCCCTCTTCAAGAATTGCGCGTACATATCGTCAAGTGTAGGCGTGTGGATATCGATGTAGGCAAGACTGCCCAAATCACCCAATTCGCTCAAAAGAGCCATGCGCTCTTCTGCTTTACATTGTGCTTGGTATGACAGGCCGTCTGAAAGTAGATGCCAACGCTCGCTCAACGGGCGCGCTTCTTTCAAACGGACATTGACGGTCAGCGGCAGACCGCTTTGAACATGCAACTCATCCATGCTGCCGTCGGCAACTTTCACGCCGTTTTTCATGACGATGATGCGGTCGGCGTGGCCGTCAAGCTCGGCCAGTGCGTGGGTGCTGAGTAATACGGTTGCGCCGCGCCCATTGAGTTCGCGCACAACTTCATAAAACATTTGGCGTGAAGCCGGGTCAAGGCCTGTGGTCGGTTCGTCAAACAATAAGACTTTAGGCTCACCCAACAAGGCCTGTGCCAAAGCGAGACGCTGGCGCATACCTTTGGAGTAAGTGCCGACACGGCGGCGTGCCGCTTGAGAAATGCCGACACGCTCGAGCAATTCACGGTTTTTACTCAGGGGCTGTTTTTTAAGTTTGGCATAGAAATCCATGGTTTCGATACCGGTCAATGAAGGGTGCAATGCAACCGTTTCAGGCAGGTAACCGATTTGGCTGCGACGCTGCGCGCCTGCTTTACTGCCGGTCGGCTCTCCCAAAAGCATCACTTCGCCCTTGGTCGGCGTAATCAGGCCGAGTATCAGCTTCATAATGGTAGATTTGCCTGCACCGTTGTGTCCTGCCATGCCGACGCTCTCGCCAGCCTTGAGAACCAGATCGACTTGATTGACGGCCTTTTGGCTGCCAAACTGCTTGGTCACGTTTCTCAATTCAACGTGGTTGGTACTGCTCATGGATATTCCTCTAGTGAATGTTTCAGACGGCCTTTGATATTGGGCCGTCTGAAAGGTTACATATTGGCATTTCCGCCTGTCAGCGCACCGTTTTCGGCATTACCCCATTCGGATTGGTGCGTTTTTGCTTCATGCAGCAATTCGTCCTTCATGGCTTCGTATTTGGTTGTCGTTTTATTGCGGACAGGGTTCATCAAAGGCTTGCTGTCAATTACGCCGCCAGGCAGGATGGCGGGAAATTGCGATTGCGCCCATTTGACAATACTGATGGCAGGGCTGTTCATCAATAACCGGGCGACGGGCGCACGCCAGATGATTTGGTCAATAATCCCGTTGGGACGGTAGGCACTGTCGCCGAAGCCGTCGCCGTCAAGGTCAAAGGCGCTGTTATCACTCCAATAGTTGCCGCGACCACCCTCGCCCCAATCAAGGAAACGGGTGCTGACGTATTTGACTTGGCTTTCGTTGTTGATAAACGAATTATTGAACAGGCTTGTGCCTTCAATGGCCGCGGTAAAGTGAATACCGATTTGACAGTTTTCAAAATGGTTGTCGAAAATTTTATTGTAGTTGGCATTGTAGGCAAACACGCATTTGCCTGCCTTGTTGATCACATTATCGTGAATTTCGGAATAATTGACGTAGTTGAGCATAATGCCTTGGTCGCGGCTGCCAACGGCAATGTTGCCATACACTTTCAGGCGTTCGGAAAACATCAGCACATAACCCATGTTGTTGCCGACGGAGATATTGTTGCTGACTTCGCTGTCATTGGTGTACATATAATGGACGGCAAAGCGCAAGTCACTAAAGCGGTTGCCTTTGTAGGTATTATGGGTACTGGTATTTGAAAAAATACCGTCACGGCCTTTGGAAATATCGTTATCGACCACTTGCGCACCGGGCGCATTCCAGACAGTTACGCCGTTGCCGCGTTCGTTGATGCGCAGGGTTGCATCGCCGATGATTTTATTTTCCCGCACCATGGATTCTGCCGCACCGTGAATATATACGCCGACAGAATTGTCGATGATGTTGTTATGCTCCACCAGCGCGCGCGTTGCCGTCTCTTCTAAATAGATACCGGCATCCATTGCCGGCAAACTCATGCCGGAATGGGAAACAGTCAGATTGCGCAAAGTTACATCAGGCGCATGAACGGCAACCGTCCTCCCGCTCCGGTCGCCAACAATCTTGGCGGAACGGTCGGCAGGGCCTTCGATGGTAATGGGTTTGTCGATATAGAGTTTGGTTTTGTATGTACCGGAGGCAAGCTTGAGCGTATCGCCGGCTTGGGCGCGCGCCAAAGCATCATTGAGATTGTCTTGTGCGGATACGTTGATGACTGCAGCAAAGGCCGTCTGAACCATGCTGCCAAGCAGCAATACGAGTGCGGCACGTTGCCATTTGGAACGATGGATTTGTGTGTGCGTCATAATCATATCTCTGTTTCAGACGGCCTGCTTGCCGCATGATAAACTGATGCGGAAACAGGTATTTTGGTGTTATAGCAAAGCTGTCTGATGATGGCTTTCATTTTGTGGCCATATCGGCCGACAAACAACTTTGCTATAAAGGCCGTCTGAAAGAATGTTTTTTCAGACGGCCTGAAGAATTAAATCATCAAACCGAAATTATTTTGGTTTAACAATCATTTGGCCAGACATTTCCATATGCAATGCGTGGCAGAACCATTGGCAGTAGTACCAGTGTACACCTGGACGGACAGCCTTGAAGGTTACAGAAGATGTAGCTTGCGGGCCAATCTCCATAGCAATGCCATAACCTTCCAAAGTAAAGCCGTGAGTCAAGTCTTCAATGGTCTCAACGTTGGTTACATATACGGTAACTTCGTCGCCTTGGTTCACTTCAAATTGAGGAACGCTGTAAGCAGGCGCAACGGCAGTCATGTACACGCGTACTTTGTTGCCTTCACGTACGACTTTGGCAGCTTTTTCCAGCTCAACACCGTCTTTTTGAGCTTGTTCCAAAGCTTCTTGCCAGAACCATGGGTCTTTGCGGTCCCAAGTTTTGCTTGGGTTCACTTTAGACGCGGCAACCAAGCACAAGTCGTGTGGTTCGGCAAAAGTCGGATTGTCATGCACCAGACGCATTTCGTCGCCGGAGATATCGATCAATTGGTCACACTCAGGTTTCAAAGGACCGGCATTCAAGAAGCGGTCTTTAGAGAACTTGTTCAAAGATACCAACCATTTACCGTCGGCTTCTTTGGTTTCGCCCATGGTAGTGTGGTTGTGGCCCGGTTGATAGTGAACGTCGAGTTTTTGTTTGATCGGATCGATTTTCTCGCCTTTATAGGCTTTAATCGCATCGTCGATGTTCCATTTCACCATTTGGCTGTCGATAAACAATGTGGTATAGGCATTGCCGCGACCGTCAAATGCAGTGTGTAATGGGCCAAGACCCAGTTGAGGCTCGGCTACGACAACATCGCGCTCTTTGATTTTACCTGCAAACAAGTCATCCAGTTTGCTGACATCCAATACGGTAACGGTTGGAGACAGTTTACCGTTGAGCATAATGTATTTGCCGTCAGGGCTTGCATTACAGCCGTGAGGAGAGTTAGGAACCGGGATGTAACGAGTGTATGGAGAGTTGGCTTCCGCACGACCGTCCAACATTTTCACGCCGTTAACCTCTTTGAAGTCGCCTTTTTTGATGCCTTCTTCGATGGCGGCCAGGTTAAATACCACACACCAGTCTTGTTCGTTAGAAGATGCACCTTGTACAGTCAGAGCGCGCTCAGAGTTATAGCAGGTAGAGAAAGAGTATTTACCTTGGTAGTCGGCATCGCCGTTGTCCAAGTTACCGTCTACCAGAACTTGCCATGCGATTTCCATGGTTTCGCCATCAATTGCGGTATAAACGGCATTCCAAGTTTTCGCATCATCCCATTTGCCTACGCCGTCAACTGGAACAATGTGTTCGCCGTTAGCAAAAACATAACCGGTTTTTGGATAACGTTGCGGACGCAGACCGTGGATACCTGAAGCATTAGGAATATCGATGATTTTATCGGTTTTCATTACATCCAAGCGGACGCGGCAAACACGGGTATTTGCTTTATCGTTGGCATATGCATAGCGGCCGTCGTAAGTTTGATCGGTAAAAGACAAGTGCGGGTGGTGCAAGTCGCCGTTAGGGTAGCAGCGCAGACCGCTGTCTTGCAGAAATTTACGGGTTTCCGGCGTAATTTTTTCATTCAAAATACGCAGGCTCTCGTTGGTACGACCCCAACCGGTAGCGCTGTCCATATTGAACACAGGGATACGCATCAATTCACGCATAGAAGGTACGCCGATCAAGCGCATTTCGCCTGATTGACCGCCTGACAAGAAACCGTAGTATTGGTCAAGTTCGCCTGGACCGACTTCGGAAGTTTGTTTGCCCGGTTCGGCAGAATGAGCAGCAGCTTTTTCGGCAGGTGCAGCACCGGAAGCAGCAGCTTTATCACCCTCGCCGTTAGAGCAACCGGCCAAGCCCAACAAACCAGCACCGGCAATACCTGCACCGGAAGCAGCGGCAGTACCTAAGAATGAACGACGGCTTAAGCCGTTTTGTTCTAATTTTTCGTCTGACATACGACACTCCTTGGATAAAATCCGGCGGCCGATTTTTTTTTCAGACGGCCTGCCGATGAAAAAATTTCTAAGTTGGGCTGCCGATACAGCCCTCTTTTTTATAAATAACTACTTATCAACACTAATTGCCGATTCTTTTTTAACAAACTGAACAACTTGTTCTTGAGCATTTTGCGTTGCTGCCACATCATGCTGCTCAGATTTTGCCGCTGCTTGTTTTTGTTTTTTCTTATTCGTTGCCACTACTTGAGGACAACGCGTATCGTGGTGATACATTACCTGACAATGCAGACATTGGATACATTCGTTCGGATGAATATCGCCTTCTGGTGCAATGGCCTGTACCGGACATTCATGTGTACAAATCTGACAAGGGTTGCCACACATTTTATAGCGGCGTAACCAGTCAAACACACGGAAGCGACCCGGCAATGCGATACCCGCACCCAAAGGACACAGATAACGACAGAAGAAACGTTCGATAAACAAACCGGCAATCAACAAAGCTGCAGCAAACAATACAAACCACCATTCGCGCATAAACTTCAGAATAATCGCAGTTTTGAAAGGTTCAACTTCTGCAAATTTTTCAGCAGTGCCCAAGTCGTACAGGGAAATAGCCAGCAAACCGAAGAAGATAACATATTTAATGGCTGTCAGGCGCGTATGCAACAGATGTGGCACAGTAATTTGTTTTACGCCCAGTTTTTTAGCAAGGCGATTGGTCAACTCCTGCAATGAACCGAAAGGACACAGCCAGCCACAGAACGTACCCCTGTTCCACAACAGCATAGTTGCCGCTGTAAAGAGCCACAGAATGAACACCAGCGGATCCATCAGGAAGAATTCCCAGTGGAATTCAGTCAAAATTGCGGAGAACAAGGTTAATGTATTGACAACCGATAATTGCGCTTGCGCATACCAACCAATATAAACCAGGGTAAATGTCAGGAAGCAGAGGCGGAAACGGTCATACCATTTTTCGTAACGTACAATCCAGTCTTGGAACAAGAATACCAACAGGAGAATTGTCAAAGCAATACCGACAACAATAATTTGACCTTGTTTGGCTTTCCAAACTTGTTTCCAAAGTTGGTTGGAAACACCATCATCACCGGCAGTCGCATCTTCGGCAATACCCGTACTTTCAGGTGCTGAAGCTGCAGCCGCAACTTGCTCAACCGGCGCGCTGATTTCAACAGGTGGTGCTTTTGGATCATCGACATAGTAGCCTTTTGGCAATTCGTAATCCAAATCTGCAGTTACGAAAGCTTTATCGTTAACGCTCAACACACGTTGAATCATCAGTTGTAAACGCCATGGCTCGGCAGCATCAAATTCCACACCTTCAGGGATAGTAAACCAAGAAACCTCTTTAAATGCAGGCGCACCTTCCGCTGCCAAAGCAACTACACGCTCATGTTGTGCATCGGTAAAACGGAAGCTGGTATCGCCCTGAATCATTTCGATACGGTCGAAGATACCGCCACGCACATAGCCTGAGCCTTTCCAAGAGTATCGGCCTTCACCGGCAACCATAATTGCCTGTTGACCTGGTTGCAAACGTTTTTGCAGATTATTCCAACCGGCTTCACCTAAAAGGCTTTTACCGATAGAAGGTTGGCTGACCAAAGCAACATATAAATCAACGAATGTATCGTTACCATCGCCCTGCTCTGCATGGTCTGTAACACCTGCTTTACCGCCTTTTTCAAACAGTTTGTTGATATCGTCAACAGAAATATGCAGATGACCAACAGCTTTTTGTTCTAACAGTGCATTCCAAGACTGAATATCTTGTTTATCAGAATTCACAGCACGACGAGGACGGGTTTGAACCGCAGGCTCATTTGCAGCTTGTTCACCAGAAGCGGCAGCAGCACCGGCTTGAGTCGCTTTATCCGTACCCAAATGATATTGATGAATAACCGATTTGACAGAACGCTGAATACTGTCGTTAATCACCATTAACGTTACAGTCGCACCACTGATGATATCACCAGGAGCCACGCCAGGCTGCGGAGGATTTTTAATAAAATTTAAGCCAATATATTTATCAATGAATTTATCAACACGGGATTGCGGAATACCAATCAGCATAATTGGTTCATGATGTTCAACCAATTTTGCTCCCGCAATAGTGCCATCATTGGCCAATGCAATCATCGTATCGATCGGCTTACTCGAATAACCGCGCGTATTAACCACATCAGTCGTGATATAAACCAAGCCAAGTTGCTCTTCGCCTTTATATACACGAGCAACCAAAGGCTTACCTTCCGGTTTGCCGTAGCGATCAGCACCAGGAAAAATTTCAGAAGGCTGAATTTTTGCCAAAAAATCAGGCAAGCGCTCTGCGTAAGCAGGTAGGCTTACTATCATCATAGAAAATACAGCAAACAGCACAAGGATTTGTTTCCAAATGCCACTTAAGCACTTCATTTTAAGACAGGACATGGTTATTCCCGATATATCGATACTCTAAACACTTATATTATATGAATCATCTATCGGCAATAATTTGATTAAAATCAAATTTACAAATCTTAAAACCAAATTCTACATGCTAATAATACTTTAGAACTATAAAAATAAATCTTTTATTAGTAGACATGAAATATAGGAAAATCAACTTAATCCAATGACCATCTTTATATTGTTAACTTATTTATAATAATACTCAAAACAATTTCCAAGATTTTATTTAGCATATATTTAATAGAATATAACCTGGCTTAGATTCCCATAGGCCGTCTGAAAAAATATCGAAAATACTTTAACCTGCCCCTACACTGACAAAATACATTCCCTATAAAAACAAAAAGAGCCTGTATAAAACAGGCTCTTTTTCAGACTAATCTCTAAGTCAGATTAGAATTTGTGACGCAGGCCAACAGTACCAGCAGTTTTCTCGTATTTGTAGTCGCCTTTGCCTTCTTTCAACCAACCGGCAGACAGCAGTGCAGAAGTGCGTTTAGAGAAGTCGTAGTCAGCACCAACGATAACTTGGTTGTAAGCGCTGTTCTCTTGTTTCACGCCTTCTTCTTTAGCTTTGAAGCCGTGAGCGTAAGAAACACGAGGAGTTACGTTACCGAAGCGGTAAGCAGCAGTTGCACCAACTTCAGTACGTTCGTTTTTCTTAGCACCAACTACGTCAGCTTTGAAGCCTTCGTATTGACCTACAACAGCAACCATCAGGTTATTAGCATCGTAACCAGCAGTCAGACGGTGTGCTTGGTGATCTTTGTAAGTACCAGCAGCCAAAGTACGGTTGTGGTTGAATGCTTTTAAGTGATCATCACTCAAAACTGCACGTTTAGCATAAGAACCAGCGTAGCGACCGAAGAAGCCAGAGTTTTCGTAGTTCAGACCCAAGTCGTAAGAGTCGCGGCTTTTCACAGCGTGATCGTATTTATCGCCAGGGTTAGCATTATCACGTGGTTGGTATTGTACGCTTGCGCTGAAACCACCCAATACAGGAGTATCGTAACGAACAGATACTTTACGAGAATCTACACGTTTGATTTTATCCAATTGCAGAGCGTCTGCGTTAGCTGCACCAGACTCCCAAGGATCGAAGCTGTCGCTGCTGTCATTCAGAGCAGTATTCAAGTTACCGGCACGAACTTTACCGAAACCACCTTCCAAGCCCAAGAAAGATTCACGGTTAGCGAAACCAGAGTCACCACCGGCGATAGAAGTTTTTTGTTCAACTTGCCAGATAGCATTCAAGTTGCTACCCAAGTGTTCGTGACCTTTGAAACCGATGCGAGAACCGTAATCAGCGATTTCAGTAGCAGTTTTCTTACCTTCCTGAACTTTACTAAATTTTCCAGTTTTTACTTTAGAAATATCCACGCCGGCTTTGATTTGACCGTACAGAGTCACATCAGCCATAGCTGCAACAGGCAGAGCTGCCAAAGTCAGAGCAATCAGAGATTTTTTCATTGCTGTATTCCTTTTCTATTGTGAAGAAATAACTTAAGCAGACCGGACAATCCGCTTAGGCTTACTTTATCGCTGGAATCAGCGATTCCATGACTGTCACTATAATTGTTCCTTTCTAAAAAAACAAACTTTATTCAATTCCCCCCCACTACTGTAGAAACCAAACAAAGGCAGAGACAACCCCAAAAATGGAAATTTATTATTTAAAATCAATGATAAATTTCTTCAAAATCAAGATTTGCATTTTTACAACACTTTATCAGTTTACACATCAATCACGCTATTTTGTTGCTTTTATACCAACAATCCGCAGTCAGGCCGTCTGAAAATCATTACCTAGAACGCTCATCCACTCGGGCAAAGATAGTTGCGTTACCCCAAACTCATCAGGATAGTCAACACCTGTTAAATACAGACCATCTGACATAAAAGTTGGCGGAGCCTTCAATCTACTTTTGGCATGAAAGACCGACTCAAACTCATCCACACTGATTCTGCCACTACCCACATACACTAATGCACCCATAATATTGCGCACCATATGATGCAAGAATGCATTTCCATGCAAATCAAGGCACAGATAGCGAGAAGTTCCACCAATACTTGTCCTATATAGTGTTTTTACAGGGGATTTCGCCTGACATTCAGCCGCCCGAAAACTGGAAAAGTCATGTTCACCCTCCAACAGGGCAGCAGCCTGCCTCATCAGATTTAAATCTAATTTCAAATGCGTCCACCCTACTCTGCCAACCAATAATGGAGAACGAACCGGTGAGGATTCCAATAAATAACGATAATGTCGGCCATAAGCATCAAATCGGGCATGAAAATGAGGTGCAACTTTTTGCGCAACCAACACAGCAACACCATCAGGCAAATGCGCATTGACACCCCGCACCCATGCTTGCTCAGGACGACTTACTGATGTATCAAAATGCACTACCTGGGCAGTTGCATGCACACCCGTATCCGTCCTTCCCGCAACAATAGTATTAATCTGCTCCCCTGCTATTGAAGACAAGGCCTGCTCTAAGGCCGTCTGAACAGTCGGCAAATCTCCAGCCTGTTTTTGCCAACCATAAAAACGACTACCGTCATAAGATAGGGTCAAAGCCCAACGCTGCATCAGATGCCCTGTTGTATTTCCTTGTTCAGTCATTTCTTATACTTCTTGTAAATTGATATTATTGCCTACACTCAAGTAACAAATATTAAAAAGGCGTGATCAACACACGCCTCTCATGTATTTCAGACGGCCTTCATCTTCAACCATCATATAAAGCTGAAATCTTACCCAACTGACAATAGACTCAGCCAAAATCTTGCTTTTTAATTTACCATAAAAAAGATGCCGTCTGAAACGGCATCTTCATTTGACTGACACTTATGCGCCAAGTTCTTTCATCAGTTTTTGGGCTTTATACAGAATATCTCCTTCAGCCTCTTCAATCAGCCCTTGCAATGTTTCTCGAGCCGCTTCAGGGTCACCAATTTCGATATACATCTTAGCCAAATCATATTTGGCTTCAAACGGTGCAGTCATGCCGACTGATTCTGAAACAAAGCCTCTTTCACTATTGCTTTTATCGGCAGCCACTGAAACATCTTCAGATCCCCATTCCAATGCACCTTCTTCAATCACAAACTCAGAAGCAGCTTCTTCTTTCTCTACTTCTTCTTTGGTTTCTTGAATTTGCAAGTCTTGATCTTGCTTGATATCGAATGGCAGCACATGGCCGTCTGAATCTTCAGGGGTATCTACCGTAAACTCGAGTGGCTCTTCATTTCGCGACTCGAAGACTTTTGTTTCTGTCGCAAAATCAAACTCATCAAATGTATTTACCTGCTCTTCTTTACGCTCAGGCATAACAATAGATACCGGCTGATACGGATTTTCTGGTTCAGGCTCGTACACGCTTTCTGTTGATTCGATACTATCCCAATCAGCATAGCGACGTTGCTCTGTCTCAGCATCATGCGTTACTGCACCTGAAAGAATACCTGTCTGACTATTGTCAATCTTACCCAAATCAAGTTTGACATCATTAATAGTGGAAGATTCTTCTACTTCATTGATAACCACATCATCTTCGAAATCATCTTCGATAAACAGACCGTCTTGAGTTTTTTCTGACGGCATTACTTTAGTTGCAGCAACCGCAGCAGCTGAAGCAGCAACATTTTTCTGTACAGCCTTCTCTTCATCCTTACGGCTTACAGGTGCTTCTTCCGGCTCATCTTTGCGTTTACCGGCAGCTTTCAGCAACAACCAAGCAGCAATAAGGGCTGCACCACCTGCCAACAACCATTTCCATAAATTGCCGTCTGATTCGCTTTCTGTTTGCTCCGCGACAGAATCAGTGGTTGCAACAGGCTCAGAAGCCACTACATTCTCTTGAACATCAGAAGCCATAACGTCTTGAACATCGGACGCAGGAACAGTCGATGCGGCATTTTCATTAACCGCTGCAGATGCTGTTTGTTCTGTTTGTTCCGCTGAAGCTTGTTTTACTTCTTCCTGTTGCTGTGTATTTACGCCAGCATCTTTAACCTGGGCTTCAGTTTGAGCCTCAGGCTGAACAACAGGTTTTTCTGTTTTAGCTTCTGTTGCATTGACGGTTTCATTGCCTTTCTCTGTCGCTGTATTGGTTTTAACAGGAGCAGAAGCAGCCAAGCGTTGCAATTCGCTACGGTTTGGAATATTCAGTACTTTACCTGCCAACATACGGTTGGCATTGTTATCGATAAACACATCCGGATTGGCATTTACCAAAGCCTGGATGGTTTGATCCAAGGTCATACCCTGCGGACGGATACTGGACGCGATGGCAATCAGGGTTTCACCCGTACGCACCAAATGCTGTCTGCCTGAACGTGAGGCCGTATCATTTTTAGTAGGAGCCGTCTGAACTTGTTTTTTCTCAGCCTTACGCTGCACATCCTTACGCGCTTGAGCTGCCTGATTACCTGCTGCTTTATTGTTTTTAGTTACAGGCTGTTGGGCATTGCGTGTTGGCTCGGAGGATTGAGATTCAGTAGCCGGACGGGTACGAACAGATGCAGCATCTTTAGAATCATATCCGGCCGGATCGATAATGGCGGTGTATTCACGCGATTGCGCGCCGACACCTACTTGGAAAACCAAAACAGGATCTTTGATGGCTTGAGAAGAGCGGATAGTAACGACTGCCTTATCGCCTGATTTGCGTACCGCCGCGCGCAAATTGCCATTTGAAATAGTGGCCTTACCGCCATTGAGCAGAGCCTGAGCTTCCTCGCCAGTCACAGTGATACTGCCTGTAAAAGGCTCACCCAAATGAGATTGAACATTCAAGCCGCCCAAACCTGCAGAGGCACTGAGCGATGTCATTAAAGCGATAGAAGCTGTAATTAATTTAATATTGTGATGTTTTTTCAAAACGGATCCCCTGTTCGAAAATTATGGTACTAACCAATGTGCGCGCATTTAACCATATATTTACTAGATATTACGTCATGATATATTTTTAACCCATCCCTGCCAAGCAATAGAGGCTATTCAGCCTAAAATTCCTTAGCAAATCTATTACTTTTGCATGCTTGTGTTTCTTTTTTACAAATTTCGCCAACCCAAAACAAATATTTTATATAAATATATGTGGTATTGAAGTTAAGGGGAAAGGTGCAAAAAAACACATCTCCCTGTATGATTAGCATTTACTCAATTAGTTTCATCATTAATATATGAAGATTTTGAGCGACTTATTCGCCGTATTCTTATTTTTCATCACATATATCATCACCAAAGACATGATTGCCGCAACAACTGTTGCGGTTATAGTCGGCATTGCCCAAGCTACGCTGACCTTTTGGAAACACCGTAAACTGGATACCATGCAATGGGTCAGCCTGATTTTGATTGTCTTTTTTGGCGGCGCAACGATTCTGCTGAAAGACAACCGCTTTATCATGTGGAAACCGACCGTTCTGTTTTGGATCGGCGCCATCGTCATGCTGTTCAGCCACCTTGCCGGTAAAAACGGGCTTAAAGCCGTCATGGGCAAAGAAATGCAGCTCCCTGATTTTGTATGGACGCGCCTGACTTATGCATGGATTGGCTTCCTAATTTTTATGGGTGCGGCCAACCTCTTTGTCTTTACGTATTTTCCAGACCAATGGGTCAATTACAAACTGTTCGGCACATTGGGTTTCACAATCATTTTTTCCATCGCACAGGGTATGTATCTGATGCGTTTCCAGCCTAAGGAGGATCAATAATGGAATATTTCATGCTTTTGGCTACTGATGCCGAAGATGTCCACGAAGCACGCATGGCAGCACGCCCTGCTCATTTAGCACGCTTAGAAGAATTGAAAGCGCAAGGCCGTCTGCTGACTGCCGGCCCCAATCCTCTACCAGATAATCCGGAACGCGTTTCCGGCAGCCTGATAGTGGCTCAATTTGAATCTTTGGACGCTGCACAAGAATGGGCTGAACAAGACCCTTACGTCGATGCCGGCGTATACGCAGAAGTATTGATTAAACCCTTTAAAGCCGTATTCAAATGAGCAATATGCGTCAAATTATCGAGGAACGCCTGCAGGCGCTTGAGCCTGAGTTCTTCGATTTTGAAGATGAAAGCCATCTGCACGCCGGCCATTCCGGCAATAAAGGCGGTGGGCATTACGCTATAGTGGTGGTCAGCAACTCATTTGAAAACATTGGCCGCCTTCAGCGGCAACGTATGATTAAGCAGCTTTTACAAGACTTGTTTTCAGACGGCCTGATTCATGCACTCAGTATCAAAGCGGCCACGCCGAACGAATACTTCCATTAAGATTACTACTTAAACTTTGATTTCTAATCATTAATTTATTTCCAATCATTAATTTAAAAGAGAAATACAATGAAAAAAACCTACTTTGCTTCAGCCTTGATGCTTGCTCTGACTTCCGGCACCCTGTTTGCCCAAACTTTGGTTACCGTCAACGGTCAAGCCATCGACAGCAGCGTTATCGATGACCAAGTTGCTTCCGTACTCGCCAGCAACCCGAACGTTCAAGACACTCCTGAATTGCGTCAAATGCTGACTGAACGCCAAGTTATCAGCACTGTTGTTACCCAAGAAGCCAAAAAATTAAAACTGGATCAAAGCGCTGAATTCAAAACAGCATTGGAACAAGCGCGTGCCGATGCCGCCAAACAAGGCGCAGATAAAAAAGCCACATTCAAAACCGAATGGGCAGTTTTCGAAAAAGATTTATTGGGCCAAGCTTTTGCAGCACATATCGTCCGTCAAAATCCTGTTCAAGAAAAAGATGTCAAAGCCGCTTACAACGATTTCAGCAACTTCTATAAAGGTACTCAGGAAGTCCAACTGGGCGAAATCTTAACCGACAGCAACAGCAATGCCCAAAAAGCCATTGCCGATTTGGATGCGAAAAAAAGCTTTGTTTCGGTATTGAACCAATACTCAATTGACGAAGCGGCCAAAAAAGCCGGCGGCATCCCTAAAGCTTATGTTCCGCTTAAAGATTTGCAAGAATCAGCGCCTCCGCTTTACGCTGCAGTCAAAGACCTGAAAAAAGGTGCGTACACTAAAACTCCACTGCAAAACGGTAATCTGTACGCCGTTTTCTACGTCAATGACCGCCGTAACGTTACCGTACCTTCTTACGAAGTCGCTAAAAACGAGATTGGCAGCGACTTACAGGCAGCCCGTGTTGATGCGGCCATTCAATCATTACTGAAAAAAGCCAGCATCAAAGTCAACAAATAATATAAGGTGCCCGCCGTGATAGCGGCGGGCAATAAGGAACTCACATGAACATCAAGCCCAAAACTGCCGTTTTGGCTATCCTCGCCTTGTCAACCGTGAGCTTAGCAACCGCCAAAGCGCCTGAAATCGATCCCGCCCGTATCGACAGCATGGTCGCCGAAGTATTGAGACAGGCCGATCAACATCCCAACCAGACTGCCAAACCCGATGGCCAGGCAATCCGCAAAGATGTGGTTACACGTTTGCAGACTTTGGAAATTTTGAAAAATGAAGCCATCAAGGCTGGTTTGGACAAAGATGCGGAAGTGCAGAATCAGCTTAAAAACGTTGAAGCTGAGTTTTATGCCAACCAATACGCTGCCTATCTAGAACGCCAAACCGCGGTTGACGATGCTGAGTTGCGCCGTTTCTACGACCAGCAAACACGCATTATCAAGCTGCAACAAGTCAGCTTTGCTTCAGCCGACGAAGTACGCGCCGCGCAAGAACTGCTGCTCAAAGGCTTGTCATTTGAAGAACTGATGAAACGCTATCCCAACCCCGAACAAGAGTTCGACGGCTTCATCTCTCCACAACAGCTCTCTCCTCAACTGGCTACCGCTTTTGCCGACATGAACCGAGGCGATGTAACGCATGAGCCGATTCAGATGGAAAGCCGTTTTTATCTGTTTAAACTCAGTGCAGTAGAACGCGATCCCAATGCCGAACCCTTCGAACTGGTACGCAATCAGATTGCCCAAGCCGTTAAACGACAAAAAGTCGAGAATCAGATCGAACGTATCTTGAAAGAAAACGGCATTAATCCGTAAATTAATTCAATAGTTTCAGGCCGTCTGAAACCATATTTGAACCCAGAGGGCGTATCTTACGCCCTTTTTTACAACTCCTTGTATTCACAAAATATTATGCGCGCTGTTATCCAAAAAGTTACCCAAGCTAAAGTTGACGTTTTGTCCGAAAACTCCTGCGAAACCTGCGGCGAAATCAACAACGGATTTATGATATTGCTCGGCGTTACCCACACCGATACAGAAGCGGACGCCAAATACATTGCAGACAAAATCTCCAATCTGCGTATCTTTGAAGACGAAAACGGCAAATTAAATTTATCGCTCAAAGATGTCGGCGGCTCGATATTATTGGTTTCTCAGTTTACCCTTTACGCCGATGCGCGCAGCGGCCGCCGCCCATCTTTCTCCAATGCCGCACCCGCAGAACAAGCGGATAAACTTTATCAATACACCGCACAACTTCTACGCGAACATGGCTTAACAGTCGAAACCGGCAGATTCCAAACCCATATGCAGGTCTCCCTTTGCAATGACGGGCCGGTTACCTTACTGCTCGATTCACAAAAAACATTCTAAATCCCATCGAAAAAGGCCGTCTGAAATATTTCAGACGGCCTTTCCATTTCTGATCATTACTAAATCAAGCCTTGCGCTTTCACCCAGTTCACAATATCTGCCTCAACGGCTTCAGGCGAACCCGGATTGTCAATTTTAACGCCGTACTCATCCGCACCCAGCTCTTCCAAAATCTCCAGCTGCGAATCCAGCATTCCGGCTTTCATATAATGCCCCTGACGCGACAACATACGCTCGAGATTAATTGCTTGAGGCGGAGTCAGATGGATAAAAGCCACCTTCCCTTCTGCGCCACGCAGAATATCGCGGTATTGGCGTTTGAGTGCGGAACAAGTAACGATGGAATATTTTTCCCCATTTTTTGCCTGCTCCGTCATCCAATCACGCAAGTTGCCCAGCCATGGATAGCGGTCTTCATCCGTCAACGGAATACCGGCACCCATCTTGTCGCGATTGGCTTGTGTATGGAAATCATCGCCTTCGGCATACGGACATTGGTTGAGATGTTTTTGCAAAGACAGCGCGGCAGTGGTTTTACCGCAACCGCACACGCCCATCATGACAAAATGTGTCGTCATTTTTCTACTCCTTGTTTATCTAGATTTTAACGGTATTTGAAAACAGGAGGATTGTGTTATCTCAAAAACACTATCCGTCGGCCGTTTTCGATTAAACCAAGATAAACAACACTGACGATAAAGCAAAACCGATGAGTGCGATAAGTGTTTGGTTGACCGTCCACGTCTTCAAGGTCGTCGGTACATCCATATTCAACAGACGGCCGACAAGCCAGAAGCCGGAGTCGTTAAAGTGGCTGCAACCGACGGAGCCTGCCGCCGTAGCCAATACCACGCAAGTAATCTGCCAATCGCTGAAACCTGCCGCTGCAACAGCCGGTGCCATCAACGCGGCAGCGGTAGTCAGGGCAACAGTCGCAGAACCTTGCGCAATACGCAAAGCCAAAGCCACCAAGAAACAACCCAGCAAAACAGGGATACCCAAGTCCGCCATACTGTCGGCCAAAGCCTTACCGATACCGGAGGCACGCAACACGCCGCCGAACATACCGCCTGCACCGGTAATCAAAATGACCGAGCAAACCGGACCCAATGCACCATCGATGGTTTTCTCCAATGCGCTGGCTTTTTCACCACGTTTGCCACCCAATACATACAGGGCTACCAAAACGGAAATCAGCAAAGCAATCGGTGTCGAACCGAGCATTCGTGCAAACTGCACCCAGCCTTCATCCGCACTGACGATTTTTTCACTGATCAAAGTGGACAAACCGGTATTCAAGAAAATCAACAGCATAGGAATCAGCATAATACCGACGACGGTAGATGCTTTTGCAGGCGCTTTCGGTTGGTCGTTATCTTGCGTACCGCCACTGATCAGATCAGGAACGGGGACATGAATGCTGCGACCCAAAACTTTACCCAATAAATAGCCGCTGAAATACCAAGTAATCAAGGTAACAGGCAAACCCAAAATCAGCAGTTGACCAATATTTGCGCCATAAAATTCAGAAGCTGCAATCGGGCCGGGATGTGGCGGCAGGAAAACGTGCATGACGGAAAATGCGCCAATAGATGCCAACGCATAGGGCAAAACAGTTTGCTTCATGCGGCGTGCTGTTGCAAACACAATCGGCAACATCACCACCAAACCGGCATCAAAGAAAATCGGAAAACCGAAAATCAAAGAAGCCACGCCTAAGGCAAACGGCGCACGTTTTTCACCAAAAATCCGAATCAGCGCATCCGCCAAAGATTGGGCACCGCCGGAAGTTTCCACCAAACGGCCGAGCATTGCGCCCAAACCGACCAGCAACGCCACGCTGCCGAGCGTGCCGCCAAAGTTTTTGACCAACACATCATTGACGATATTGCCCATAGGCAGGCCTGTTACGATAGCAGTCAGCAAGCTGACCAATACCAACGTCAGCAAAGCATGAACACGCAGTTTCACAATTAAAATCAAAATCAGCAAAATTGCTGCCGCCGCAATACCGAGCAAAGTGCCGGCACTCAACGTTTGAGTCCAATCATCCATTTTGAAGCCTTTCTCTGTAAGAAAAATACAAATTTATTAATATTTTTTAACATATATGAATACGATAACACATTTATCCATGAAATCGTACGGCTGAATCCAGCCAAAATATAAGCACCTATTTTTCCAAACTCTTTTTGTAAGATGCTTGAAAAATAAGGATTACAAAGAAAAAGAAAGGTGACAAAAAGGCCGTCTGAAACGTAGTTAATTTTCAGACGGCCTGACATCATGCTTTTTAATAAAATAGAAACGAATATTTTTTCAATTACCTAAAATCAAGTATTTTCAGCTTATGTATTGGTAAAAATCACCCCATTTCCCAAACTTAATTCCGGAAGTTTGGTATTAAAATCCAGCCCATTGAGGCATGAGGGACTGTTACGCATTACTGCTTCGATTTCGACAAAATCCTCAGTCGAAATTTTTAGTCGCATCAAAAGAATCTGGGGCGGCAATGTTTTACGATTCCCCAAACATCCATCATGCTTTTTCTTAAAAACTGAAAGTGCCATGATACAAAGGCCGTCTGAAAAATTCTTCAGACGGCCTTGATTCTTAAACTTCTGACGGTGGTTGCGGTGTATCTTTATCTTCCTGCTGCGTTTTCGCTTTGATAAAGCGGCTGAACCAAATACCTGCTTCATAGAGCAGAATCAGCGGAACAGCAAGCAGGGTTTGAGAAATTACGTCCGGCGGCGTGATGATTGCAGCCACGACAAACGCACCGACAATCACATACGGACGCGCATTCTTAAGCTGTTCAGTCGAAACAATGCCCATTTTTGCAAGTAACACCACAACGACGGGAACTTCGAACGTCGTACCGAATGCAACAAACATGCCCAAAATAAAGGACAGGTATTTGTCGATATCGGTCGCCATATTGACACCGACAGGGGTTACACCGGCCAAGAATTTGAAAATAACGGGAAACACCAGGAAATAGGCAAATGCCATACCGACGAAGAAGAGCGTCACGCTGGACAACACCAGCGGCGTAATCAAACGCTTTTCGTTTTGGTATAAAGCCGGGGCGACAAACGCCCAGACTTGATACAGCGTGTGCGGCAACGACAGCAGAAACGCCGCCATCAAGGTAACCTTTACCGGCACAAAAAACGGCGCGATCACATCGGTCGCAATCATGCTGGTATCTTTAGGCAGATTGGCCATCAATGGTTCGGCAACAAAGGTATAGAGCTGCTGGGCAAACGGCATCATACCCAAAAAGCAGACAACAATACCGATGACGATCCACATCATACGGCGGCGCAGCTCGAGAAGATGCTCGATAAGCGGTTGGACGGGTTGTTCGTGTTGAGGTTCGGACACCGGTTGACTCACTTTTTACTTACGAACACGCAGTTTGGGCTTGGCGTGGAATTTCGGGCGCATATCGCGTTTGCGGCTCATCGCCTGCTTACGCAGAGATGTCGTATGCAGCGGAGGAACATCGGCGGCAGGAGCTTCGACATAGCTGACTTCAACCGCCGGTGCGGGGGAAACCGATGCGGTCAAATACTCACGCCAAGCGCGGTCTTGCTCGGATTCAGCATTTTCAGCTTCGACAAGCTCTTGGGTTTGCACTGCCCCACCCTGCTCAGAAGCTTGGATTGCGCTTTCATGCTCAGTGCTGTTTGAAGCCAGATCAGGCAAAGGATTGCCAAATTCATCCACACCGAAATCGGCAGGCGTTTTCTGTTCAGGCAGGCGTTCCCACGGCTTGAGGCCGTCTGAAATATCGCTCAGATTTTTTTGTGCATCGTTGCCCAAGTCTTTGATACCGTCGCGAAACTCAGATGCGGCGGTTTCAAATTCCTGCTTCACCTTGCGCAATTCGTCCAACTCAGCCTGAGTGTTGAGCTCCTGCTTGACGTTGTTGACGAATCCTTGCAATTTGCCGACCAAACGCCCGGCCGTGCGCGCGGCTTGCGGCAGACGTTCGGGGCCAAGCACTATCAGGGCGACAACGCCGACCAGCAGCAATTCGCCCAAACCGAAATCAAACATGGATTATGCTTTGTCTTCGTCTTTTTTGTGTTCGATGACTTCGTCTTTTTTGGCATCTTTGCCGTCTGTACCTTCGTTCAGGCCTTGTTTGAAGTCATGTACCGCACCGCCGAGGTCTTTGCCGACGTTGCGCAATTTTTTGGTACCGAATACCAAAACGACAATAATCAGTACGATAATCCAGTGCCAGAGAGAGAAGCTACCCATGATAAATCCTTGAATTTGTTAAAAATAGATAATAGTTATGCAGGCGTACCCATGATATGGATATGCAGGTGGAAGACTTCTTGTCCGCCGCCTTTGCCTGTGTTGATCAGGGTTTTGAAACCGTCGGTCAAACCTGCCTCATGGGCGATTTGAGGAACTTTTAACATCATTTTGCCCAACAGGGTTTGATATTCGGCAGTTGCGTGTGCCAGTGAATCGAAGTGCACTTTCGGAATCAGCAGCAGATGCACCGGCGCGGCAGGACGGATGTCTTTGAAACAAAGCATCTCATCGTCTTCATAAACGGTTTGCGCCGGAATATCTTTGGTTGCGATTTTGCAGAAAATACAATTATCCATAATGGCTCCAATGGCCGTCTGAAAACGAGCGTAACGGGTTTCAACCCAAAAAGTGAAATCGTTTTGCCCCAAGAGACGGATTCTGAAACAGGTCAAATACGAGATTGTAATATAAATTCAAGATTCTTTGCGAGAAGCTTTTTCCACTAACCCCGACAAACCTTGACGGCGCGCAAGCTCGTTTACCACATCTTCAGCGCGCAATCCGTGATGCGCCAATAAAACCATGGTATGAAACCACAAATCCGCCACTTCGTAAACCAAATGTTCGCCACCGCCATCTTTAGAAGCCATCAAGGTTTCACCCGCTTCCTCGATGACTTTTTTCAGAATCTTGTCTTCGCCTTTGTGCAGCAGTTGGGCGACATAAGAAGCATCAGGATCGCTGCCTTTGCGCGAATCGATGACGTTTTGAATTTGGGTAAGGATAGTATCGGTCATGGTCGGTTTCTCTTATTTTCTTTCAGACGGCCTTAAGGATGTTTATGTCCGTAAATCGCTTCTTCATCTTTCAACACGGCATCAACTGCCTGCCATGCGCCCTCTTGCCAAACTTTGTAAAAACAGCTTTCGCGCCCTGTATGGCAGGCAATGCCGCCGTTTTGTTCAATCAGCATAACCACTGCGTCGCCATCGCAATCCAGGCGCAATTCGTGTACTTTTTGCGTATGTCCGGACTCTTCGCCCTTCATCCATTGTTTTTGGCGGGAACGGCTGTAATAGTGGGCAAAACCGGTTTCTACGGTTTTTTGTAGGGCTTCGGCGTTCATCCAGGCAACCATCAGCACACGGCGTGTCTGCCAATCTTGGGCAATCGCGCAAACCAAACCTTTTTCATCAAATTTTACGGCATTCAGCAGCGTTTCGTTTATGTTCGACATTCGCGCCTTTCTCCCATATTTTCAGACGGCCTTTAGATAGCAATCACAAACGCACTTCAATTCCTGCTTCACGCATGGCCAGTTTCGCTTCGCGGATACTCGCTTCGCCAAAGTGGAAAATACTGGCGGCCAATACCGCATCTGCCTTTCCGTCTTTAATGCCGTCCACCAAGTGTTGTACCGAACCGACGCCACCGGAAGCAATGACCGGAATATCGACCGCTTCACTGACCGCGCGTGTCAAAGGCAGGTTAAAACCTTGCTTGGTGCCGTCCCGATCCATACTGGTCAGCAAAATCTCGCCCGCACCGCGCCGCTGCATTTCGACAGCCCATTCCACCGCATCCAAACCGGTCGGATTACGTCCGCCGTGGGTAAAGATTTCCCAACGGGTATTTTCAGGGTTGACCGCTTTGGCATCCACGGCAACGACAATCGCTTGTGAACCAAAAAAACCGGCCGCTTCATTTACCAAATCAGGATTGGTTACAGCGGCCGTATTGATGCTGGCCTTATCGGCACCGGCATTAAGCAGGCGACGGATATCGGCAACCGTACGCACACCGCCGCCGACCGTCAATGGAATAAAAACTTGTGATGCGACTGCCTCAATAACGTGCAAAATAGTATCGCGATTGTCGCTGGAGGCAGTAATGTCCAAAAAGGTCAATTCATCCGCGCCTTCATCGTTGTAGCGTTTGGCAACGTCAACCGGATTGCCTGCATCGCGTAAACCCAAAAAGTTGACACCTTTTACCACGCGACCGTCTTTTACATCCAGACAAGGAATAATTCGTTTTGCCAATGTCATACTCAATACCTCTTATCCGTTCTCAGGCCGTCTGAAACCGTCAGGCCAAAAATTTGCTCAACCAATCCGGCAAATGTTGCAACAGCTGAAAATAACCAATCCCCGCCATCATCGCCAAAACGCAGGAAATAATGAAATTGCTGTCGATGCGACCGACGATGGAAAAAATCAAACCGGCAAATGCCCATATTATCCCGTTGAAAATCATCCAATAGGTATCGATAATCGGTAAATCAAACGCCGTCAGCTGCCGCAATATCACTGCAATCAGTGTAAACCACAAACTTTCACTTAGTGGATACACTTCGCGGTCGGATGACCAGATAATCCAAAAACCCAAAACAAACGCTTCAAGCATACTAATCCCTTAATAAAATATCGATTGGGTTGTTTTTATAATTATTTCAAACAGATATAAACCCATGACCTATACAGGCAATCCCTTTGAGTGCATTTTTGTGTGCTGCGTCAGCCGCTGCGTTTTAATGGCCTGCAAGGTCTTATCCGCATAATCTGACACACTTAAGCCAAAGAATCGGCCAGTTTTTGCGCCTGTGCAAAATCAATGCTTCCCTCATAAATTGCACGGCCGGTAATTGCACCGCTCACGCCTTCGTTTTCAACGGCACACAATGCACGGATATCATCCAAATTCGTCAAACCGCCGGAAGCGATAATCGGAATATTCACGGATTGGGCCAATTTGACGGTAGCTTCGATATTCACGCCGCTCATCATGCCGTCGCGGCCGATATCGGTATAAATAATGCTGTTGACGCCATCGTCTTCAAAACGCTTGGCCAAATCGACGACATGATGCTCCGTTACCGTTGCCCAACCGTCTATCGCCACCATACCGTCTTTGGCATCCAAGCCGACGATAATCTGACCCGGAAAGGCCTTACATGCTTCGCGCACAAATTCAGGATTTTTTACCGCGGCCGTACCGATAATCACATCGGTCAGACCCAAATCCAAATACTTTTCGATGGTGCCCAAATCACGGATACCGCCGCCAAGCTGTACCGGAATATCTTTGGCTACGGCGGCCAAAATTTCTTTAATCGCCGGAAAATTTTGAGGAACGCCTGCGAATGCGCCGTTCAAATCAACCAAATGCAAACGGCGTGCGCCTTGATTGCGCCAATGCAAAGCCATCTCTGCCGGTGAATCGGAAAACACCGTCGCCTGCTCCATCAAGCCTTGTTTTAAGCGAACACAGCGTCCTTCTTTCAAATCAATGGCAGGTATCAACAGCATTTTCTTCTCCTCTATTCAATTTCAGTATATTTTACACAAATTAGCGATTTTTAGCAGATTTATGTTAAAAGCCTCAAATCTGCCAATTTAAAAAATTACGCAGCAGCAGCAATCCTGCCTGATGGCTTTTCTCCGTGTGGAACTGTGTGGCAAACACATTGTCCTTACCGACAATGCAGGCAAATTCATTCGGATATTCGCTAACGCCTAAAACAATCTCTTCATTTTTCGGTGCAAAATAATAGCTGTGAACAAAATAGAAATACTCGTTTTGCCCAATGTCTTGAAATAAAGGATGCGGACGGGTTTGGCGCACTGTATTCCAACCCATATGCGGCACTTTCAGACGGCCTCCTTGCTCATCGGTTTGATTGGGCAAAAACCGTTTTACTTGACCTTCAAACCAACCCAAACCATCTGTATCGCCTTCTTCACTGTGTTCAAACAATAATTGCGCACCTACGCAAATTCCAAAAAACGGCTTGTTTTTCAGGCCGTCTGAAACCGCCTCGCCCAAATCGCTTGCCTTCAGCGCCGACATACAATCCGGCATGGCACCCTGCCCTGGAAAGATAACCTTATCTGCCGCCATCACCTCTTCGGGCCGCGAAGTCAGATAAACCTCGGCATTTTGATTGGACAAGACCTGCGCCGCCTGAACAGATTTCAATACTGAGTGCAGGTTTCCCATTCCATAATCGACAATCGCTACTTTCATTGTTTCTCCTCAGGCCGTCTGAAAACATTTAATGATTAATATAATAATAAGAATGATTGTAGCAAAAGATGGTTTAAAACAAAATATTGCCACTATACAAGACAAATAATAAAAGGCCGTCTGAAATCCTGATCGGTTTCAGACGGCCTTTATTCATTCACACGATGCCTTATTCTTCAGACGCGGCTTCTGCTTCTTCCTGAACAGACTCTTCGCTCAACGTGCCTTTGGTAGAAGGCGTTTGACCCATCATGCGCGGATCGTATTCGACCGCCATGCGCAAGGCGCGACCGAAGGCTTTGAAAACAGTCTCGGCTTGATGATGTGCATTACGGCCGCTCAAGTTATCGATGTGCAAGGTCATCATGCTGTGGTTCACAAGACCGTGGAAAAATTCTTCAAACAAATCAACGTCAAAACGGCCGATCAGGGCGCGGGTAAAGTCGATGTTGTACACCAAACCGGGGCGACCGGAAAGGTCGATGACTACACGGCTCAACGCTTCATCCAGCGGAACATAGGCATGGCCATAACGGGTAATGCCGGCTTTATTGCCAAGCGCTTGTTTCAGGGCCTGACCCACCACGATACCGATGTCTTCAACCGTGTGATGGTCGTCAATGTGCAAATCGCCTTTGCAGGTAATATCCAAGTCAATCAAACCATGACGCGCCACTTGGGCAAGCATATGCTCAAGAAAAGGAACGCCGGTATCCAAGCGGTATTTACCGGTACCGTCAAGATTGAGGCTGACGGTGATTTGGGTTTCGCAGGTATTGCGGGTAACGGTAACAAAACGGCCTTCGGTTGGAACACCAGCTTCGGCCACTTCGACAGTTTGTTTTTCCAAACGCGCCGCTTCAACTACTGCTTTTTCTTGATCTTTGCTGTGATCACGGTTCAGCCAGCCTTTGCGTTTGTGCATACCAGATTCCAACTTCGCAGCCAGGCTCGGACGGATGCCGCGCGCAGACTCATCGCCTGCTTGTTGTTCCAAACGGCGTTTGAGCTGAGACAAAGAGGCGGAGTTTTCATAACCGCACGCGCGTGCAAGCTTGGTCAATGAACCGGCTTCTTCAACCAGTAACAGAAAATTGGTCAAATGCAGTTGAGCTTTGTTCATAATGGTAGTTTCCTTGGAATCAAAGATTGGGGTAAAGGTTTTTAATAACGGCCAAGATGGCATCATTTTGCGCTGCCGAGCCTATGGTTATGCGGACACACTGATCCAAAAGCGGATGGCTGCCATGCAGTTTTTTAATCAGTATGCGGTTTTGCTTCAATATTTCAAACAGCTCGTTCGCATCAGGAACGCGAACAGTAATAAAGTTGGCTTCGCTCGGAAAAACTTCCAAACGGTTTAATTTCAACAATTCATTCATCACGCGCGAACGCTCGTTTTTTAATGTATCAATGTTTTGCTGAATGATTGGATGATGTTTCAATGAGAATTTTGCCGCCGCCAAGCTTAATTGATTCATATTGTAAGGCGGAAGGATTTTGGCCAATTCACCCATAATACTTGGACTTGCCGCCGCATATCCCATCCGCAAGCCTGCAAAGCCGATTTTACTGATGGTGCGCATTACAACCAGGTTTTCGACTTCACCCGCCCACGGAAGGAAGCTGTCATGATGAAACGCACCATATGCCTCATCGACAACCACAATGCCGGTAGCCGCACGAATGACCGCCTCTACTTCTTCTCGCTTAAAGCACACGCCGGTAGGATTATTGGGATAGGCAATAAAAATTAATGACGGCTGATGTTGCTCAATCGCAGACAAAACGGTAGGAAGATTTAAAGAGAAATCCGGATTTAAGGGAACACCGACATATTCCATGCCATAAAGCGCGGCATTATGACGATACATAACGAAACTTGGCTCAATACCCAATACACGCGCATTTGGTTTGGCAACCAGCATAGTCAAAAATTGGATAAGCTCGTCGGAGCCGTTACCCAATGCGATTTCCGCTTTATCGGGAATAGCGAAAACCTCCCTCAATTCTTCATAAATACCGCTCTTGGCAGTATGGGGATACAAATGAATCGGTGCCTGCTTTGCCAAATTCGCCCATTCTGACAATAAAGATTCATACCCGGCGAAAGGATGATGCGGACATTCCATGGCGTCCAACTTAATAAAACCTTCCGGCAAATCAGCAACCTGATAGGCTGTCATTACTTTAATATCATCACGGATAACATCAGCAACGCGATTCATGGTTTTCTATCCTCCTGAGATAAAGTATTTATAATAGTAGCACAATCTTTATTAAATATATATATTAATAAGACTATAAAACAAGATAAAGTTTCATTCGTTTGAAAAAAACAATAAATCCTTTCTTCAGTACCTTTAAGCAATATTCTTGGCTTATCCCGCCTTTTTAGCGGTATAATTTTAAGTTTTCCAGTACGGCTTTACGCCCTCAATATTGTGAACAATACACGCTCCCCATTACCTTATCTTGCAACTTCCATAAGCCTTATCCTGCTGATTCTGCTTTCCTTGTCATGGGAATTGTGGATCGCGCCATTGCGCGAAGGCGGCTCATGGCTGGCACTGAAAGCCCTGCCGCTGTGCCTGCCGTTGACCGGCATTTTGAAAAAACGCATCTACACTTATCAATACAGCTCCATGCTGATTCTGATTTACTTTGCCGAAGCCTGTATGCGCCTGGCAGACACAGCCGTCGCCAGCCGGATTTGCGCCGCCGTTTCCGTATTATTGTGTATTGCCTTTTTCCTCGGCTGCCTTGCATTTATCAAACAACAAAAACACACATCAAAATGACCTACCACACACTTTCAGACGGCCTGACTGAATCTTCAGTGAAAACCTTTTGGCCTTTATGGCTCAGTTTTCTTTGGATTTGCGCCGTCCCTTTTCTCTCACTCTACCGAGTCGGCCCACTGCCCAGCTTTTATTTGGAAGCCATCTCACTGAGCGGCTCATTGGTACTGACATTGATTAGCGCACACAAAGGCCTGCTGAATATCCGCCTTCCTGCACTCAGTATCGGCTTGTTTGCCATGGCCGTATTTTGGTCGCTCCAAGCGCGCCTCATGCATTCGATCTACCCCGGCATGAGTGACATCACCGCCTGGACATTTGTCATTTTGGCACTGGGCGCATGGTCGGTGCGGGGCTGGGTAGCAGCTTACGGACAGGAACGCGTCGTCAGCATCTTTGCTTGGTCTTTATTGATAGGTGCAACCATACAGGCTGCCATCGTCTGGCTGCAATTTAAAGGCTGGTCCAACGTAGAGTGGTTGAACGGCATTATTGCCCGAAGCAACGGCACCGTAAACGGCCAACTCGGCCAACGAAACCATTTGGGACATTATTTAATGTGGGGCATTTTGGCGGCATCCTATTTATGGACGGCGCGCAAAATGTCCAATGCAGCAGGTTTTCTGTTCGTATTGGCTTTGACTGCGACCCTCGGCCTTGTCAACTCGCGCACCATCTTAGGCTACATTGCCGCCCTATTCCTGATTACGCCGTTATGGTTTTGGCGTACCCGTTTCCAACACAAACGCGCACTGTGCATTTTCCTTCTGACCGCCATCCTGGCCGCCGCTTTCCAATTCGGTATGGGCAGCCTGTTGGATTTGTTTGGCAACATCAAATACGAAACCGCTGTCGAACGCGCAGGCACCAGCGGTTTTGAAGGCTCCATGCGCCAAATCGAATGGAGCAAGGCATGGATTGCTTTTCAATCCGCACCTTGGTTCGGTCACGGCTGGAACAGTTTTGCCCAGCAAACCTTCCTGATCAATGCCCAACAACAATACTTCCCCAACAATATCCTTGGCGTACTGTTTACCCATTCGCACAATATCGTCATGCAGTTATTGTCCGAAATGGGCATTGCCGGCACCTTGCTTGCAACCTTAACCCTGCTTGCAGCCGTATGGCGACTGTTGGGCCGCAACCAAACGCCGGCTTCCCTGTTTTTACTAACCGCCGCCGCCGTCAGCCTCTGCCACAGCATGCTCGAATATCCACTTTGGTATATTTATTTCCTCACCGTATTCAGCCTGATTCTGTCGCTGACACCTTCTTATCCAAAAGATGTTTCAGACGGCCCTTTATCTACTCAAATCAGGCAGTGGGCAGGCGGTATAGCCGCTTTATCGATCTTAATCGGCATGGCAAACCTCAGCTGGGAATATCAAAATCTGACCCAATATAGCCGTGTAGGGAAAACCGACGATCCGCAAACAGTCCAAAACAAAATCGACGGCTTGCAGCAGCTTTCCAAAGAAAGCCCCATGCTTGCCTATTACGCCGATTTAAGTTTGAGCAAACGTGCAGACCCGACCGATGCCTACATCCGCCCATGGGCGGAAGAGGCCGCACTCAAAGCCCTGACCTACCGCCCCTACTCCAACGCCTATCAAGTCGGCCTCTACCTCTACCGACAAGGCAAAAAAGAAGAAGGTGCGCAATGGATGCAGGCAGTGCAATATTATTATCCCTATATGATGTATTTCTACGCCGACAAAATACGCAGCCATCCGGTATTCGCCCCTCTGCTGCCCAAACTTTTGTCCGATTGCAAAGATTTCATCAATGCACCGAAACACCAAACTGCCAAATCATGTGATAAACCCTAAACAAAACTCACTCAATTGTCAGTTTGTCCTTACAGGCCGTCTGAAAATGTAAAGAGCGACAAGTTTCTATGCAAAAAAGCGCAAAAGCACAGAAAATTACGCTATCAACAAAAGCAGATTGCATGTTAAGATTGAACACAACTCTATTTTAAGCGCCGTACTGCCATTTAGTACCGCGGCGCATACAATCACGAAAAGGAAATTCCATGAGTCGCGTATTACTCGTAGATGACGATGCCCTCTTGACCGAATTGCTGACCGAATACCTGACTGCCGAAGGCCTCAACGTTCATAGCGTTCCCGACGGCGAAGCCGGCGTTCAAGAAATTCTGACCGGACAATACGATGTCGTCGTATTAGACTCCATGATGCCTAAAATGAACGGTTTGGACGTACTGAAAAACGTACGCACCCAAAGCACCGTGCCCATCATCATGCTGACCGCGAAAGGCGACGACATCGACCGCATTATCGGTCTGGAAATGGGTGCGGACGATTACGTACCGAAACCATGCACACCGCGCGAACTCTTGGCCCGCATCAACGCCATCCTGCGCCGTGCGCAACACAGCAACGAACAAAACAACGCGCCTAACAGCATTTCTGTCAGCGACGTCGTTTTGTACCCGGCCAAACGCCAAGCCAGCATCAAAGACACTCCGCTCGAGTTGACCAGCACCGAATTCAACCTGCTCGAAGTTTTGATGCGCCACGCCGGACAAGTCGTCAGCAAAGAGACCCTGTCTATCGAGGCACTCGACCGCAAACTAGCTAAATTTGACCGCAGCATCGACGTACACATCTCCAGCATCCGCCACAAATTGGGCGATGCTTCCCTGATTCAAACTGTACGTGGCTTAGGCTACCTGTTTGTTAAAAACTAAAGATTAAACAGATCAATGAAACTGTTTCAACGCATCTTCGCCACATTTTGCGCAGTTATCGTCTGCGCAATCTTTGTGGCGAGTTTTTCATTTTGGCTGGTACAAAACACCCTCGCCGAAAACCAATTCAACCAACGCCGCACCATCGAAACCACATTGATGAGCAGCATCATCTCCGCGTTCAACTCACGCGGAGACAGCGGTGCGCGTGAAATTCTTTCCGAATGGAAAAACAATCCGGTTTCCAATGCCGTTTATGTGATTACCGGCGACGATAAAAAAGATATTTTAGGCCGCAATATCGACAGCCTGTCCATCGAACGCGCCCGCAT
This sequence comes from Neisseria sp. HMSC073G10, assembly GCF_001812605.1. Lineage (NCBI taxonomy): Bacteria > Pseudomonadati > Pseudomonadota > Betaproteobacteria > Neisseriales > Neisseriaceae > Neisseria > Neisseria sp. HMSC073G10. The sequence continues at coordinate 14,307 of NZ_KV809518.1, read as the reverse complement.
CTTTGCCATCAACAATCCCGAATCCGATTTAGCCCACATCGAATACGACCGTTTCGGCGAAGAATACCTCTTCTTCATTAAAGGCTGGGACAACCATCAAGCCCAACGCCTGCCCAGCCCGCTTTTCATTCCCGGCCTGCCGCTCTCACCGATTTGGCACGAATTTATCATTCTGTCTTTCATCATCATCGTCGGCCTCTTGATGGCATATATCCTTGCCAACAACATCACCAAGCCCATTAAAATTCTTGGTGGCGGCATGGACAGGGTAGCCAATGGCGAACTCGAAACCCGCATTTCCCAGCAAGTTGACGACCGTGACGACGAATTGTCCCACCTTGCCGTGCAGTTCGACAAAATGGCCGAGAAACTGGAAAAACTTGTTGCCAAAGAGCGCCACCTGCTTCACCACGTTTCTCATGAAATGCGCTCGCCGCTGGCACGTATGCAGGCGATTGTCGGCCTGATTCAATCTCAGCCGCAAAAACAAGAGCAATACCTCAAGCGCCTTGAAGGCGAATTGGTACGCATGGATACTCTGGTCGGCGAATTGTTGACCCTATCCCGCTTGGAAACTTCCAATATTCCTTTGGAAAAAGAAAACCTCAAACTCGTTCCGTTCTTAACCAACTTGATTGAGGACAACCAAAGCATTGCCCACCAAAACAACCAAAGCGTTACCCTGAGCATTGATCCAAAAATCCCCGAAAATGCCGTAGTCAGCGCCAACGAAGGCTATCTATACCGCGCCTTTGACAACGTTATCCGCAATGCCATCAATTACAGTCCGGAAGGCAGCACCATTCAAACCCATATCGGACAAGACGGCAAAAACTGGATTATCGATGTTACCGACAACGGGCCTGGCGTGGACGAAATGCAACTTCCGCATATTTTCACTGCCTTTTATCGCGCCGACTCCAGCGCGCACAAACCCGGTACAGGTTTAGGGCTTGCCTTGACGCAGCACATTATGGAACAGCACTGCGGTAAAATCATTGCTGAAAATGTCAAACCCAACGGCCTGAGGATGCGTTTTATCCTTCCCAAAAAGAAAGCCGGAGACAAAAAAGAAGTCTAAAAATAAGGCCGTCTGAAACTTTTCAGACGGCCAAAAACACAAATAAGGAACCATCATGAGTGCAACCGTCCAAACCGGCTACTTCTTCATGCCTGAACACATCATCCTCGTCGGCGCCAGCGAACGTCCGCACAGCCTTGGCGAACGCATTTTCAGCCATCTGCTCGGTTCCTCATATCAAGGCAAAATCACCCCCGTCAATCTTCGACACAGCAGTGTCGCAGGTATTCCCTCCTACTCCAACCTCAGCAAAATCCCGGGCCAAGCCGATTTGGTTGTTGCCGTTATCCCGCCCGACCATTATGACTCGCTGTTCAAAGCCTGCCGTAAAAAAGACCTGCGCCACATTATCCTGATTCAAGATTGGGAAAACCTGCCACCCGAATCCTGTAAAAACGCCCGTTCCATCATTCAAAAATATCACGGCGATAAATTGAATATCACCGTGTGTAACAGCGCAGGCATCCAACTCCCCTCACTCAACCTCAACATCGGCACCCAAACTGACTATCCGGCCGGCCATATCGCGTTACTGACCGGCCACAGCACCGTCAGCCGCAACATCAACCACCTGCTGAACACGCTGCACCAAGGCGTATCACGCCACATCAGCCTCAACTATGACCTAAGTCCTACCACGTCTGCCGACTGGCTCAACCGCTTCGGCCACAACCGCCATACCAAAGTTGCCGTGATCCACTACAATCCGGCCGAAAACCAACGCGAGCTGTTCAGTGCCATCCGCCACTTTACACGCCACACCCCGCTTATCCTGTTGTCCACACACCATACCGACGACACAGACAAAGCCATCCTGCGCAGCCTCAGCCGCCATTGCAATTTCCAACCGGTATTCAATACCGCCGAACTGGAAGCAGCCCTAAAAGCCCACCTTTCCGGCATTCCCGTCATTACCAACCCCACCATTCTGTCCGACACGCCGATAGAATGGCTGCGAAGTACCGCCAATGCCTGCGAATTGACCCTCGACCTCCCAACCGATGCACCATCCATCCGACAAGGCTGCATCGGCAGCAACCCCACACCTGCACGCATCCACCGTCTGGCGCTAGAACAATTACAAAATCCGCATACTCAAGCCCTGCTCGGCATTATTTCGCCAGATACGCCGGATGCGTACAGCATTCATCAAACTCTAGATAATTTGGCACAAAAAACCAGCAAGCCCATTCTCGTCAGCTATCGTTTTTCAGACGGTCTGACTCGGTTTAACACGCCGGAAGAGGCCTTACTGACACTTTATTTCCGCAATCAAACCGCCTATTTGCAACAAGTACAAAATACCCCTGCCCCAGCCAAAACAGGCCGTCTGAAAACACCTAAAAGCAAAAATATTGATAAAGCCATTGCATCCAGCCAAACTGAACTGATGGCGGAGGCCCTATACCTGCCTCCGTGCCAAACCCAAAAACACAATGCCGTCCAGTTCCGGTCCAGCCGCCATGCCATTTACGGCAACATCCTTACCGCCCATTACAATGGCAAAGCCGAAGCCGCATTACCTCCCTTTACCACACTCGATATCCAGCGTTTAAGCCAGTTTGCAGAACTCGACAACACTTCCGTTCTCAATCAATTCCTGCACTCCCTAAACACGCTTATCCACAACAACCAGCATATCGGCAACATTATCCTCAACTACAACGGCAGCCAATACAGCAGTACCATCATTCCCGAAATCGTGGAAAAACCTGTTGCACCAACAACCAAAATCCCAAAAAAAGCCGTCCAAACCTTGGAACAGGCCGCCGCCAAAATGCAAAGCGCCGCCGCCTATCTCCAACAAAAAAATCCGGCCGCAGCCGAATTCCTACGCAACACCGGCGAAGCCGCTTCCGAACTGCTGCACCCTAAAACCGAAACGCCCGAGATACAAAACGTACTCGCACCCTATCCGAGCCAAACCGATACCTTTACCCTGCCCGACGGCAACACACTGCACATCCGCGCACTAGAGCCTGAAGATGCCGAAGCCAAACAAAAATTTGTCCGCCAATTACCCGCGGCCGACCGCTATACGCGCTTCATGACCCATACCAACGAGTTGCCGCTGCCCACACTCGCACGGCTTACTCGCCCTGATTTCCATACCGAATGCGCGTGGGCAGCCTTCGCTTCAGACGGCCGTATCGTCGCAGTCAGCCGCTACAGCCGCATCAATCGCAATGAGTGCGAGTTCGGCATTACTTTAGCGCCTGAAGCACGCAAAACCGGCTTAGCTGGCAAAATGATGAGCCTTATTATCCAAACTGCCACACAGCAAGGTTACCAAACCATGAATGCGGAAATCCTCAAAGAAAACACACCGATGCTCAAACTCGCTGAAAAATCAGGATTTACCGTTACCCCATCGGAAACCGACCGCGGCCTGTATCAAGCCAACCTCGATTTGAATGAATGGCAAAACAGCAACAAAAACAAATAAAAACTTGCATAACCCGTGTGAAATATCCTAAAATTAGCGGTTTCTATATATCCGCATTTTTCAAAAGGACTCAAAATGGTAGTTATCCGTTTGGCTCGCGGCGGCTCAAAACACCGCCCTTTCTTCAACGTAGTCGTAACTGACTCTCGCAACCGTCGTGACGGCCGCTTCATCGAGCGCGTAGGTTTCTACAACCCCGTTGCCAACGAAAAACAAGAACGCGTACGTTTCGACGCAGACCGCATCAACCATTGGGTTGCTCAAGGCGCGAAAGTTAGCGACGCAGTTGCCAAACTGATTAAAGAGCAAAAAATCGCTGCTTAATCAGCCGAAACGACCATGACAGACACTCAAAAACGGGTAGCCATGGGCTACATCAAAGGTGTATTCGGCATTAAAGGCTGGCTTAAAATTGCCGCCAATACCGAATATACCGACAGCCTGCTGGACTACCCCGAGTGGCAGTTGTGCAAGGATGGCAAAACCCTGAATGTTGTGCTTGAGGCAGGTAAAATTGTCAATGGCGAACTTCAGGTCAAATTTGAAGGTATAGACGATCGCGACCAAGCCTTTGCCTTGCGCGGCTATACCATCGAAATCCCCAGAGAGTCATTCGCCCCTACTGAGGAAGACGAATACTACTGGGCAGATTTAGTCGGCATGACCGTCATCAACAAAGAAAACATCGTTCTCGGCAAAGTCAGCAACCTGATGGAAACCGGTGCAAATGATGTTTTGATGATTAAAGGCGAACATGGACAAATCCTGATTCCCTTTGTCTCCAACTATATCGAATCTGTCGATACCGACAGCAAAACCATTATTGCCGACTGGGGTTTGGACTACTGATGCTGATTCAAGCCATCACCATTTTCCCGGAGATGTTCGACAGCATTGTCGAATATGGCGTTACAGGCAGAGCAAGAAAACAAAATCTTTGGCAGTTTCAAGCCATCAATCCCCGAAAATTTGCCGACAACAAACTTGGCTATATCGACGATCGCCCCTTCGGAGGTGGTCCGGGAATGATTATGATGGCGCCGCCGCTTCAATCTGCAATCGAAGAAGCCAAAGCAAACTCGCAAAAACCTGCCAAAGTAATTTATCTCAGTCCGCAAGGTCGGCCGCTGACGCATAAAAAGGCCGCAGAACTTGCCGAACTGCCCCATCTTATTCTTCTATGCGGACGCTATGAAGGCATAGATGAAAGACTGCTGCAAAGCAGTGTGGACGAAGAAATCAGCATTGGCGACTTTGTCGTCTCGGGCGGTGAATTACCCGCTATGATGTTGATGGATGCCGTCTTAAGATTGGTACCGGGTGTATTGGGCGATATACAGTCAGCTGAACAAGACTCATTTTCAGACGGCCTTTTAGATTGTCCTCATTACACCAAACCCGTAGAATTCCAAGGCATGATGGTTCCTGATGTCTTACGTTCAGGAAATCATGGCTTGATTGCCGAGTGGCGATTGAAACAATCTCTACAACGCACTTTAGAGCGCCGACCCGATTTATTGGAAAAGCGCAGTTTAATCCCAAAGGAATCCCGCCTCTTAAAAGAAATCTTGCAAGAGCAACAGGAAATCCAATCATAACTTAGGAAAAACAAATGAACTTGATTCAACAATTAGAGCAAGAAGAAATCGCTCGCTTGAACAAAGAAATCCCTGAATTCGCTCCAGGCGACACCGTTGTCGTATCTGTACGCGTGGTTGAGGGTTCTCGCAGCCGTCTGCAAGCATACGAAGGTGTTGTTATCGCTCGCCGCAACCGTGGCCTGAACAGCAACTTCATCGTTCGCAAAATCTCTAGCGGCGAAGGTGTAGAACGTACTTTCCAACTGTACTCTCCTACCGTAGAAAAAATCGAAGTTAAACGCCGTGGTGACGTACGTCGCGCCAAACTGTACTACTTGCGTGGTCTGACCGGTAAAGCAGCTCGCATTAAAGAAAAATTGCCTGCTCGCAAAGGTTAATAGCCTTCATCAAAAACCCACTTCAATGAAGTGGGTTTTTTGTTTTTATACAAAAACTCCTTGTCTTTCTTACACCAATCCTGCAAGCCAACCACCATCTCCATTTCACATATAAACTTAAACAGAATCGTAACTTCCCTACCTCTTTTAACCTTTATACAAAAGGCCGTCTGAAACAAAAGATTCAGACGGCCTTTAATCATATCGGACGGTTATTTAAACCATCTTGCCAATGCTGGAATACGCGACAACAACAGTGTATCCAAAATCCAAATCACAGCGATTGCGGCTATGGCTGTTGGGAAAATCACAGCCAAAATCAGAAGTGGTACAGCCATTGCCCACCATACCGGCAATTTTATTTTCTGCGCAGGAGGAACCAAACCACGTGCTTCCGAAGGACGGCGTTTCCACCACATCACACAGCCGCTGACGCAGATGAAGATGACCGCCAAACAGAACAAAACGTTCGCCAGCACGCTCCACCAACCCATCGTGCCGATATGCAGCGCAATGCTGACCGCCATGAATTTACCGAAAAAGTTGTAATCGTCGTAATGGATGTCGGCAAGGACTTTGCCGCTGTATTGATCGATGTGTACCGTGCGGTCGGCGGTCGGACTGGGCATATCGTAGCTCATCGAGTCCTGAGACAGCGTCCACACGCCCGTTTCGCCTTTAGGCAAATTAAGCTTGTAGCGGCCTTCAAAACCGATTTCGCGGGCAAAGCGGTCAACCGTTTCCAAAGTCATCGGTTCGCTCGGATTGATGCCGTTTTCGCCCTTCGTCGTACCAGAAACAGGCATAGGCGTAAGCTCCAGAACCCATGGCACTTCTTTGATTTTACCGTCGTTCAACACATCGCCGTGGGTCGGCACGGTAGATACAGGGTTCGGTTCGACGCCCCATTTACCGGCAGGGAATTGGCTCCAAGACTGAACCAACTTACCACCCCAAATTCCCGCCCAAGCAACGCCCGACAGGCAGAACAGTAATAGAAGCAAAGAAACCCAAGTGCCGAATGCGCCGTGCATGCTACGCCACCATGTGCGTCCTTTGCCTGCTTTCGGCACAAGCATGGATTTCAGGCTGCGCTGTTTCGCCCACCACAAATAAATCCCCGTGATTATCAGCAGGATGGTCAGCGACGCGGCAGTTTCCAGCAGATAGTCGCCTACCGGACCGATCATCATATCGCCATGGATTTCGTCCATGATGTGATACCAGCCTTCATTGCGCGGCGTTGAATTGACGACCTTCGCCGTATAGGGATCAATGGCAACCATAGCAGCTTTATCGTCATTGTTCACGCGGAATACGGCAACCATATCATCTGCGCGCGGCGCAATATATTGCACCACAGAGGCAGTTTCCGGATTCACAAACTGTCTGGCAGCTTCAGCCTGAGCCGACAAAGGCTGCACTTGCGCCTGCGGCGCAACATGTATGCGTTCGCCTTCTTTACCGGTGATATTGGCAAATAGCAGCATTCCCAACCCTGTAACAGCCAGCAGGGTTAAAAACGGCGCAACCAAAAGTCCGGCATAAAAATGCCATCGCCAAACAGTCAAATAACGGCGGTTAGCTCGTTGTTCATTTTGGGAAGTTGGTTTTTTTTCCATATTTTCTCTTCATATAGTTAAAGAAGACTAATCACTACGGATTAGCATCAGGTATTTTAATCAAAAACATTCATTTAAGAAATCGTTTTTCCAATGCAGCTTTGAAATACTTCAATATTTAGTTTTCAGGCCGTCTGAAAAAACAAAATAGACAGAAAACAACACTTTACTGAAAATCCGTTTTAATCATTGCGGTTTCGGCAAAATTTGGTAGAATACGAGCATTACTTATTTATTTATCAAGCCGCCAAGCTTTGGCGGCTTGTATTTTTATTTTCAATCCGGCTACCGCGCGTGGCCGGATAAAATTTTAAAAGCATCATCATGCTTTCATGGAGAACTCAATGCAAAAAATCCCTTTGACCGTCCGTGGTGCAGAATTATTGAAACAAGAACTTCAACACCTCAAAAGCGTAGCACGTCCAGAAGTCATTGAAGCCATCGCCGAAGCACGTTCGCACGGCGACTTGTCTGAAAACGCAGAATACGAAGCCGCCAAAGAGCGTCAAGGCTTTATCGAAGGCCGCATCGCCGAGTTGGAACACAAACTCTCTATGGCGCACATCATCAACCCTGCCGAAATCCACGCCGAAGGCAAAATCGTATTCGGCACAACTGTGACACTGGAAGATTTGGAAACTGAAGAACAAGTTACCTACCAGATCGTCGGTGAAGATGAAGCAGACATTAAAGAACGCAAAATCTACGTTGGTTCCCCCATTGCCCGCGCCCTGATCGGCAAAGAAGAAGGCGACGTTGCAGAAGTTCAAGCACCCGGCGGCGTACGTGAATATGACATCATTGCCGTGCAATATATTTAAATAAACAAAAGGCCGTCTGAAAACATTTTCAGACGGCCTTTTGTTGTACCTAAAAACACCATAATCAAAGAAAGTGAAATCCTCCCAGGAGAAACATAATGAATCTACCGTACAAAATTATCCAAACCGCTGCCGCTATGTGGCTCGGTATGCAACTGACCGCAGGCTATGTTACCGTCCCGATCCTATTCCGCCTTCTGCCTAAAATGCAGGCAGGAGAAATTGCCGGCATTTTGTTTGCCATTACAGCGATATGTGGCTTAGTTATTTTTGGCGCAGCCTATGCCTTTTTCAGAAAACAGCTGGCCTCACTTTCTTGGTGGATATTGGTACTTTGGCTACTCTTAGCCTGTAATCATCTTTTGGTTACGCCGGTTATCGAGGCACACAAGTACGGACTAGATAACTGGTTACTGTCCCTAGTAGGTGGAACATTCGGCGTTTGGCACGGCTTATCCAGTATCATCTTTTTGATTTGTACAATACTCGCCGCTGTTTGCGTATGGAAATGGCCCAAGTCAAACTAATCTGTCTTAATAAAAGGCCGTCTGAAAATAAGTCTTTCAGACGGCCTTTTATTTTGAATCATGAATTCCCCGACTCTTCAAATATAAACCATAAAAAAATGCCCTGCATATTGCAGGGCATTTTTCAAAAACCGATTAAGGTTTAGCGTAACCGTGAACGCCATTGTAAGGAGCTGGGATCCAACCTTCATCAGTAGCAGGCAATTCGCCTTGACCTTCGATAGTTTGGCCTGGAGCAACTTGACGAGTAACAACGCTGCGGATTTTAACATCAACGCGACGGTCAGGTTCGATACAAGCGATAAGAGCAGCACGTTTCTTAGCTTTAGAAACTTTTTTGCCCAGTTTAGCAACTTCAGCTTCACAAGTAGCAGTCATGCGAGCTTGAGATTCGCCCAGACCTACTGCAGAGATTTTGCTAGAAGCAACGCCACGACCTACCAAGTAGTTAGCAACTACGTTAGCACGACGCTCAGACAGAGCTTGGTTGTATTGCTCAGAACCCATGAAGTCAGTGTGACCTTCAACACGTACAGTTTGTACGCTTTCGTTGCTCAGGCGTTGAGCCAAAGAGTCCAGGTTTTCTTGAGCTTCAGGACGCAGGTTGTCTTTGTCGAAGCCGAACAGAGTTTTAGTAGACAGAGAAACAGTTTCATCAACATACTCAGGAGCTTGTTGTACAGGAGCAACTGCTTCGCGGTCACCACATTCAACACGGCCTTCGGTAGCTTTGTCGAAGTAGCTGTTTTTCCAGCATTCGCCGTAGTTGTTACGGACGATTTCTTGAGATTGGCTGCTTACGGTGTAACCGTGTTTGGTGTGCGCTTCGCTGGCCATAGCGGTGCCAGAGGCAACCAAGGCAACGAACAATGCGCTTAATTTCAGCTGTTTGGTCATTTTATTCCCTCATCAAATTGTTATGCGGCGGACTAGGAAAGCAACCGCTGCAAAGTACCAATATACAGGCCGCAGTATCAAAACAGCGGCAAATCGGATATATCAGGTTGCACTATAAAGAAGCGCAAGGCAAACTGTCAATACTCGATGCCTTCAAACAATCATGAAGTGCCTGCTTCCTAGTAGTTAATCATGCCGAAAAATCAATCTTGTGTCATTAATTTAGGGCAAAATCAGACAATTCACCCACCTAAAGTTGTACAAAAACAACAAAACCCCTTTCCCTCTTCTTTCCTGAATTTCCTGTTTTCATATCATTAAAAGATATTTTCATTAAAAACAACCATTTTCAAAACTCGGGGCAAAACTGGGCAAAATATGTTAAATTACATGCCGTTTGTCGCACAAAATCCACAATAACAACGTATTCGGTACTGCTACCATGAAACTACAACAATTACGTTATGCCCTTGAAGTTTACCGGCACAATCTGAATGTCTCCGAGGCTGCCGATGCGCTTTTTACATCCCAGCCCGGCATTTCCAAACAAATCCGCCTGCTTGAAGAAGAATTGGGTATCCAAATTTTTATCCGCAGCGGCAAGCGTGTGGTTTCCGTTTCGCAACCGGGCAAAGCCGTGTTAGAAATTTCGGAACGAATTTTGCGTGATGTACAGAACATTAAAAATATCGGCAGCGAATTTACCGATCATGACAGTGGCTCCCTGACCATTGCCACGACGCACACCCAAGCGCGTTATGCATTACCTAAAATCGTTGCGGAATTTGTGAAAAACTATCCTAAAGTCAATTTGACCATCAAACAAGGCAGCCCTTCTGCCATTGCGCAAATGGTCAGCAGCGGCGAAGCGGATTTGGCAATTATTACCGAACGCATTGACGATCACCCCGAGTTGGGCAAACTACCCTGCTATGAATGGAACCATGCCGTCATTGTTCCGCACGACCACCCTCTTTTGGACTGCCGCAATCCTTTAAGCCTTGAAGATTTAGCTTCTTTTCCGCTGGTTACTTACGAATTTGCTTTTAATTCCGGCAGTAGCATTGCGCGTACATTTAATAAAGCGCATATTGAGCAACCTGATGTTGCCTTATCGGCTGCCGATACAGATGTATTGAAGACGTATGTCCGCTTAGGCTTGGGCGTTGGTTTGATGGCGAAAATGGCGTACGATCCCGTTGTCGATCAAGATTTACAGCTGATTGATGCGGCACACTTATTTGAACCGTCGCCCACTTGGATAGCCTTACGCACCGATACCTACCTGCGCGGTTACGCGTATGACTTTATCCAGATGTTTGCACCGAAACTGACCAGAGAAGTAGTCGATCGCATTCTGTACACGCCGGTTGTTGAAGATTTTTCAATTTAAAATCTGACTATCACTTTCGTAACTTAACAATTATTCTTTAATTCTTGTTAAAAAGGCCGTCTGAAATATTTCAGACGGCCTAAGATTCAGATAGCGTGCGAACAACCGGAAACCATTTTCTTCAAAGTCGTCGCATCTAGGATTTTGATGTGCTTGTGTTCAACCGAAATCAAGCCTTCATGATGGAATTTAGACAAGGTGCGGCTGACTGTTTCCAGTTTCAGCCCCAAATAGCTGCCAATTTCCTCACGCGACATTCGCAAGATAAAATCATTGGCGGCAAAACCTCGTGAATAGAGACGCTGGGACAAGTTGAGCAAGAATGCCGCCAATCGCTCTTCAGCGCGCATATTGCCCAAAAGCAACATAACGCCCTGATCTCGAACAATTTCGCGGCTCATCAAGCGGAAAAAGTGAGAACGGAGGCTGGGAATATCCTGACCGAGTTCTTCAATATGTGTAAACGGAAGCTCGCATACCTCGCTGTCTTCCAAAGCCACAGCATCACAGCTGTGAATATGGGAACAAATCCCATCCATACCGATCAGCTCGCCCGACATAAAAAAGCCGGTTACCTGATCTCGTCCATCTTGGCTGGCGACTGTTGTCTTAAAGAAGCCCGCACGGATGGCAAACAAAGAGGTAAACGGCTCGCCGGCACGGAACAGGTATTCACCTTTTTTCAGACGGCGGCTTTGACGAATAACCGCGTCTAATTGTGAAAATTCGTTAGGCATCAGTCCGACAGGCAAACACAGCTCGCGTAAAGAACATGTGGAACACAAGGTTTTCATTTGATGTGTTGCATTGTGTGTAGCCATAACGCACCTTTAATTTGCTTAGTTCTCTCAATCCCTGATTAAGCCGAATAACTATTGACCCATGTCAAAGTCGGCATATCATTATGAGGCATTCTACCAAACTATCGAAATTTTGACTAAAATTTTCCCTAATTTCCTTACTTCATACTACAAGCCCCGACCATGAAAATCATCCCTATCTCAAATAATACGAACACAAACAATGAATTACCGGAATTCGACCGTGAACTGATTGCCAGTTTGCCGTCAAGCGGTCCACGTTATACATCCTATCCGACCGCCGACCGCTTCCATGAAGGCTTTAAAGAAGCCGAATATATCCAAGCTTTAAACCTGCGCAACATGGGCGCGCTCAACAAACCCCTTTCGCTCTACATCCACATTCCCTTCTGCAATACCATCTGCTATTACTGCGGCTGCAATAAAATCATTACCAAAGACAAAAGCCGTGCCGATGCCTATATCCAATATCTGGAAAAAGAAATGGAGTTGCTGGCACCACATTTAGGCGGACGACACCAGCTTGCACAACTCCACTTCGGCGGCGGCACGCCGACATTCCTAAGCGACGACCAACTCGAACGCGTCTTCGAAATGATCCGAAAATACTTCCAGCTCATCCCCAACGGCGAATACTCCATCGAAATCGACCCGCGCAAAGTCAGCCGCGAAACCGTCCTCAAACTGGGCAAACTCGGTTTCAACCGCATGAGTGTCGGCATTCAAGACTTTGACCCTAAAGTGCAGGAAGCGGTCAACCGCATTCAAAGTTATGAAGAAACTAAAGAAGTAATTGATGCCGCGCGTGAAGCCGGATTTAAATCGGTCAGCGTCGATTTGATTTACGGCCTGCCGCACCAAAACACCGAAAGCATCAAAACTACCATCGATACGGTCTTATCCCTCGATCCCGACCGCCTCGCCCTTTACCACTACGCCCACCTGCCGCATATCTTCAAACCGCAACGCCGTATCGACACTAATGTCGTTCCCAGCAGCGAAGAAAAACTCGATATGCTGCAATATTGCGTCCAAACCCTGACTGAGCGCGGCTACGTTTTCATCGGCATGGACCATTTTGCCAAACCTGACGACGAGCTCTCCATCGCCCTCAAAGAAGGCTTCCTGCAACGCAACTTCCAAGGCTACTCGACCTATGCCGACTGCGACTTGGTGGCGATCGGCGTGTCCTCTATCGGCAAAATCGGCAGCACCTACTCCCAAAACGAGCGCGACATCGATGCCTATTACGCCGCACTCAATGCCGGACATCTGCCGATTATGCGCGGCTACCAGCTCAATCAAGACGATATTTTGCGCCGCAACATCATTCAGGATTTAATGTGCCGCTTCTCGCTTGATTATCAAATTTACGAAAGCGTGTTCGGCATTCCGTTTAGCCGCTATTTTGTAGCGGAACTGGAAGATATGAAGCAACTGGAAACCCTCGGTCTGGTTCGTCTCAAACCGCACGGCCTGACCGTTACGCCGAAGGGCCGTTTCCTGATCCGCAACATCGCTATGGTGTTCGACTACCATCTGCGCCATAAAGAAACCAAAGCCAAATACTCGCAAACCGTATAAACAGAAATGGAAAAGATGATATATTGACCTGTCAATTATTAAAATAAGTTAATTTCTTATGTTTCTGTTTTCAATAGGTATTTTGTTATTGCATTTTCAACAGAAACGACAAAGAACGGCTGTTTTTACAGCCGTTTTGTTTTGTATAAATTCGTTAAACCGTCTGATGGCGCGCTTTATCAAACGGCTTTTTAGTCTTGTGTATATAAAAGGCAATTTTTGCCAATTTTCGCATTAATGCAACGATGATTATCATCTTAGGCTTTTTTGCCTCTTCCAAATTTCTGACAAGTTGAGGAAATGCATTCATGCGATAGGCAACAAGGGCAGGCATAAACAAGGCGCGTTTTAATTGCCGGTGTCCGTATCGACTCAATCTACCTTTTTTATTGACACTTGTCCCTGATTGTTCAATTTTTGGACTTAGGCCGGCAAAGGCTACAAATTTATTCGCTGTTTCAAAATTTTTATCTGTCAGGTGTCTTAGCAAGATCACTGCGGTTTCTTTTCCTATTGCCGGGATGGTTTGCAGGTTTTGATATTCGATATTTAGGCTTTCTTTCTGCTTTATCATGCCTTCTATCCGCTTTGATGTCTGATCTATTTTTTCTTCAAGTAGTTCTATGATTGCTTCATGGGTTGATTTTATGTAGATGTCTGTTGCGGTATGCAACCTGTTTTGTGTTTCTTTTTGATGTTCCTTGAGTTGTTGTAGCAGATTTATCAGTTTGTAGAGTGTTGGATTTTCAGACGGCCTAAAAGGTGTCAGTTTGTCTAAATGGCGGTTTGCAAATTCGGCGATAAGTTTTGAATCTGCTTTATCTGTTTTGGTATGGCTAAACTGACTTTTTGCGTATTCTTTGATTTTCAAGGGATTAATAACAAAAATCGTATATAGCGCGCTCAAATATTCTGCCGCCTGTTCGTAGTAAATACCCGTTGCTTCCATACTTATGGCAATTTTTCTAATTCGTTTTGTTTTTATCCAATTAATCAGATTCTCAAATCCTTCTGTATTGTTGTATATTTTTATATAGTCTTTGCTTCCTTTAGTTGTAATCAATGTTGCGTCTATCGTGTCTTTAGATACGTCCAACCCTATGACATTCATTTCATTTTCCTTATTTATTCAGCCTG
>NZ_KV809517.1:0-501 GCF_001812605.1 Neisseria sp. HMSC073G10 | reverse complement strand
CCGTAGCTGGTGGTGCACAGCTGAAACTGGCCAAAGACATTACTGTTGACAGCGTTACCGCAGGCGACAGCAAACTGAATTCAGACGGCCTCACCATTACCGGTGGCCCAAGTGTGACCAAGTCAGGCATCAATGCCGCCGGCAACAAGATCACCAATGTTGCCGCCGGTACCGATGACAACGACGCCGTCAACTACAGCCAGCTGAAACAGCAAAGCGCCGCCGCCCGTACCGAAGTACGTGCCGGTACCAACATCAAAGACGTGGTTAAAACCGTCGACACCAACGGCCAAGACGTTTACACCGTCAACGCCAAAGGCACGACTGCCAGCGCCGGTTCGAGCAAATTGACCGTTACCGCCGCCGCTGCAGACGCGAACAACGTGACCGACTACAGCATCGACTTGGCTGATGGCACCAAAGCCGAAATCCAAAAAGGCGTGGATGCCCAAACCACCGTTGACACTAAAGGCCTGACCTTCAACGGCGACAGCGGCAGCA
>NZ_KV809516.1:117733-138283 GCF_001812605.1 Neisseria sp. HMSC073G10 | reverse complement strand
TTTAGGGGATTTTGGGGGATTTTGCAAAGGTCTCAGACCCACAAGTCTGCAATAAGAAAATAGAGAAGGGCTAAAGGCCGTCTGAAAATCTGATTTTCAGACGGCCTTTTATATTGTGCGAGTTTATATCAAAGATGGGGTATAAACTGAATCAGCGACGACGGCCAAAGCCCCGCCCCATGCTTGGGCGGCGGTAGTTGGAAGGCTGACGTGCGGTTTCGCGGTAACGCTGTTGCTGTTGAGCGTTTTGTTGTTGGGCACGCAGGGTGCGCGTATTCAGCTGTTGGCTGGTGCGTCCGTTTGGACGTGCGGTTTGATAATAGTTGGCACGGGCTTGACGGGCAATCGGGCTGTTTTGATTGCGTGCCTGTGTGAATTTGTTGGCCAATGCGTTGCCGATAAATGCACCGGCTGCCGCACCCACCAAGCTTTGCAGCAGCCAGCTGCCGGTGGATTGGTCGTAGATGTATTGTTGGCCGTCTGTACCGGTTACCGGTTGGCCGTTGTTGCCGTTGGCTTGTGCCTCGGCAGGAATGGTGTCTTTCACGGCTTCAGGCGTGAGCTGGTAAACCGTATTGTCTTCTTGTTGGCCGTTTTGTTGTGCCAACTGTTGTTGCAATGCTTCGATTTGTTTTTGCTGCTGCTCAAGCTGCGCTTGGGTATTGTCTTTGCAGGCAGCGAGGGCAAAAGTGGAAAGGGCGGCTAAGGCAATCAGTTTTTTCATTGTTTTTCCTGAGAGAGGTTTGTCTTTGCCGAGATTTCGGCGGAGTGTGTTTGCCTAATATTAAACCATTTCCCTGTTTTTCAAGTGGTTTTACAAAATAATATTGGAAAGTTGCGCTGCAAATGCACGGCTGTTGGCAGCCAGATTGCCCAGTGCAGGCATTTCGTGTTCGGTTTCGATAATCAGCAGGTTGGCAGGGCGGCGTGTGTGCAGGGACATTTGCATTTCAGCGGGAGAGAAGGGCACGTGATGGCGTTTGGCGAAAGCTTCGGCGCGTTTGTTGGCGGTCTTGAGCATGGGCAGCAGGGTAATATCCAAATGGAAACGGCGTACGCCCAAAACCAAAATACGCGCTGCGAAGAAATCCGCTTCATCAGTAAAAAGGCTGGGGCTGCTTTGATTGAAGTCGTGGCGCTCTGCGGCAATCAAAGTCGCGATGGTGCGCACTTGCGGAATCAGGGCTTCGCTGATGAGGCTGTCAGGCGAATCAGGCAAAGTGTGCATGTTGAGCATGCTGTGGTGGCTGTTGCTGTCAACGACCATGCGGCAGGTATGTAACATTTGGGTTTGGCTGTGGATTTTAGTTGAGGCAGTCATGGCTGTATTCCTTATTTCTTAAAAATGGGTGGATTTAAGCGGCCATGGTGGGTATAAAAAAAGCCGCTCAAATGAGGCGGCTCTAATTTGCGTATTTTCAATTTGTTCTGTTTCAGACAAGCGCAAAAAAGTACCGCACGTTTGTGTGGTACCAATAGAAGAAAGTAGCAGAGCGTTGCGCGGTTTGCATGATGAAAATACGTCTTTAATGTATAAAAGAATGAGACGTAGTTTAAAACAAGAATGCCAGTAATTTCAATATCCAATCGACAAAACCCACCAATAAATCTACAAGTTGTTGTAATCCTTCCAATTTATTTTCTTTCGAGTGAGTCAAATTTGCACAATTATAATGCAAAACCGGGTGAATTGATAACAATCCGAGCAGGCTCTTTAAAAAGGCCGTCTGAAAACTGAATTTCAGACGGCCTTTATTTTTGTTTATCCAATCAATAAACGTCGCGTTGGTAGCGTTTGTCTTCGCGCAGGTCGTTGAGGTAGTCTTCGGCTTCGTCGCGGCTGAGTTTGCCTTGGGTTTCGATGACTTCGATCAGGGCGTTTTCGACATCGCGCGCCATGCGTGCGGCGTCGCCGCAGACGTAGATATGTGCGCCTTGTTGCAGCCAGTTCCAAACTTCGGTGGCGCGTTCGGCGATTTTGTGTTGGACGTAGACTTTGTGTTCGCCTTGACGGCTCCATGCGAGGTCGGCGCGGGTGAGGAGGCCGTCTTTGCGCCATTCGCTCCATTCGAGTTGGTAGAGGAAGTCGTCGGCCAGGCGTTGGTTGCCGAAGAAGAGCCAGTTTTTACCGCTGTCGCCATTGGCGGCGCGTTGTTGCATAAAGGAGCGGAAGGGGGCGACGCCTGTGCCTGCGCCAATCATGATGATGGGAGTGTCGCCGTTTTGGGGCAAGCGGAAGTTGGGGTTGGGTTCGACAAAGACACGGATTTCGCTGCCTTCTTCGAGGCGTTCGCCCAAGTAGCCAGATGCTGCGCCGGTGTAGGTGTGGTCGTGGTGGTTGAAACGGACGACGCCTACGGTAAGGTGGACTTCTTCGCCGACTTCGTCTTGGGCGGAGGCGATGGAGTAAAGGCGCGGGGTTTGTGGGCGGAATAGGCTGTATAGGGTTTGTGCGTCCAGTGGGTGTGGATGGGCGGCAAATACGCCGACGGGCGGTGTGGCGGCGAGGTAGGCATCCAGTTGGGCTTTATCTGCGACTATGGTTTTGAGTTCTTCGTTGTTTGTTAATTCGGCGTATTGTTGGACGAAGGCGGGTGTGTTTTGGGTAATGTCTGAGGATTCGGTCAGGGCTGTGCGGATGTCGGTTTCGCGGCCGTCTGAAAGTTGGATGGTTTCGTTGCCGTTCAGTTGGTTGAGGTCGAGGATTTCTTGAACGAGGTCGGCGGCATTCAGCGGCCATACGCCGAGCACGTCGCCTGCCTGATAATGCAAACCTGAGCCGCTGAGGTCGATTTCGATGTGTTCGACGTCTTTTTCTGCATCGCGCGAGGTGATTTTTTGGCGCACAGAGAGGGTGGCTGTGTAGGGTTTTTCTTTGGTGTAGACGGCATCGTTGCTTGGTGTTGCCGAGCCGTTTGGTGCAGCGGTTGTACTTGGGCTTGCTGCTTGGGCAGTTAACTCGGCTACTTTGGGTACGACGGCGGCAATCCATGCGTCGGCATCGGTTTGGAATTCTAAGTCGCAAATGCCCAAGTCGTTCAGACGGCCTGCGCCCAGTTCGGCAAATTTGGCATCAAAGTCTTTGCCTGCTTGGCAGAAGTTGGGATAGGAGGAATCGCCAAGGCCTAAGACGGCGAAGGTCAGTTTGCTGAGATCAGGTTTCTTTTTGCCGTAGATGAATTTGTACAGGGGCAGGGCTTCTTCGGGCGGTTCGCCTTCGCCTTGGGTGGAGGTAACCAAAAGGACGATGTCTTCGTCGGGCAGGGTTTTGCTTTTGAAATTGCCTGCGCTGCTGAGGCGGGCTTCTACGCCGGCGGCTTGAAGTTTGGCGTGTAATGATTCGGCAACGCTGCGGGCATTGCCGGTTTGTGAGGCGGAGAGGACTAATACGCGGCGGCTGACTGTCGAGGCGGCTGTTTGCAGGGTAGATGGTTCGGCTGCTGCTCCGGATACGCTTTGGCTTTGCGCCCAGCAATAGCCGGAGAGCCAGGCAAGTTGGGTGGGGGATAGGGTTGAGAGTTGGGCGGAGAGTTCGGGGGGAAGCGGATTGGCTTGGCTCATTTGGATTCCTTTGTTGGACGGCTATAACCGATTGTTTGAATAATGGACAGTCGCCACTTTAAACAGGCCGTCTGAAAAAAGGAAAGAATGCTTGGTTTTAATTTAAGATGATTTCGTTATATTCGGGAAGGTATTAGGCCGTCTGAACATGCTCATTCAGACGGCCTTGGATTGGATAGAAACGAGATTTTCAGTTTCCGCTGGAGAGTTTCATCACTACGACGCCGGAGATGATGAGAAATGCGCCGAGCCAGCGGCCGATGTTGGCGGCATCGTTGAAAAATACAACACCTACCAAAAACGCTCCTGCCGCGCCTATGCCTGTCCAGACGGCGTAGGCTGTACCCATTGGAATACTTTTTTGGGCAAGGTAAAGGAAGTATCCGCTGCCGATGATGCAGGCAAGCGCGGCGGCAAAGCCATGCCAGCGGTAGCCTTCCTGTTGTGTCAGCTTCAAGCCTAATGGCCAGCCGATTTCCAGCATACCGGCTAAGATTAAATAGAACCAACTCATAATATGTCCTGATAGTGTGTTAAGGTTTCAGACGGCCTTGGAAAGATTGTTTTCTTCCGAGAGTTCAACGCGTTGTCCGATATCTTTTAGATTGGAGTATTGTTCGACCAAGCGCGGTACATCGTCCAAGCTCATTGCAAACATCCATAAATAAGTGCTGACGGAATAGATATGGCCGGCGCTGCCATAACCTTTAAGCGTCATGTGTATAAAGGTGAAGCCGAACAATACGCTCATTGCCATGCCGATACTGAGATAGCCTAAGGCTTCGCGGTTGGAAATCAGCACGCGTAGTTTGGCAACCCAGCCGTAGTGGCGGTAGAGCTGATGCTCGTTTCCATCGCGGATAAGGTGGTTGTCGCGTTCAAGCCGGTTGTTTAAACGGAAATATAGGTTTTCGCTGATGGCGGCAAAACGCGGCAGCAACCATAAAAACAGGGCAAGTATCGCGACAGCCAATACGCCCACCCAAAATTCCAATATCAGCAACATCATACATGCACCGAAGATGGAGACCAGCGAAGTAGCAGCGATGGGCAGGTGTTCTTCAAAAAAACTGACAAACTCACGCGATAGGGTAACGCGTGCGGTAATGGCGGAATGCGGTACTTCTCGTTTGCGCTGTTTCAATACAACGGGGACGGCGATTTCGGTATAGATTTGGGTAAACGTACGCGTATCTGCTGCTCGGCGGGCGGCTCCGACCAGCCACATTAATAAAACCACCACGCCATACAACATTGCCTGCCAGACGTTGCCTTCCATAACGGCATTAATCGCCCAGCCGCCAAACACAGGATATACCAGCAAGAGCAGATTATCCTAGCCGACGAGAGAGAAGGTTGTGATGAGTTTGCGGCGGTGTGTTTGACCGATGTGTTTCAACATTTTCCACATGGTTGCCCTCCTTATTTAGTATTGAGGGTTTGCGCCATTAATTCGGCCAACGCGTCCAAATCGGCAAACAGTCGGGCTGCACGTTTTTCACCGAAGGCGCTAAAAATTCGTTTGCTGAATTCCTGCATGTTTTGCACCAATGGTGCGGCAGATTCCTTGCCTTGCTCGGTCAGCGACAATAAGCGTTCGCGTTTGTCTTGTTCGCTTTCTTGAAATGTCAGCAAGCCTTGTTCCGCCAGCGTTTTGCATGTGCCGGAAACGGTTTGCTTGGGCAGGCTCCATTCTTCGCCTATGTATTTTTGAGTGCGGCTGCCTTCGGTGGCTAAGGTGTAGAGAACGGCGAAGGTATTGTAGTTGGTGTTTTGCTGTTTAATCCATTGGTCAAATGCGCTGTCTATGTGGCTGATGCGCATACCGAGTTGGTCGAGCTGATTCATAAATTGGTCTCAATATTGACTAATTGAATGCGGATTATAGTCATGTTTAGGACTAATTGCAAATAGAGGGCCGTTTGAAACAATCATTTTCAGACGGCCTTGAAACCGTTAAAATAATTAATGTAGAAACGATATATTTAAACTACGATAAACCTAATAAAACCATCTTCAACACATACGCCATGATTCATTTCTTATCTCAAAACATCTCCTCTAAACAAGCCACTGCCATCGGGCTGCTTGCCGTTGCTTTGTGGAGCTTTGTCATTTCTCTGATACGCTCTTTGAGCCTGCATATGGGGGCAGTGGGCGGCGCGGCAATGATGTACACCCTGTCTACCGTATTGATTTGGTTGATTTTCGGCCGGCCGCATTTGCGCAATTACAACCGCAGCTATCTGTTTTGGGCGAGTGTGTTTTTTGTCGGCTGCGAACTGTGTTTGTCGCTCTCGGTCGGTTTTGCGCAAAACGCGAGACAGGCGGTGGAAATCGGCATGGTCAATTATTTGTGGCCGACGTTTACCATCGTCGGAGCGGTATATTTCAACAAACAGCCGTCAAAATGGTGGATAGTCATCGGCTTTGTGCTGTCGTTTTTAGGGATTGCCACTGTATTGGGCGGCGATGTCGGCTTGTCGATTTCCGGCATCTACCACAATGTCCGCACCAATCCCGGCGGCTACATCATGGCATTTGCGGATGCGGTGTTTTGGGCGGCATATTGTACGCTGACGGCGCGCGTGAAAGCGGAAGGCAGCAGCGTCGGCTTCTTCTTTGCACTGGTGTCGATACTATTGTGGATAGAGTATTTTCTCAGCGGCGCGGATACGTTGAGTTTTGATTCCGTATCGTTCGGCTATGCCGTTGCCGCTGCAGCTTGCATGGGTTTGGGCTATGCAGTGTGGAATATCGGTATTTCACGCGGTAATCTAACCGTATTGGCAGGCGCATCTTATTTCATTCCGGTATTGTCAGCGGTAGTGTCATCATTTTTGATTAGCGCGCCTTTGTCCATGACGTTTTGGCAGGGGGCGGGAATGGTGTGCTTAGGGTCGATTGTGTGTTGGTTGGCGACCCGGAGAAAACAGATGGCGTGAGGCAATATTCCATAGCTTCGCGATATAACGAAAACAGCTTTTTTAACAACCAAACATTCTTTCCCATTTTCAGACGGCCTGTTTAAAGTAGCAGTCAGTTTGAGAAATCACGAGAAATGGGAAAGAATCATGACTGCAGCTTCCGCTCCGCTTTTACGCTTCATTACCGCCGGCAGTGTCGATGACGGCAAATCCACCCTCATCGGCCGCCTGCTCTACGACAGCAAAACCTTACTGACCGACCAGATTGACAAGCTCAACCGTGCCGCTGAAAACGGCGAAACGCCTGATTTTGCCAGCCTGACAGACGGCCTTGCCGCCGAGCGCGAACAAGGCATTACCATTGACGTGGCTTACCGTTATTTTGCTACGCCCAAACGCAAATTCATCATTGCCGATACGCCGGGACATGAGCAATACACGCGTAATATGGTTACCGGCGCATCAACTGCCGATGCCGCCATTATTTTGGTCGATGCCACACGCGTCGATTTTTCAGGCAACGAACCTGTCCTCCTACCCCAAACCAAACGTCACAGCGCGATTCTGAAGCTCTTGGGCTGCCCCAACATCATCGTCGCCGTCAACAAACTCGACCTGCTCTATTTTGACGAAGCCAAATATCAAGCCATTACCGAGGCTTATCGCAAACTGGCGGAACAAATTGGTCTCAAAGCCCAAATCCACTTCCTACCCATCAGTGCCTTAAAAGGCGACAATATCGTCAATGCCAGCAGCCAAACTCCGTGGTATCAAGGTTTGCCGCTTTTGCCTTTGCTTGAAAGCCTGCCTGTCAACCGTCAAAATGCCGCAGACCAAGCCGCGCACTTTCCCGTACAACGCGTGGCACGCCAAGACGGCAGCAGCAGCGATGACTTCCGCGGCTATCAAGGCAGATTGGAAGCGGGCCGTCTGAAAGTGGGCGATGAAGTCAAAGTTTTACCCAGCGGCCATGTTGCCAAAGTTGCCGAAATCTACAATGCCAACGGTAAAACCGAATCTGCCGAAGCAGGGGAAGTGTTGACCGTTGTTTTGGATACGGACATCGATATTTCACGCGGCAACAGCATTGTTTCAGCCGACAGCGCCATTGTTCCCGAGCAACAATTCCAAGCCGCGCTTTGCTGGTTTGACGATATTCCGCTCAATCTGCGCCGCAAATACTTGCTGAAAAACACGACCCAAACCACGCCCGTAAAAATCAGCGAAATTGCCTACGTTTGGGACGTCAATACCCTCAGCCGGGTCGAATCCGCCGAAACGCTCAAGCTCAACGACATCGGCAGCGTCAGCCTCAAAACCCAGCAGCCGCTTTCTGCTGCCGCATACGAAGACAACCATGCACAAGGCGCGTTTATTTTGATTGACGAAGCCACCAACCATACTGTCGCAGCAGGCATGATACGCAAAGTCAGTGAAACAAACAGTTTTGAAATTTAAAAGAAAGTTGCAATAAAAAAAGGCCGTCTGAAGTTTCAGACGGCCTGTTATTTTATCCAAGGCGAAATGCTTATGCGCCGTAAACCGGATATTTATTGCACAAAGCAGTCACTTGTTCGCGGACTTTGGCGAGGTTGGCTTCGTCTTCAGGGTTGGCCAATACGTCGGCAACCAAGTTTGCCAATACGCGCGCGTCGGCTTCGTTAAAGCCGCGTGTGGTCATGGCGGCGGAGCCGATGCGGATGCCGGAGGTAACGAATGGTTTTTCCGGATCGTTCGGGATGGCGTTTTTGTTGACGGTGATATGAGCTTTGCCCAAAGCGGCTTCGGCGGCTTTGCCGGTGATTTTCATCGGTTGCAGGTCAACGAGGAAAACGTGGCTTTCAGTACGGCCGGAAACGATGCGCAAACCGCGTTTAACCAACTCTTCCGCCATAGCGGCAGCATTGATTTTCACTTGTTTTGCGTATTGTTTGAACTCAGGTTGCAACGCTTCTTTAAACGCCACGGCTTTGGCAGCGATAACGTGCATCAACGGACCACCTTGCAGGCTTGGGAAGATAGAAGAGTTCAGCGCTTTTTCGTGGGTATTGTCACGGCACAAAATCACACCGCCGCGAGGGCCGCGCAGGGTTTTGTGGGTGGTGGTGGTTACGAAGTCGCAGAATGGTACGGGGTTAGGATATTCGCCGCCGGCAATCAGGCCGGCATAGTGCGCCATGTCGACAAAGAGGTATGCGCCGACTTTATCGGCGATTTCGCGGAATTTTGCCCAATCGATTTGTAGCGCATAGGCAGATGCGCCGGCCACAATCATTTTAGGTTTGTGTTCAAGCGCCAAGCGTTCTACTTCGGCATAATCGAGAACTTCGTTTTCATCCAAACCATAAGTAATGGCGTTGTAGAGTTTGCCGGAGATGTTAACGCTTGCGCCATGGGTCAAGTGGCCGCCGTGTGCCAGAGACATGCCCAAAATGGTGTCGCCCGGTTTCAAAACTGAAGCATATACGGCTTGGTTGGCTTGCGAGCCGGAGTGCGGTTGGACATTGACATATTCTGCGCCAAACAACTCTTTAGCGCGGTCAATCGCCAATTGTTCGACAATATCAACGTATTCGCAGCCACCGTAGTAGCGTTTGCCAGGATAGCCTTCGGCGTATTTGTTGGTCAATTGCGAACCTTGGGCTTCCATAACGGCACAGCTGACGTAGTTTTCAGAGGCGATCAGCTCGACGTGGTCTTGCTGGCGCTTGTCTTCTTGGGCGATGGCTGCTGCCAAATCGGGGTCATATTGTGCGAGGGTAACGCTTTTTGAAAACATGTTCTCGATTCCTTTGTGATGGGCTGAAAATATAGGATGGAGTGCTGCGAATTGGTTCAAGATGAACTATTTTTCTTGCATTGTCAACAATTGTGTCGGGTGTTTGGTTTCAGACGGCCTGAGATTAAAGGGTTTATTTGAAAATATCATCTTGTTTTAAATGAAAATCCATTTTTTCCAGAAGCGCGGCTAAGTCGGCTTCTGCTTGGGCAGCCTTAAGATTTTTTGCCAGTTCTACTAAGGCTACTGCATTTAATCGTTCTTTCTCCAGCCGTAGAGCTTCTTCGCTGAAGATTTTGATATTGTCTGCCGATTCGGCGGTATCTATTTTTTCAAATGGATAAAATGATTCTTCGTGCACGGCCAAACCGTCGGGCAAGGGGGCAGCATGGTTGAAATCGGCATCATTGACCGGCATCCATGAAGGATGGTTTTCAAGCAGGATAAATTGTCCGTCCATGCCGTTGATATGACGGAATAGGGTGGTTCGGCCATTGTGTAAACGCATAAGCCCGATTGTATGCCCAAGTCGGTAAGCCGTCTATAAAGCCGTTTCTTTCTATTTTGGCGCTAACTTATGTTGATATTATTAATTTTGATGTAAAACAGTTTCGACTTAAAAAAGACTGGATAAAACGCCCGTGTTTGTTATAATGAAGCTAAAGATTGATTCGTCCTAGTTTTTGACCGCAGTACTTTTTTATTTAATTAACAAGAGAGGAAAACAAAATGTTTCCAGAATATCGCGATTTGATTTCTAAACTGAAACAAGAAGATGCACACTTTGCCCGTTTGTTTGACGAGCACAATGAGCTGGACGATAAAATCACCGGTTTGGTTAACAACCCTGTTACCAGCGGTGCCGAAGAGATTGAAGAGCTGAAAAAAGCCAAACTCAAACTCAAAGACGAATTGTATGCTCTTCTGCAAAAAGCAGCAGGCAAATAATTAAAAATTGAATAAGGCCGTCTGAACGGTATGATAGAAATCTTGGATTTCGTTTCATGCCGGTTCAGACGGCCTTTTTAGTTGTTTGGTATTTGTTATTTTTATTAGCACAATTTAACTTTTAATTGTAAATCACTCTTAATTGCGTTGAAAACTCTGTTAAGGTTATTTAAAATCTCGAATAATTTTTATTTTGATTTTAAACAAACAAAACCAAGAGAAACAATGCAATGAAAACATTCACACTCGCTATTTTGCCTTTGGCGTTAATTAGTGCATTCTCACACGCAGCTGAAGAGAAAGCAGTTGAGCAGGCTGAAGTCGATACCGTTTACGTTACTGCCGAGAAGCAGTTGCAACAGTCGCTCGGTGTATCGCGTATTTCTAAAGACGACATCGACAAACGCCCTGCAGCCAATGATATTTCCGAATTTGTCCGCACTATGCCAGGCGTTAACCTGACCGGCAATACGGCGACGGGTCAGCGTGGCAACAAACGCCAAATCGACTTGCGCGGTATGGGCCCTGAAAATACATTGATTTTGATTGACGGCAAGCCGGTTAATTCGCGCCAATCCGAGCGTATTAGTATGCGTGGTGAACGCAATACGCGTGGCGACAGTAACTGGGTGCCGGTTGAAGAAATCGAATCGATTACTGTTTTGCGCGGTCCGGCGGCGACCCGTTATGGCTCTGGCGCGATGGGTGGCGTGGTCAATATTGTTACCAAAAAAGTGTCTAAAGAATTTAAAGGCCAAGTCAATCTGTATGCCAATCAGCCGCAAGACAGCAATGAGGGCGCAACCCGCCGTATCGGCTTTAATTTGAGCGGCCCGATTATCCAAGATACTTTGGGCTTCCGCGTTTACGGCAATTTGAATAAAACGGATACAGATGCTGCCGATATTAATGCCGGACACGGCAATGACAGCGCGGCCGGTGTCGAAGGCGTACGCAATAAAGACATTGCAGGCCGTCTGCAATGGAAAATCAGCCCAGCGCAAACGCTGATTTTGGACAGCAGTTACAGCCGTCAGGGCAATATCTACAACGGCGATACGCAAAACAGCAATCCGCGTTCTGCTTTGGTTAATTCTTTGGCCGACAGCAAAGCCGAAACTGCCCGCTTATACCGTTCCGCTTATTCTTTAACCCATGACGGCGCATGGGAATGGGGCGATACTAAAAACGTGATCAGTTATGAGCGCACAATCAACAGCCACTTGCCTGAAGGTTTGGCCGGTGGTCCGGAAGGCAGCTATACAGGCTTGGATTTTGTTCAAAGCCGTCTGAAAAACCTGCGCTTCAGCAGCGAAGCGAATATTCCGTTCAAACTTGGTGTCGATAACGTGTTGACGGTTGGTGCAGAATTTACTGACAGCAAATTGGACGATCCTGCCTCCAATACTCAGGGATTTAAAGACCAAGGCAAAACCGATGCGTTTAACGGCATCTCCGCAACGCGCGGTGGTAAGGCATCTCAACGCAACTGGGCGGCATACGTTGAAGACAATATTTCATTGACCGACAAAACCCATCTGATTCCGGCTATCCGTTTCGACCACAACAGCGACAGCGGCAGCAACTGGAGTCCGGCTTTGAACTTCTCACATCAAATCGGCGAAAACTGGTTGGTCAAAGGCGGTGTTGCCCGTGCGTACAAAGCGCCAAATTTGTATCAAACCAATCCTGACTTTATCCTGTACACACGCGGTCAGGGCTGTCCGCTCAATGCGCCGAACAGTGTCCGCTGCTACTACATGGGCAATGGCAATTTGAAACCTGAAACCAGCATCAATAAAGAGATTGGCCTTGAGTTCAACAAAAACGGCTGGCAGGCTTCCGCGACTTATTTCCATAATGCGTACCGCAATAAAATCGTGATCGGCGACCAGCTTATTGCCACCAGCAATATCGGCAACTGGCTCCTGCAATGGGAAAATACGCCGAAAGCGACGATTTCGGGTATCGAAGGCAACTTGGTGATTCCGTTGCATGACACACTCAAGTGGAGCAACAATTTCACTTACATGCACAAATCCGAAGATTATCAAGGCAATCCATTGTCTTTAGTGCCGAAACACACCATCAACAGCACACTGTCTTGGACGCCGAACGAACGCTTCGATGCCAATCTGACCTTTACCCACTACGGCCGCACCAAGCCGCGCAGCGTGGCAGTCAACCGTTTGGAGCAAAACGGCAATCCGCGTGCAGGCGTAGCGGCGTTGTCTTCCGAACACAGCCAAACCCAAGTCGGCTCTTACGGCATTTGGGGCATCAATGCAGGCTATAACTGGAACAAACGCGTGGCCGTCCGTGGCGGTATCAGCAATCTGTTTGACAAAAAACTGTACCGCACAACTGCCGGCGCACAAACTTACAACGAGCATGGCCGTGCCTTCTACGGCAGTTTGAAAGTATCGTTTTAAGTAGAAGCGTATTAAATCAGGCCGTCTGAAACGGTGTGAAATGAAATCTAGGATTTCTGACACATGGTTTCAGACGGCCTTTTTGATTTTAAATTTAGAATTATTTGTTGTTACGGAATTTGCTTCACTTTTTTAGAAAAGTAAAAAGGCGGCATTTGCCACCCTATGAATCTAAAAGATTTATTCGACCCAAGTCACCATTTCTTCAATCGGTTTGCGTGATTTTTTGGTGATTTCTTTGGCACGATAGCCGAATGTTGCCGCTACGGATACGCCCCATTCATTGGCATCAAACAGGCCTTCTGCCGCCAATACTTCGTTCATTTTATCGTAGTTGAAGCCTTCGATTGGGCAGGAATCGATGCCGATGGCCGCTGCGCCTGTGAGCATATTGGCTAAAGCAATATAGGTCTGTTTGCCGCTCCAGTCGAAGAGTGCGCGTTGGTCGTCGGCAATTTTAATGTCGGTTTCTTGGAAACTTTTGTATCTTGCCAACGCTTTTTCCAGTTGCTCTCCTTGCAGGCCCCTGCGTTCGGCAACGCTGCGGAAGAACGGGGTGTCGTAACGGGCATTTTTCTTGGCAAGGATAATCACCAGATGGCTGCAGTCGTCCAGTTGGGATTGCATCCCCCAGCTGAAAGGCTTGATTTTCTCACGCAGGGCTTTGTTTTGAATCACCAAGAATTTCCATGGTTCGGAGCCGACAGAGCTGGGCGAGAGGCGGGCAAATTCTAAAATCGCTGCAAAATCTTCTTGGCTGATTTTTTTGTTGGGATCGTAATAACGGGTGGAGCAGCGATTTTCGAATACTTGCAGCATTTGTTCGCGTGTAATTTGATTCATCTGGTTTTCCTAATAAATGAAGATGTTATTCCAATATCCGGTTCCTTTTGAGGCATCATTACCGGCATAACCTTAAGGAAGAAACAGGCTGGGGCAACACCATGTTAAATCAAACCTAACGGCTAGGCTATCTTTTAATTCTGAATTTCGCAAAAAAATTCGATAAAAATCAATATAAATACGAAAAGGCCGTCTGAAACTTTAAACGTTTAAAGTTTCAGACGGCCTTTGATTTCAAATCTTAATTACAGATGAGGATTAATCAGGTTTTCCGGGGAGAGGATACGGTTGAGCTCTTCTTCGCTCAACAGACCGTGCTCCAGTACGACTTCGCGCACGCCTTTGCCGGTTTGGGCGCAGATTTTGCCGACCAAGTCGCCATTGCGGTGGCCGATGTATGGGTTCAGATAAGTGACCAAACCGATGGAGTTGAAGACGTAGTGTTCGCAGATTTCGCGGTTGACCGTAATGCCTTTGACGCATTTGTCGGACAGGTTGACCGCGGCGTTGCCTAAGAGGGAAATGGTTTCAAACATACATTGGGCGATGACCGGCTCCATAACGTTCAGCTGCAACTGACCTGCTTCGGCTGCAAAAGTGATGGTCGTGTCGTTGCCGATGACTTTGAAGCAGACTTGGTTGACGACTTCGGGAATCACGGGATTGACTTTGGCAGGCATGATGGAAGAACCGGCTTGCAATTCAGGCAGATTGATTTCTTTCAAACCGGCGCGCGGACCAGAAGAGAGCAGGCGCAAGTCGTTACAGATTTTGGACAGTTTGACGGCTGTGCGTTTCAATGCGCCGTGTACCATCACATATGCGCCGCAGTCGGAGGTCGCTTCGATCAGGTTTTCAGTCAGTTTGCAAGGCAGGCCGCTGACTTCGGAGAGTTTCTCAACAACCAAAGCCGCATAGCCTTTAGGCGTATTCACGCCGGTACCGATGGCGGTGGCGCCGAGGTTGACTTCAAGCAGCAGGGAGCGGGTACGGTCTAGGTTGAGGATTTCTTCTTCCAACAACACTTGGAAAGACTGGAATTCTTGGCCGGCAGTCATCGGCACAGCATCTTGAAGCTGGGTGCGGCCCATTTTCAAAACATCTTTAAACTCTTCGGCTTTGGCGGCAAAGGCGTTTTTCAAGATGGCCAGTTTGTCGAGCAATTCGCCGATGCTGTAATACACGGCAAGGCGGAAGCCGGTAGGGTAGGCGTCGTTGGTGGATTGGCTGGCGTTAACATGGTCCATCGGATTGACGATGTCGTAGTGGCCTTTTTCGTGTCCCAAGACTTCCAATGCGAGGTTGGCAATGACTTCGTTGGTATTCATATTGACCGAAGTACCGGCGCCGCCTTGATAAACGTCGGACGGGAATTGGTCGAGGCAGCGGCCTTTGACCAATACTTCATCGCAGGCTTTTTCGATGGCGGCCGCGATCTCCGGCTTGATGGCACCTAATGCGCCGTTGGCTTGCGCGGTGGCTTTTTTAACCATGACCATGCTGCGGACAAATTGCGGTACGTCGGAAATTTTTTGCGTGGAAATTTTAAAGTTTTCAATGGCGCGCAAAGTATGGATGCCCCAATATACTTCAGCAGGGATCTCGCGGTCGCCCAATAAATCGTGTTCGATTCGTACAGTCATTTCTCTTACCTTCTCGTATAGTTGTGTTGGTGTGCATTATGCGTTTGGAACATTAGCCCAGTTCGGCAAGATTGTCCAGTTAATAAGGCTTAATCGTCAGGATGAAAGCGCGCCGCTTCACGCTCTTTTGCAGCTGTCTCTTTATCTTTCAATTTCGCACCCAAGCCCAACATTTTTTCATATTCGGATTGCGGCGTGCCATCCTCTTCCATGCCGAATGCGCTGGCATTGACCCAAAGGGAAAGCAGGGAAACGATGAAGGCGAAAAAACCAACGATATACCAAAACATTTTTTTCTTCCTTGTGTGTCTGCGTGTGCAGATTGTTGTGGTTTGTAAAGATGTGAATGTAGCACAAACGCGGTTGGGTTTAAATTCTTCTCCCACATCCTTTCATTGATTTACCTGTAAGTGTTTAGAAAAGAAAAGGTGTAAGCCGCCGCCGACTTTTGCACTTTGTTGCAGTAACTTTTGCACTCTAGGCTTCGCGAAAGTTTCGACAGCTTTTGCACTATATCGGATGATGAGAAATAAGAAAAGCGACGCTACCGTCGCTTTTTATTTTACCAATTACATACGACCAATTCTCCACTGGTTTTACCAGTTTTATTTCTTCCGACCGTATAAGCCAATTCAAGTTGAGTGATACGGAAATCTTTAAACAATTCCCTGATATCAGGGTGGTCATTAATGGATAGCATGACCTTACCCTTACTCTCTGCCATCACCTTGGCCAGTAATTCATACTGCTCCCAGCCAAATGATTGGTCATAGCCTGCGGTCTGCCAATATGGTGGGTCTGTATAGAAGAAGGTGTGCTCACGGTCATATCCTTGAAGCAACGATCCCATGATTCATTCTCTACATAAACACCTTTTAAACGGTCTTTAGCAGCCTTTAATTTAACCTCAATCTGTGATGCATCCCACGCTTTTGACGTGGTAGCTGTCCCGAAATGCTGCTGGACGGTTTTGCCGCCGAAGGCATTGTGCTGAAGGTAGAAGAAGCGAGCGGCGCGTTGAATATCTGTCATGCATTCGGGCGGCGTGTTTTGCAGGCAGGCGAATGTTTCGCGGCTGGTAAGCGTCCACTCGAACTGGCGGACGAACTCATCGAAATGGTGTTGTACCACTCGATAGAGATTGATGAGCTGTCCGTTGATATCGTTGAGCACCTCAACTTTTGCAGGAATCGGGCGCATAAAGAATAATGCCGCGCCACCGGAAAACAACTCAACATAACAAGAATGCTCGGGAAACATGGGCAACAGGTGTTTTGCCAATCGTCGTTTGCCGCCCATCCAAGGGATAATCGGTAGAGTTTGTTGCATTTTTTGCATCATATATACTCCTAAATTATGGCATTCGCGATGCTCTAAATCAGATTTAATATGATGCTCAACGGCACTCTGATGATTTATTTAGTTACTGAATGAATTGATGTTTTTACAGCGTGCACATTTGATTTGCACGTATCCGCTGCCTTTGGCAAGCAGTTTGCCGCAGTATTTGCAGCGCATTTCGCGGAAAATTTGCATTTGCATTCACTCCTGTATCAGATAGAATGCCTCGGTCTCTAGAGACTAAGGCGGCCTTAGAAGTCAATGCAGGCATGTTCTGCTTGGCTGGCGTAACAGTGTTCCCGCACTGTTACGTCGCCGTCCCACTTATATTTAAAATCCTCCACAAGGCCGCCTTATTCAGACGGCCTTTTATTTATATTTGCCCACAAATAGCGCAACTCTTTGGCTTTTGCGATGATACGTTCGGCGCATAATTATTTTAAGACGTTATACGAAAGCAACGCCTGGCTGTACTGCACTTATCCTTATACGCCCAGCTCTAAAACAGTAGTATCGGGAGCCTGACCAAGGATACGGTTGCTCAAGACATCATAAAACACGCGCTGATTTAAAGCGGCTTGTCCGCTTAAAACAAGATTGCCGCCGCTTTGCGTTTGCGCTGCCCATGAGCCGCCGCCCAAATTGCCCGTTATTTTGGCGATGCCGCGCTGTTCGCGCTTGAGCAGTGCCGTCAGGTTTTGATACAGATTAGTCATTTTGTTATCCTCAACAAAAAGATAAAAGGCCGTCTGAACATGGCTTTCAGACGGCCTTTAAAGCATCTTTAAACCAGCTTTAATCATTCGTCAAAATAGCGGTCTATCGTTACATTTTGAGTCACGACAGGCGCGTCGTTTTCGATTTTGACTTCGACCGACACACCAACCACCACGCCTTGCCAGTTCCCCGAAGGCTCATTGATTTGCCAAATCTCGCCCAAATTCGCCATAGGAATGGCGTATTTATCCGATACCGGTAAAGACACCGTTTCGCGCTTATGAACACCGGTTTCGCTTAAAGCGGCGATACCGGCGGCAAGCAAGACCGGCTGGTCGGTATAAAGCGTATTAGTCAGCGCGGAGGCACGCGGCTCGCGGTTGCTGCCGTTGCGGTACACATCCGCGCCTTTGCCCTTGTTATGGCTCGGCCAAACATAAACCCCATTGGCACGCTCCGATACATTGCGCTGGCCGCTGATGCTGAAAATCACGCTGACAGGGACACTGACATCGGCAGGCGCATCGGAAACCTCCCAAGAAGCCTTTTTCCATTTGGGCTTAAAGCGGACAACAGGTCGGGCGCGGTCGCTCTCCACAAATCCCCCGGCGGCTTGAGCCAGCTCTTGCAAAACAGCAATCGGCGTTTTATCGGTCAACGAATACACATCTCCCGGAATCAACCAATCAACCATCGTCCAGCCATCCAAATCCACACCTGTCGGGCGTAAAACCTCCGTTGCGATTTGTTGCGCATAAATCGGATTGCGGTATGTACCACGGCCTTTAGGCGCATAGTCCGCGCCCAAACGGGCGGTAACACTGCGGCCGGTTACCGTATAGCTCTTTTGCCCGAAGCGGCGGTTGTCGCTGTAATCTTCCGCGATGATGACAAAAGTATCCGCATTGATTTGCACCTCGATTTCGGCTTCCCGGCCTTTCGGGCGGGCATCAGGATTAATCTTGGCGAAATCATCGGGAGAAACAGTCAAACTGCCTTGCCAGCAATAACCGGCAGTGTCCGTCGTAAAGGAAGCAGAAAACAGCCCAATCGGCTGGCCATCAACCGTAGCCTTAATAATATTTTGCATGATATATCCGTCTAAAACAGGAGTGCTTACCGTATCAAAACAGGCAAACGGCAGTGGAATATGGCGCGCATCGTGTGCAATCTTTTTGCGGTAAAAGCGCAGGTGCAGACGGTTTGAAGGCGGGCGGATACCGCAAACATAAGTTTCAGGAACCGGCTCCGGCTCAACCGGAATCCCATAATACTCGCAAGGCACAGCCAAAGCAGGAAGGCTTTGCGGATGCGCACATCGTGCCAATACCGCCGCCTCGCGCACCTCCGACACCAAACAATCGCCAACCGGCGCGTCATCGGAAAACACACTCTCCGAACATGCCGCCAAAGCCTCGCCAAGACCCGCTGACGATTGATCCGCATTACAGCCACTTAAGAACAAATCATCGGGGAAAGCATCATGCAAACAGCCGTTCAGACCATCCATTCCGGCCTGCACCGCCTGCATACACCCGGCAACCCCGTCAGACAAGCCGACCGTTTCATGCAGGCAACTTTCCAATTCGGGCATATCCGAAAAGGCCGTCTGAAAACAAACCGCCTCCCCGACAGCCTCCGCCGTTATCCCCGACACTTGGACAGCCATGTCGCCCAAATCATAACGACCGGCCGCGCACACCGCCTGCCTTGACACCGCCTGCTGCACAAAGCCCCACGCCCCCGAAACAGTCGCATAACCATCCGGAGGGCGGTACGGATTAGGCTTAAGCGGCGTATCGGGAACAATCTCGCCGCCGTCCTCAATATGGCGCAAAGGCCGTCTGAACGCCAACGGCAAGAGCCTGGACGGCGGACGGGAGCCAATCGCCAAGCCGAAAGGCAAAGGGATACGCGCCGAATCAGCATAAATTTTGTCTTCGGACATTTCAGACGGCCTCAACCGCCGCCGTCACGCTCGACATAAGGCTTAATAAAATCATAAGACACAGGCTCGTATTGCTTTTTATAATCCGTCGCCACCATCAAATACTCCTCGTCTTCCTTGAGCCGGTCAAAGCGGTAGCTGCCGTCTTCTTTGCTCCAAGTATCAGCGATGCAGTACATATTAGGCCGGGCAAACAGGTAAATACGGCGCGAAGCCGGCTGACCGCCCACCGTAACAATGCCCGTACCTTCGCCGGCGATATAGCCGTGGCCGCCGTATTTCCAATGCGGCGATTTGACGGCACGGCTTCGCGCAATCCGGTTGACGATTTTGCCACGCGTCTTGCCGCGCTTAACGGCAAGACGGCTGCGGAAAACATGATTCGGCATGACTTACAGCTCCCAGGCCGTGAGGTTGATCAGCAGGCCGGAATGGTTACTAAAAACTTTGACATACATCCATTCATCGCCGGAATTGTCTAAATTATCGTAAACAGCACCTTGCGGAATAACTGCGTTGCTCGGCATCGCTTCGTTGATACGCATCAAACCCGGAACTAAGCCGCGAAGCGCATATTTACTGCCATTAAGCTCTTCAAATAGGTATAGATCGGAAGCCGTAAAGCCGCCACTGATAGGACTTGGGTAACTGGCAGAGGATTGAACCACATTAGAACCAGCATAAAATCCATTTGGCGCATCCCCTTTGTAATCGCGCATGGCCGTGCAATAAAATCCGTTGTAGGAAGAACTTACACCAGAATTAAAATATCTTTCTGCTCCGAACGCCCCCAACCCCAATAGGTTTTGATGCTCATCCGCCAGCGCCAGGCTTGGAAACTCTCCAAAATAAAGTACAGGGCTGGCTTCAGAACCGCCCGGACTCAACAAAACAAGGGCGAAGGCGCGAGCATGGCCTATTAAAACCCATTTCAATTGGACGTTATTTACGTAATAATAGTGATGAGCAAACCGAACCCTACTATCACTACGCCAAAGCGATTGAACCGCCTTGCCTGCCGTAGCCGATGTAGGCTCTAAAATCCCACAGACATCGGTATAACGATTATAGTTGTCGCCGCCTGCTAAATACTTCGCATCATCCACCCCCAGCCACCACTTTGTCGCCTTCGGGTGCGTACTGCGGAAACAGGCTTCTTGCGCCTTTTCAAACGCCATTTCCCAGCCCAGCCCGTCCTTGCGTTTATTACCCTCGCCATAACCGGTAATCAAGCAAGCTTTTAAAATCGTTTTAATGCTGCCTGCCGCCGATTCAACCTGCGGCGCACCCTCGTCATCCCAGCGGTAAACCTTTACCGGCACACGTTGCGTATCAAACATTTCAGACGGCCTTTCTTTTTACTTCAATGGTTTATTTAAAACCCTATTAAAACAAAAGCCCCGAAAATCGG
>NZ_KV809516.1:78543-117633 GCF_001812605.1 Neisseria sp. HMSC073G10 | reverse complement strand
TAAAACAAAAGCCCCGAAAATCGGGGCTTGGCATAGTTGCACTCAGAGCGATGATTCGCTTATTTTTTATTACAGGCCATCTCAAAAACCTCATTGCCAATACTGTCCTCCTGAAGAACCGCATATTTCTCGCCATCAATATAAACAAATCCTTTGTAACCGACATAACCGCCCATTGAATTTTTGCTATTGACCATGCCGCACACATGCTTTTTCTTATCCTTGCTGACTTGACCTGCAATCAAATCTTTAAATTTCACAGAATCAGGGTCTTTCATCATATTTCTAACAGCCTCTTTTGCACGCTCCAATAATTCGGCCTCTTCCTTTTCTGATTTTAATCGCAGCATCTCTTTTTTCACCTCCTCTTGCCGCTTCGCTTCATTTTCTGCTGCAATCTTTGCTTCATACTCTTTCTTAATCATCTCTTTTTTCTGATTATTCATATAAGCCCGACTAACAGCGGCTGCCATTAATATTGCCACAACCACCATCAGGATTTTCATGCCTTTCCCCATTTTCTCGCTTCCTTTAACTATTTGAATAAAGATTAAAAGGTTAATTTTACAGATAAAAGGTATAAATGCAAATTAATTAACCATTTTACTTAAAGGCCGTCTGAAAGTGCTATTCAGACGGCCTTATCTTTTATTCGGCCACCGTATTACCGCGCAAACACGCGGTAAAACCATCGCGGCCGTTTTGCTTGTCCGGCGAAGGCTGGACACTGCGCAAAATCCAAACAGGCAACGGCGTGCCGTAGGTATTGAAGCGGATACAGTTCTGCACCGACCAGCCGCCGCCGAATGCAGCCGCCTTGAGCGTGAAATAAGGCTTGCCGGTTGCCGGATTGGTCGGCGCAAGATCGGTCAAGGTATCGCTTTGAGCGACTAAGCCCAGCCGCTCGCCGTAAAGCTCGAATTGGGTTGCAGTAATGAATTTAATCAGCCAACGCTCGGTAATCGCGCCGTTGCTGGCCAACTTAATCGGGTAGTCTTTGACATTGGTACGCGCCAAAATAGGCTCCCCGCGTTGCGCGTCACTCCACACATTGTCCCATGCCTGTTGCGAAAACGGCTCGGTAGCACGCACCAGCAAATCGCCGCCGATCAGGGCGGAAGACACAAATGTGTTCTCCTTCGGATAATTGCGCCCAATCGCAAACTGGAGTTTCAGACGGCCTGAAATATCGACGCCGGTCACACGGTTTTCCTCTTCCCACGCGCACACGGCCGTCAGCGGCAGGGTATATTGCGACAAGTCCAACGGTTCGGCAAAAGTAATACTGCCCGCTTTGAGGTCTGCCGTGTATTTTTCGGCGAGGACGTGCTTGCCCTTGCTGTCGACCAAGCAGAGGCGGTCGATATTTTGACGGTTGAGTGTGATTTTTTGAGCGGCAGTAAACGCGCTGCCCAAATCCTGCTTGAGACGGTTGGAAATCACGATCATATCGCCCTTGCGGAACACAGGGACGCGGCCGTCGGCAGGCAGGCGCACGGCATCAATGCCGATAATCGACGAATCCAAAGGCAGGTTGTCTTGGGTCACGGCGTTGTAGCGTAAATCTTCTGGGTAAAAACCCTCATCACGCTTGATTTCGTAGAAGCCTGTCTCGTAGTCAATTTTGCCTGTAATGCCGCCGGTAATTTCGCCTGCGGCGTTGCTTCTTCCGACAATTTCGCCATTGCCCGCGTAAACGGTAAAGCTTTCAGGCTTAACCGGCGCGGCAGGCGTGCGGCCTGCATAACTGAATGTCTTGACTTGGGGCAACCGGACAACACCACCCGTTACCTTGAGGCTTTGGAATTTAATAGCCGGATCTCGAATCGAAACATTACCGTTGATATATAAAGTACCGATATTTTCTCCACTGCCTTTAGTCTCGCTCCAGTTTTTATAAAGCGTACCACCGTATTCAACGATTTCAGTCTCGCCGTCCGAGAAAGACCATGAGTTAAAGACACAGGCGCTGCCCTGATCAAAGTCAATTAAAACATTAAATGACAACCCACCCGCCAAACGTCCACTCCGGGCTTTAGCATGAGAGGAATCGGCAGACAGAAACTCCACATCCCACTTTCCAAAAGACATATCAACGGTCTTTTGAGCGGACACATTTTTTCTTTGTGCAAACCAAGTAGCCTCTAACGTCGAATGAGTCTCAACAGCCCATGCCAACGCCTCAACCCTTAATACCGATTTCGGAATAATGAGCTTTCCGCCATCCCAGCGAATGCCCTGTACGGCGTTTTTACCTACCCGCCAGCCGCCATTGAATGCAAACAAACTGATGCGGCCCGTACCCGATTTAACTTCTTTACCCAAATAAATAGCCATTAAATCCCACCATTAAAATGTTTGTCTAAGAGCCGCACCATACCAATTCGGAACTGTATATTCGTTTTTTTCGGAGACGCTCCCCTCCAGCTTAAGACTAAAAGTAGCTTGATTTGGCAAGGAATCCTTAAACATAAGCTCAAAGTGTGTACCCTTATCTCCCAGCGTCATACCATATCCTGCGCCGCCGACCACGCTTGCGCTTATTTTGAGCGCCTCCTCGCAGGTGTAATCAACCGCATTGCTGTTGATGTAACGAACGGTCGTTATAACTCCGTTGAGATAATCCACTGCTCCTTGGATATCCCCCGTCAGATTTCCGTTACCATCGTCTCGGGCGGTTTTTACACCATTGTCGGTCCACGTTAAAACAAGCGTACCCGGCTTAATAGGGTGTCCCAAATCATAAGTACATTTACTCTCTGAGGCCTTCGGCGTTGCCACTACCCCTGTTTTCCCGCCATCGAACGAGGCGAATCCGGAAATGCCGCCCCACTGGAACACTAGACGGCTACCGATATCGGGCAGAACAGGTAAATTGAGCACAACCGACCCCGTCGCCGATGATACTGTGCCGACAGCTTTCCCTGCCTCATCACGCAATATACCGTCGCCCGAATCTGAGAGCAGATACCAAACGCCCAAAGCCATAAACGACACTTTCAGACTGCCCAATACGGGAGTCGGCTTCAGGAGCGGCGCAAATGATGTACCGTGATTGGTTTCTTTAATTTCCACCGCGAAGGCATATCGCGCCGCAGATGAATTAGCGGCAGGAATTGCCGTTACCGTATGATAGCCATCAGGTAGGCCGGACAGGCGACCTTGTGCATAATCGACACTGATTAAATTGTCGCCGCTTTTTAGTTGCCCCAAAGCGTTGTCTTGATAATTCCCTATTTTCACGCTACCCGGTAGCAGCGAACATGGAAATATCAACGTCCCATTGCTGACACGGCCGGAAAAAAGCTGCTTTTCCGGCGCAGCGGCGACCCATGCTTCGCCGGGAACCGGGTATTCATCCGCATAAGGTGTCTCGACTGTCGAGGTCGGCACAAGCTTTTCGTAAATGCTTGACACCGTCAGCGCGGCATCTCCTGCCGAAAGGCCGTCTGATACAGGTTTTACGCCATAATAAGCCGCGGAATCTGCAACTTGGGTTTCCAAAATCTTAACTTTAGGCGCGGCATACCCCTTAACCGGATAATCGACACCATCAAAATCTCGGGTTAACGGATTGCTGATTTCCATTTTGACTACACGGCGAGGCACTTCCTCGACCTCACCGTTTGATTTTGGAATCTCAAAAATGCGCACTTCGTCATCGATGTTGATAATGCGGAAATACTCCGTGATACGGCGCGTCACATCTTCGGTTTTGTCCTCATATTGCAGACAATAACGCTCGCTGACCTTCGGCAAAGGAGCCTCTACGCGCTGATACGCCTGCACAAGGCGCACGCCTGCCAAATGGCGACCCAATAACGTCATGCGGCTCTCCACCGTCGGCACAGAATATGCTTCAATGCGCGGCATAATATCTGCGCGGCTCTCGCCGTAGTTGCGCGCCTTAAACGCCAAAAAAGACACGTTTTCAGAGGTCGGCGGCTCGGTAATGACAAAATGACCGCCGTAAAGCGGCTCGGAATCATTGCGCAAAACGGCAGGGTACAGCAGACGCGCGTCCAGGCTGCCCATCGTGCGGTCAACATCCGAGACGGGCGGGAAAATCTCGTTATCCTCGCCGGTCAGCGGCTGACCGACCATCAAACCGCCGCCATCAGGCGTATCGGTCATGCGCTGGCTGGGGTAAATCTGCAAATCCTGCTGCGTCAGACGCGTTGTTTTTTCCATTTTTGAAACCTTTTTAAATCCTGTTTAAATCTGTTTTCAGACAACCTTAAAACGTCATCAGGCAGAGCTGGGCGGTGTATCGTTCGCTATCCGTTTCCGGCGTTGAGTAATGCACCGGCTCGACATTGTTCAAAGCCGCGTTATGGGTGCGCCAAATAACATTAAATTCGCGGCCGTCGTAGTGCGTCAGCGTCATCTCCAATTCGGGTACGTCCGTCCAGTCACGCAACGTACGTAAGATACTCAAATCAAGCCACACCCAATCGCCCGATAGCGTAATCGGACGACCGTTTGCCTTAATGCCTTGTTGGATGACCAATCCGCCCGACAAAGTGCGCTGCGGAGCGGCCTGCGCCACCTTGTTCCATTCAAATTCATCGTCCCAGCGCATATCCTGCGGCAGATGTACGGCCACGCCATTGTCTTTCCGTTTCAGCGTCCATTCTTGATTTGCCATTTCAGACGGCCTTTGCGTATTTTTCTCAAAACCCTATTAAAACAAAAGCCCCGAAAATCGGGGCTTGGCATGGTTGCAGTCAGATGGTTGCAGGCCGTCTGAATTATGTCGTGCGCTTTAATGAAGCTTGTAAACTATTCATAAAACCGTTAACAGCTTTCTCGGCAACTGCCTGGTCTCTCTGCGCCAAAATTTGGTTAAGCTTTTCCGGGTCGATATTAACCTGCGTATTGCCGATTTGTTGCAACCGCTGGGCGGCATTGCTGCTGCCCTGCGAACCTTGGTTGCGGACTTGCTCTTGCGCGGCAGATTCGGCGCGCTTGCTGCGCTGCCTGTTGTAAATCTGTTGCTGCAAATCGATTTGACGCTGATATTCGCGCGCAACGTCGGTTTGTTTGAGGCGGTTGGCATTGTCAAGTTTTTGTTGCAGCTCACGGATTTTTCTCTCTTGCTGCAAAGAATAAATCGCTTCCGTATTGCCATTAAGCTCGGCAAGCTCGGCCTCAAGCGCACGGGTTGCATCATGTGCTTCTTGGCGCAGGGCATTCAGCCGGCGTTGGGCATCGGATATCGCATTGCGGAATTTTGTCAGCTCAGTATTCCCCAATTTATCGGCAGCACGAGATGCCGCGCTGGCCGCATCGTTCAAGATATCCTGTGTCACTGCGCCTTGAGCAGAAGCATTGGTCAGCCTTTGCATCGCGGTATTCGCGCTGTAAATCTGTTGCGTGTACTCTTTCATCTGAGCAGCGCGGAATGTGGCCTCCATGCCCAACTTAATCCCGGAAAACTGTCGGTTCATCAAATCCAGCTGCTCATTATTGAGCTTGTAAAAGCCTGCCGTTTGCGTCAGACGGTAGCCGTAATCACTAAACGATTTAGATGCATTTGCCGCCGCTTTGGCTGCATTGTCTGCC
Source organism: Neisseria sp. HMSC073G10 (assembly GCF_001812605.1). Lineage (NCBI taxonomy): Bacteria > Pseudomonadati > Pseudomonadota > Betaproteobacteria > Neisseriales > Neisseriaceae > Neisseria > Neisseria sp. HMSC073G10. The sequence goes on along the minus strand of NZ_KV809516.1, from coordinate 112,068 downwards.
TCCACTGCCGCCTCTTTGTTGGCTGTCGCCACTTTTCTGACCGATTGGGCATGGTTTTCCGCCGCTTGCGAGCCTTTTTCATGCGCGGCTTTCGCGGCTTCGCCTGTTTTAGCGGCAGTATCGTTCAGCCCTTGATAAGCGTTTTTGGCTTTTTCCGCACCGCCCGACGCTGCATCGCCCAAACGGGCAAGCTGCTCCTGCGTCAACAGTGCCGCGTCGCCGCTGGATTTGAGCTGGTGTTGAAACTCGGCAAATTCCTCCTTGCTTTTAAGTTTGCCCATCATAGCCTCAAAGGCTGCCTGTATTAACTTGGCATCTTTTTGACCGGCCGCCGCCGCTTCTGTCGAGGCTGTCTGAAAATCAGCAAATGCCTGCCGCGCATCGCTGCTGATTCCCGTCATCACGGCCTTGCTGTCCACGCCGAGTTTCGCGAAGGCGTCGGCAACCTTGTCAGTCGACTCCCTTGCAGTATCTCCGATTTTCTTAATTTCCTCGGCCGTCAGCCCGGATTGCTTGCCTACCTTTTCCAATTCGGCCAAAAGAGCATCGGTTGATTCTTTGCTGTCCATCTGCTTGAGCGCGGCTTGAAACACCCGGCCCATCTGCTCGGCATCATTACCAAACTGAGAGGCAACACGCGAAAAATTGGCAATACCTTCCGCCGCCTTTTTACTCATGCCGGTGGTTACTTCTTCCGCCGTCAAACCCAAAGCCTCAAGGGCTTTTTGTGCCGCGGCAAGCTCGCCTGTATCTGCGCTGATTTTGACGTTTTTCTTATCAAGTTCGGCTTTCAGTTCGGCGGTTTTGGTGTGCACGTTTTCCAGCTTGATTGCCAGCTCACTGTAAAGGTCGCTGGTTTCTCGACCGTCGGCACGCAAGGCAGCCATACTGCGCTCCAACGCAGCTTGTTCGGCGGCGGAAGCACGATATTCGGCTTGCAGGGCTTTGACGGCGGCTGCCTCTTCTTCGGCAGCTTTTTTCTTGGCGGCGGCGGCTTTTTCGGCGGCTTCAGTAGCCTTTTTGTTTGATTCTGCAAGCTCGCGCTTGATTTCGGCGTCAGTTTTGAAAAATTCGTGATATTTATCCAAACTTCCCGTTGTTACCAGACTCTCTATCATGGCGATCGGGCGTGCTATCTCGTCAAAAATACCGCGTAGGCCTGGGATGTGTTCGTATAGGTCCTGAATGAATGATCCGAGGGCTTCACCAGCGGTTACCGCCAACGTCCCAATCAGTCCCCATCGGGAGGCGACCGCAGACAGTCCTGATGCCAAACCACTCACGCCGCGTGTTTGCGCTGCACCTGCCGCCGCACTTATTCCATATTCTTTAGCCGCCAAACCGGCTTTGCCATATGAAACAGTCAACGCATCGACAGCAGCTTTTTGAGACACCAAACTTTTCAGCGCAGTCGCACCACCAAGACGCACAACTGCAGAATACGCCTCCATTGCAACACGGGCGGCCGCAAAGTAAATTGCCAGCTTTGACAATACCGGAAAATCTTTTGTGAAATCGCTAATTGCCGTTGCAACCGTTTCAACTGTGGATGCCGTTATTTTTAAAATAGGCAATAAGGCATTACCCAGTTCTCCCGCCATATTGGAAACTGCCGCCTTGGCCTTATTGATTTGCCCTTCGGTAGTATTTAATGCAGCTGCCGCCTCCTTCTGCATCGCGCCTTGTATTTGTGATTGGTCGTTTACCAAGCCCAAAGCCTTTTCGTACTCGCCGAGCGAGCCGACCAAGAGGGCGATGTCATCGCTGTATTCCGTGCCGAAGAGTTGCGAGAGCATCAGGGCGCGGCTTTGTTTGTCCAAGCCTTCAAGTTTATGCAGGAACTCGGTCAGAGCCTGCTGCGGATTCGCGGCGATATTGGCCGCCATCTCGTCTGCGGACGTACCGATACCTTCCAAGGCCGCCTGAAAGTCTTTGCCCTGGCTTTGCGCGGTTTGCAGTTTTTGCAGCATGGCGTTGATGGCGGTAGCCGCCACTTCGGGCGGTTTGCCCAATGCGATAAATGCGTCGGCAAGCGCGGCGGCTTCGTCTGCGGCCAAGCCGAACTGTTTCGCCGTACCGCCGATACGCGCCATTGCGGCGACAATGTCTTTTTCTCGTGCGGCGGTATTGTTGCCCAAAACGTTGATGGCATCGCCGAGTTTCTCCACTTCGCCGATTGGGAGCTGGAACACGTTGGCAATCGTCGCGGCGGCATTGCCTGCCTCTTCAGCGGTCATGCCGAAGGCGGTTGCCATAGTCGCGGTAACGCGTGCAAATTCATCCAACTTATCGGCAGCAATACCTAACTGACCGCCAGCGGCAACAATTTCAGCCATCTGCTCCGGCATCATGCCGAACTCTACCGCCAGTTTTTTAACTTGCTCGCCCAACTGTTCGATCTGCTCAGGAGTGCCGTCCACGACTTTCCGAACACCTGCCATTGCGCTTTCAAATTTTACTGCCTCACGTGCAGCATACGTCAGCCCGGCAGCACCACTCGCCACCCCTCGGAACTCATTGGCAAAGTCGGCAAGTGTAGGACGCAAATCCGATAAGCTCTTATTCAACTGGAACACTTTATCGTTATAGTGGGCAGTTGCACGGGAGAGCTCTTCCTTGGTTAACGTGCCGCTACTTTTTAAAAGGTCATAGCTTTTCTTAAGCTCCTGCAGCTCACGCAAGGCTTTCTCATCGGTATCGATACCAAGTTTGATTTTTGCATCGGCAATGGCTTTAAGTTCCGATGCCTCGGCTGACAGCTTATCCAATTTTGCCGTCGCAGTTGCTGTCTCAGCAGTCAGTCGGCTTTCTTCGGCAGCAAGGTTTTTGACGGACACGCCCGACGCATTCATCGCCTGTGTGGTGAGAGCAAGACTGTCTTTCAGACGGCGTTTTGCTCCTTCGAGCCTGTTGACCTGTTCGGAAAGTTTTTGGTATTCCCGTTCCTGTGCCTTGGTTGCGCTGTCCTTCATTTGCGCCGACAAGGCGGATAGGCTGGATTTCGCCGCCTTCAGCGCAACATCTGTTTCTTCAAGTTCGCTGCCGAGCTTGCGGTAATAGTCGATAAGCCCCTGCTGCTTGGCAATTTCAGCAAATTCCCGACCTGCTTCATCGGTATTTTTTGCCAAAGCCGACGTATCCACACCCGCTGCTTCGATTTGTGCCGACAGTGCCTTGATGTTTTCAACACCCTCGACGCCCGCCTTAATCTCAATCCCTGCTTGAATATTCGCCATTATTTTGATACCTTTACTATCTCGAATGAATAACCCTTAACAGATTTCAGCCAATGAAAACCCTCGCTCTAACCATACTTTTCGCTGTCGGTGCATTCTTCGGTTTCGCCGCGCTGTATCTCGGTTTCGATCTGTTGGCGCACATCCGCGACATGAAACTGCTGGAACTTTTCGCCTTTATGGCCGTTAGCGGATACCTGATTAAATCAGTCCTGCATCGGTTCTAATCTGTTTTTAAAACCACTTTAAAAAAGGCCGTCTGAAACCTGCCGCCGCTGCGCCTAGACGCAGAAGCCAGTTTCAGACGGCCTTTGTTTATTACCGAATCTTTAGTTGTTGTACGACGTGAAGGAATAGGTCGAAGTCTCGCCCGAAGCCAACACTGCCGTGCCTTTGAATTCCGCCTCATTAAAGTCGTCGCCGAACCAGTCGATACTGCCGTCCGCCGCCAGTACGGCATGGGGGATATGCAGGATGCCGGTCTCGCCGGTAACGCGGTTGCGGCCGTCGACGTAGATTTCCAAGTCCAATTTAGACAAGGTCGCGGCAGAGACTTTATAGCCGCCGGAATCGCGGGTTTTGTAGTCGACGGTGATGTTTTCGCCGTCGTTGACGGTATCGGCGGCCGGCAGGATGGTAATCATGCCCAAGGTGGCATTGATGTCCAAATGCTTGGCATCAACATTTGCGTTTGACTTGTTTTTGACTTTGACGGTAGCCGGGTCGATGTTGCCGTTTGCCAGTTTGTACGCCATGCCTTTTTTGCCGATGGTCACGGTCTCGCCGGTAACGGTCTCCGCCGTAGCCGCGATGACGGCGGCTTCGCCCATCAGGGCAAGCGCGAGGTTGTCTTTGTCGAAGGTGTCGAGTTTCAGGCCGATTTCGGTGGGCTTGACGGTTTTCAGGCTGTCGAGTGCGCTGCCGTAAGTGCCTTTTTGCTTGGATACGCGCTCTTTGGTTTCCACGCTGGTCTGCGTGGTCAGGGCGGTGGTATTACCGATTTCGATAAAGCCCGAGTCTTTTTGATTGAGGTTGCGCACCTTGACGTCGCCCTCAAAGATTAAGCCGTGGTCGTTTTGTTTTGCCATGTGGCAGCTCCTTTAGTTTGCCGCCTGCACGGTGTCGCAGGCGAATGAAATAGGGTAAAAGGCAAAGCCGTCGTTGTATTCGATGGATGGCGAAGCGATGCGCCGGAAAGGGGTAACGGCATATTCGTCGCCCGCATCCCATCCCGAAAACGCCCGTTGGATTGCCGTCAGGGTCTCGCCGACCTCGTACAGCGTGGATTTGCCGTTGGCGGTATAGCTTCGCGCCAAAACAAAGGTAAAGTGCAGCGTCGATTTGAGGTATTTGCCGTTTTTCGCTTCGTCGGCAAAGGTCGAGCCGCCGTAAACGACATAGACCGCGCCGTCCAGCGGGGCGGCTTTGCGCTTCGCCGTGCCTTGGGCGAGCAGCTCGGCAAGTTCGCCGATCTCCTTGACCGCCTTGATGCCTTTGACGGTTTTCAGACGACCTAGAATTTCGGGATAGACCGCCAATAAGTTTTCATGCTGTTTTAAAGCCATATCAGACAATCAATCCTTCCAGCCAATCGGACATCAATTCGTCGATGTCCTGATAATCTTGCGAAGACAAGCCCAAAAACGGACGCGCCGGCATGTTTTTCGTGCCTTCCTGCACATAAACCGAGTAGCCCATGATTGAGCCGGTAATCACGCTTTTTGCCGATGCCTCGTGCGTAATGCTTGCCAAGAGGTTGCCGTGGTCCACCAAAATCCCGCCACGTCCGTTTTTGGCTTCTGCCGTAGCGGGAGATACGTCCGCCCAGCGTTTGCCGTCGGGCGCAGTTTTGGTTTCGGCGATACGGCGTCGGGTCGAGGATTCGAGGATGCCGCCGATGGCGCGCAAAGGCTCTTCAAGGCTGCCCGTCAATTTGCCCGACAGACGGCTCAGGCTTTGGGCGATACGCGATAAGTCGTGTGATACCGTAATCCGCATCGCTTACTCCTTAAGCCATTCCCGCAAATCGGGTTCGGCATTCACATAAACGGCACACGTTGACGGTCTGCGGTCATCCGATACGCGGCTTTCGTCCAGCATATTCGGATTTTTGACGACCATCTTCAGCCAGGCGATTGCCGACTGATAACGCTCTTCGACAATGCCTGTTACCGCATCGTCGTAGAGGTAGTAGCGGGCGATGTCGCAGACTTTGATTTTCAAAACCTGCGGCGCAGTGTCGTTGGTAAAAAACAGTTTCGCCGCCCGAAGGTAGCTTGCCGCTTCTTCTTCCGCGTCGGCGATTGCCGCCGCCATCACCGCTTCATCTATGGTTTCATAGTTTTCATGATTCGACCGCTCCGCCATTTCCTGCTCGCCGAAACGCGTAATCATGTCTTGGATGGTAATCATGCCGTCCTCCGTTTTCAGACGACCTTTAAAACTGCCTTAAAGGCCGTCTGAAATCCGTTTAAGACATGGTCAGCGTTGCCAACAACTCGGGGCGCAGCGCAATCGGCAATGGATTGGACTGCATATGCAGGCTCCAGCCTTTGTCGTGCTGCAATTTCTCGCGGCTGGCGTAATACGGCAGGGCGCGGGTGTTGACGGTCGCGTTCATGTCGGCAGGGGCGAAATACTCTTTGTAAAGATTACGGCCGACCGGCAGCAGAATGGCTTTGTCCGCACCGATGTCGGCTGCGCTGCCGAAATGGTTGGCATACTCGATAAAGCGGATGCCTTTGTGGACAAACTCGGTCGGATTGAGCGTATCGCCTTCGCGGTAGGCGCGTGCTTCGTCAAAGCGTTTGTACACTTCGAAGATGGACTTATGCTCTTTGAGCGCGCTCAAAAACTCTGCGCCGCAATATACAACCCAGCCGCGCACTTGCGCACCGTTGAATTTTTGGCGTTGTTCGGACAAGAGCTTGTCCAATACCGCGCCGACTTTGGTCGCGTCTTTCGACAATTCGATGTTTTGCGTTTTGCGCGTAACGCCGAAATCGGTATTGATGTCCAAAATCACGCTGCCGTCCGCATCCAAAATCTTGCCTTGCAACGCGCCGAGCATCAGGTGCTCACGGGTGTATTCAAGGTCGGATTTGCCGCCGGCCAGCTTTTCGTTGACCTTGTCCATGACGGTCGCGGCTTGGGTCATGCCGAAAGCGCGCAGGTTCTGCACGTCGTCCGCGCGGATGACGTCATGAATCGGCAGGTGTGGGATTTTGACGGTACGCACGGTGCGTTTCGGACTTTCGACCGCCTGGCCGGCCGTACCGCGCTCTTTGCTGGTTACCAAGTGGACTTTGCCGTCTTGGAACTCAATGTCGGCGTAGGTGGTGGTCAGATATTCGGGTTCGAAAATACCCAGCTCGCGGATTTGGCTTGCGCCCGGGTCGATTTTGTTGACGGCGGTGGTCAAAGCCTGCACGCCGAATTTGCTGTTGTCAGATAAAGGCATATTTTTTCCTTGTAGTTACAGAGTGTCGCCATTCGGGTTGACAATACGGTTTACAACATAAACGATGCCGTATGGATCGCCGTCTTTATTCAGCTGCTCAATCACATTACCTTCCGTTTTCGATGTACCGCCGCGAATTGCATCGTCTGAGCATCGATCCAGATTTATGATGCAATTGTGCGGCTGTACGATGACTTTACCGTCGGCTTCATCCGTCAACGCCAGCAGTTTGAACTCGCTGCGGAGAGGAAATTTAACAAATGTACCGGCTTTTGTGCCTTGCGAAGCAGCAATCGCCACACGCGTTAACGGCGTCGCTTCGTATTTCAAAAAGTCGGAAATAGCAGGGCCGAGGATTTCGGTTTTGGCTTTAGACATAAGAGCCTCCCAATAAGCCTTTGTGGCTGGCGACGGAAAACTTGCCCTCCGCCTCGCCGGTGTGTTCGGATTCGCCTTTGCCTGCGCCTTCGCTCAACAGCGCGGGCGGTACGGCAGACTGGGCGGCTTTCGGCGTCAAATCGGCAATCATGGCTTCCGCCGCTTCGATGTCGGCAGACAAAAGCACGGTCATCGTCGCATCGGACAAGCCTTCAAACTTGCCGTCTTCGCCTTCCTTAAAGCCGGCGGCGGACAATTTCGCCTTGACTTGGTTTTTCTTGGCAGCCGCTTCGGCTTCTTTCAGCTTTTTCTCGGCTTCGGCTTTTTCAGCCTTGAGCGTATCGACTTCCGCTTTCAGGTCGTCAAATGCTTGCTTTTCTTCGGGTGTCATAGATAACTCCAAAGGTTGTTTAAAAATATCCGGCAAGGGGCTGCCGTCCGACAACACCACCGCCTCTGTCTCGCCATCTACGCCGACGGCGGTAAACGATACTTCGCGTATCGCACAACGGCGCAGGATGACGGCCGGCCCGGTTACCTCGTTGCCGTTGACGGACAATACTGCGCCCGCCGCCAGCTCCTCGTAGGATTCCGCCTGCGCGTAAACCGACATCTCCCAAGGGAAACCTTGGTCGGCGGCTTCGGCAATCTGCATGCCAAACTCATTGGACAACAGACTGCCTTCTGCAATCAGGCCGTCCGCCGTTACCGACAGGCTGCACACGCCCGCCATTTTCAGCGGCGAATGCTCCAACAGAACGGGGACGGACGCTTTGTGTGACAGCTGGGCCAAATCGACGACTGCCTGATAACCGCCGTAGCCGAACGGCTTGCCCGAATTGGCAACGCCTTTAAAAGTACGCACCTTGTCGGCACCGGTCGCCAGGGCAACCGGCAGCGCGGCGGACAATTTGATTTTGAGGGGGGTGTTGTTCGTATCCATTGCTCTATTTTGCCTTGCCAAGTTCAAAAAGACGTACGGCAGGATTTCACTTCCCAATCCAAATGCAAAAGCCGCCTAAAACCCGAATATCAGGTTTCAGACGGCCTTGCGCAGTTCATCTATTTAAAATTCGATTCAGGGGCGTTTTAGAAGCCTCTATGATTGATTTTAAAATGCTGAATATATCTTTGCTTGCCCCAAGTATTTAAACGCGCTAAAACGCGGAATTTGAGCGTTTATGAAAAAGGCCGTCTGAGTCGGTTTCAGACGGCCTTCGGGTTATACAGGTTTAAATCTCGGATCAGCTTCCAGGGCGGTTTTCAAAGCTGCTTTAAACGGCTTAATCCACTCGGACTTTTCTGCCGCCTCAAGTATCCATCCGTACACATTGGCAAATGCCTTCGAGGACAAATCCGCAATCGAAAACACACAGCCCGAAAACTCGCCCTGCATTTGCTCGGCTGCTTCCTTGTCGATTTCGGCAAGGCGCGGGTACAGATAGTCCAACAATTCGGACGGGGCGGTTTTTCCGCCTAAAAATACTTTTACTTCGCGGCTGACATACAGTTCAGACGGCATGACTTACTCCGATATTTTTACCAATAAGCGGACTTTATCCCGCTGTTCTTTCGGCAATGATAACACATACTGCAACAATTTATGCCGGTTTGCCGCATTCAAGTGTCGTAAATCAAGCGGGACAATATCGGCTTTATCAAAATGCTCCTGAATCTTATCGACCTTAGTATTCCACGCCCCGGTGGTGTGTGCAAAATAACGGTTCATCAATTCCGCACGGTCGGGATTTTCGGTAAACATAAAATCTAGTTTTACCCATTGCTCACGGGGCAGGTCGTCTGAAACAATCAGGTAATCGGCTTGACCCTTACCTTTCTCCACAGGCAAATCGAACACTTCCAGCCTGTCTCCCGTTTCAGCCTGCCACGCTGCCGCAGCTCTCGCTTCGTGGTCTTTGGTATTGTTGGCAGACTGCTCTTTTGTCAGCCTGCGCACTTCTTTTTCCGATACCTTGTCCGGCAAAGCCAACACCGCTACTTTATCAGACGGCACGCTGTACCGCTTGTCCAGCCACGCTTCGCGCTCGGCAATCATGGCGGCCAGTGCCTCTTCGCCGTTTCGCTCGCCAAACAGCGCGTCCATTGCGCCCAATCGGTCGCCGTGATTGTGTGCAAAGCTCGGCGTGATGTCGTCGGGAATCAATACCGTTTGACCTGTGCGCGGATTGGTAAACTCGACCATATCCACATCAGGCTCGCCGCTGATGCCCTCGCGTTCCGCCTGCCGACGGGTCAGCGCGGAAACCGAGCATTTGCAGCCATAGCCGTTGGGCGGGAAGATGACTTTCCAGATGTCGTGTTCGACGGGCAAAATCAGCCCGTAGTAGCGTTTATGGCTGTCGCGCGGATGCCCGGCGGCGGAATGGTTGTAGCGCAAATACGGCAGGGCTTTTTTGTTTGCCTGTATCCGTTGCCACTGCCCCGCCGCAAAGGCGGTTTGCATATTGGTGTTAAAAATGGTTTTCAGACGGCGCGTACTGCCGAGCTGTACCAATTTCGGCTCGCCGTCCAGCGGGTCGGTCATCACTTGCTCGCCCCACCAGCCTTTAGCCATCAAATACGGTTTTAAACGCTTTTTAAAATCGGCAAACGCCGTGCCGTTTTGCTGCGCGGATTCGATGGCATCTTTGACTTCGGCGAGCATATCCGCGTCCATCATCTTGGCGACGGTAAAGGCAAGGCTGTGTTGATATAGCCATACATCGTAATGACTGAATCCGGGCAGGATTTTCTTAGCCTTGAAATGCTCGAAAGCAGCTTTATCGACTAGGCCGGCGAAGTTGTATTCAATCCCGTCCATCGCCTGCTCCGTCAACCCAAGCCGAAAGGCCGTCTGAAACCAAACGCTGGATCAAGAGATTGTCGCCCTTGCTCAAATCAAGTTCGGACAGCTTCGCCTCAAATTCGGCGTAGTCTTTGCAGCTTTCCAGTAAACCCAACACCGCCTCCATTTTCGGTCGGGCGATTGCCTGCTCCGCCGTATCGGGCGCATTATGGGCAAGGCCGTCAGACAGGCGCAGGCTGAATTTGGCGGGCGCAGGGTTTTCAGACGACGCTTTCGGGTCGCGCAGCTCGAAATGTTCCGGCTCAAAGCCCAAGATGTCGCGATAGTAGGTTTCGGTCAACACGAGCTGCCCCGTATCCATATACATCTTGTCGCGTTCGGCTCGGGTTTTATCAACCTTGATTTCGTCTTCAAACTCAAACCATACGCCTTTGGGCGCATTAATCGGCTTGCCGTAGGCGTTGTTGACCATCACAAGCGCGTCGATAAAGTGCTGTGCAGCGCGGGAGAGCAGAGCGAGATACGCGCCGATACGCTCGTCGCGGTTGTTTTCTTCGGTTTCCTGACTGGCGCGGCTGGCGGTCTCAAGGTCGCTGGTTTTGACCTTGCCCAACAGCGTTTTTTGGATGCGCACATTGGCGAGGTTTTCCAATCGGCGGAATGCCTGACCGTCCGCGCTGTTTTGCAGCATCATCACATCGTCTTCGCGTTCGATGCTCAATGCGCCGCCGCTCACAAAACGGTAAAAACGGCTCATGAAACTGTCGTGGTCGTCGTTGCTGTTGGCTTGGATTTTGGCAATCAAATACGGCTGGGCGTAGCGCGTGATGAATTGTGCCGCATAAATAAAGCCTTTTTTACGCAACGCAACCGGCGCATACAGCCGCGCCGCCGCCATTTCGCCCGCAGGATTGGTTGAAGTGGCGCGGTGGGTAATAAAGAGATACAGCACGTCCGTATTGCAGGCTTCCTCACCGCCGCTGCCGCGATACACCAGCGAACCGTCGCGGTAGGGAACGTATTTCGCCAATTCGCCGCTTTTGTTGCTGATATGCTTAATCGTCAAAAAGCCGTCGGGTTCGGGCTGATAAACGTACCGACCGACACCATAGCCGCCCAGACGCGCCGTCAGGACGATTTCGGCAAGCGCGGGCAGGTGGCGTTTAAGCGTTTTCCATAGACGGTCTTTGTCTTCGTCGCTCAAGTCCTCGCCATAAATGCGCCACGCCTTGTTCTGCATGGCGGAATGCAAATCCTCCAAACAGGCGGCGACCTCATCGTCGCCCGACACCGCATCCAACGCCTGCTGTCTGTCCACGCCGAGACGCGAAAGCAGCGCGTCCGTGCCCTCCATATTGGAAAACAGGCTTTCCAGCGCATCTTCGGTCGCGCTCGTCAATGTCTTGATGGCGGTTTTCCGCGTTGCGCTTTTAATCAATCCGAACATATTTCTTACTCCGAAAGGCCGTCTGAAAACGGTTTCAGACGACCTTAAAATCACATTTCCAACATCGGCGCAGGTAAATCAATCGCACGTGCTCTGTTTGACACATTGCCCGTTGTTGCCGCCATCCACAGCATATGAAGCGCATCGGGTCCATCGTCGTGGTCGGCTTTTGGGAAGTGGCGCAACTGGCTGATTAAGGTCTTTTGGTCGGGTTTGAGCAAAATCAACCCGTTTGCCATGTGTGGCTGCAAAGTCTCAATCCGCAACATCTTGTCCGATGACGGCTTGATACCGCGCACGGGGATATGCACACCCGACCGCGCCCCGCGCTTAATCAGCTCATCCTTGAGAAACTCTTGGAATTGCACCGTCTCCACCACCCACAAAACAGGCTTGACCCGCGCCTCTTTTTGGATGCGGATCACGTCCTCAATAATCAAATCGGGCAGGCGTTTTTTTACTTGGGCAACGGTTACGAACAGACGGCCTGTTGATTTCTGATAACCGCCGACCAAAATCGCCGACGGGTCGCGCCCCGCGCCCGCTTTACCCAATGACGGGTCGAGTGCGCCGTAGTACACCAAATCGTCCGGCAACTCCGACCAGTATTTGATGTTTTCGGCAAACGGCGCATCTTCGCCACTGACCGGGTCGTTTTGATACTCGCTGTCAAATGTCGCATGACCGTCGCGGGCGCGGATTTTCATCAGCGCCAACACGCCGCGAGCCGCCCAGCTTGTTTGCGCGCCGCGCTCCATCTCGTCTTTGTTGGCGAGATAAAACGCTTCGGCTACCGCCGCGCCGTCATTTCGGTAAAGCTCCTCCCATCTGTCCCACAAATCCATGCGATCAGGCCAGCGTTTCATCGCCTTAAATTTCCGCGTACTCCAAAACGGGTTATTCAAAGTACGGCTCAACACGCTGTCGTAGTGCAGGATGGTGCCGATATAAATCACATCAAACTTGGTACCGACCGCGCCTAACGGCAAGACGGTTTGTTTAAGCCACATTTCCAGCTTGTCGCGCTGGTCGGGGTTGCGCACCATCTCGTCGTTTTCGATATCGTCAAGGATGGCAAGGTCGGGGCGGAATGCACCATGCACCATGCCGCGCATTTTCTTACCCGAGCCGAAGACTTGGATTTTGACGTTGGATGCGGTAACAATCGTCCCCGCCTGCCAAACCCGACCTTGTCCGCACATCTCGGGGAAGTCGGTTTTTAAACGCGGGTTAAATTCAAGTTCCGCCTTGATGGCTTCAAGCATTGGGTATGCCTGGTCGATGCTGTCCATCGCGATGACGATAAACTTTTTCGCGCCGGTAATCACCGTCCAAAGCGAGAATAAACGCGTAACCAGCGTCGATTTTGCTTCGCCACGCGGAGCAGCGTCTGCTTCGTTGATGCCTTCGGGCTGTTGTAGGATTTCGGTCAGGCGGGAAAACAGAAATTCATGCAGTTCCGACTTTTCAGACGACCTGACGTAATGAGGGAAGTAGGTATTGACGAAATATTCGTAACCATGCACAGGGTCTAATACTTTCGCCCGACGCTCAGCAATGGCTGCCGGTGACGCATCAAAGCCGTCCGCCTCCGCCTCGATGGTTTGGCGGAGTTGGGCGGCGTATTCGGCAAGCGACTTTAAAAACTCTTTGGACTTCATGTTTTATTCGTAATAGTGGACAACCGGCTTTTTCAGCGGCTTTTGATTAACCATGAAACAAAAGGGCAACGGCTCTCCCGTTTTCATTTCATTCATGGACGACATAAAGTAAAAAAACTGGTCGGCCAGCCAAAACAACGGCTCCAGCTTATAGCGTGGTGCGACAACAGGAGTTTCACTTTCCCAATCGGCAATCCAAATCGGGCAAAATAAAAACCAGCCCTTATGCGTGTATTCAACTTTTTGCATATCGCTTACCTGTATTTCTTTTCAATTTCCACGCCCAGCGGCTCGACCAACTCGACATAAGCCTGCAAGTGTTGTGGGTATCGCTCCTTGACCACTTCTCCGAACAATTCCAACACCTCAATCGCCGTCGCCAATTTTGACGTTTCCGGCATCACTTTGGCGTTTGCGGCTACGGTCTTTGTAAACGCATCCGACAGGCTCGCCAACAATTTGGCGCGCTCGGACGGCATCAGCTCCTCGACCGACGTGTCTTGCAACATCGTCATCGTCGATTGGTACTGCACCAAAAACCCCGCCAACAGCGAGCGGCTCAAGTCTTCGATACCTCCGCCCGCCAGCGTGTAGGCGGCGCGTACTTTGTCCCAATCGTCGCCGGTCTCTTTGGCGGCGCGTTTCCAGCTACGGGCGGTCGCAGTCGGGATTTCGCACATCATCGCCGCGATTTCGAGTGTTTGCCCGTCGCTGACGTACAGTCGGCGCAGCTTTTCGCGGGTTTCTTTCGGGTGTGCCATATCAGCCTCCGAACTTGGCTCGCAGCAGTTCCCAACCCGTCGTTACAATCACGCCGCCAAGACCACCATAAACCGCAGCAGATTTCTTGCAGTCTTTCTTAATTTGCTGCAATTCCTCGTCCATGCGCGCCTGATTGGCAAGCAGGTCATCCTGCTTGGCTTCGATACGCGCCAAGGCTTCTAAAATCGGGTCGCTCATGATTTGTCCGCTTTCCTGTCCAGTTTTTCGTTTACTTTTTCCAACTTGTTTTCAATTCGTTCCAAGGCCGCCGCAATATTAGTGCTGTCTGCCTTGGCATCCTGCTTGGTGTGATAAGAGAGCTTGACCGCGTGCAACTCCTCTTTAAGATCGTCGATACGCTTGTCCGCCTCTTTCAGACGGCTTGAAATGCCGTTGACCCAAAACCAAAACGCCGCTGTCGCAATCGGCCACAGGGTCCTAAATCCAAATTCAAAATCCATTTAAAACCCCTTTAAACAGGCACATCGCCAAATACGATACGCACCGCATAGCCTTCGGGATTTCGGCTCGCCGCCTCGACCTTTTGGCCGTCAAAAAAGACTGAATAATACTTTCGCAAAATACCAATCACATCAGCAGGGGCGATCGCGGAAAACTCCACACAAAAGGTCGTCTGAAAATCCTTATCCATGCGTACCGCGTACTCAATGCCTGCCTTATCCAACAGGTCGGAAACATGGATGACAAACGGCTCTTGTTCGCGTGCGCGGCTTAAGCCCAATTCCAAGTCCGCATGACGGCAGGCGACCGTGCGTTGCACCAAATCACGATAAGTCGTCATCGCGCACCCTCCGAACCGTCAACTTCCGCTTGACTGTTGACCCAATCGCGCCAAGCCTGATTTTGGTTTTCAAGTTCGGCAACATAGCCGCCAAACTCGGCGGCGTGTTCCAACAGCATGGCCGTCTTGCCGTCTTTCGGCGCATTCGGGCGCACCGGTGCGACCATTAACGCGGCAGGCGGTATCGGCATGACCGCCTTTTCGACAACCTTAATTTCCGTAGCCGAGGGCGCGGTTGTAGAGCTGCAGGCTGTGAGAGCCAAAGCCGTCAATACAACTGCTGCCTGCTTTTTGGCGGTCTTGAGTAAGCGCATTTTCGATTTCCTTTTTGTTTTCCGTTTTCAGACGGCTGACTTCCGTCTGTTTTTTCGCCAAAGCCATGCCGACGGCGTGCGCCTTGACTTCAGATTTTTTAGCTTCCGCACGCGCCTGTTCCAATTCGCGCGCATAGTTTTGAGCCGACAACAGCAGGGCTTGCGCCTTATCGTGCTCCATCTTGTCGATGACCGCTTGCTGTTTGGCAAAGGCTGCCTTGTAGCCTTGATGGTGCGACACCGCCAAACCCGTGCCGATAAGTGCGATGATGGCAATCGGCTGCCAGTTATTCGCCAGCAGTTTCACGAGATTCATTCTCGACCTCCTGACGTTTGACGCTGACAAACGAGCGCGCCACCGCATAGCCGCCGACAATGCCCAAATACACCGCCCAAATTTCCGCCGATGGATCGGGCAACATCACAAACTTAAACGTCCCCGCCGCGCAGGCAACGTTTGCCCATAACTTCGAATGTGAAATGCCTCCTGTCGCGGGGTTTTTGAAAATGTCAAAAATGCGCATCTTAATAACCATCCCAACCGTCAATCATATTTCTTACTTTCTCGCCTTGCGTTTACGCGCCGCACGTTTCGCGGCTGCCACGCCTGATTTACCCAAGCGCAGGCTCGGATGTTGTTTTAAAGAGCCTACCCGAACAGGGCTTGGCGTGATTTTGATTTCAGGTAACGGCGGGACGCCAAAACCGTTTTTAAACTTTGCATAATGGGCAATACATAAAGCAATCAAAGACTTTTTCATACCTTCGCCGCTCCCAATTCCATCGCAATCGCGTCCGCAATCGCGCGGCAGATGCCCCATTTAGTAGTCTTAAACAAGGCCAAATCAGTGTCGTTACTGATAAAAAACGGCTCAAACACAATGCCGCCGGCTTGTGCATAAGCCAGGCGCGAATGCTGGCCCGCATTGTCGGGTTTAAAGCCGTCTTCGCCGCGCAGTTTCCAGCCGGTTTTCTTGGCAACAGCTTTGCTCAACACCTGACACCAGCGTTTGTTTTTCGGCGTACTCAACGCCTCAATGCCAGTGGCCGTTTTCGCGGCGGCCGCATTGGTGTGGAACTCAATCGCCACATCTGAGCCGCGAATCAGCTTGACCGCATCGCGCAGCGGCATATTGCCTTTGCCCGTGCCGTCGGTTTTAACGGTCAAGCCGTAGTCATCGCGCAAGATAGATGCCACGATGTTGCGCATATCCTGCGCCAAGTCCGCCTCACGGTCGCTTCCGTTGACCGCGCCCGGGTCGGTGTTGCTGTGTCCGGCGGTTAAAGTTACAGTTTTGCCCATAAACATCTCCGAAAATCAAATCACAATTTATTTTCAAAACCTTATTTAACCTTTTCAGACGGCATAAGACGGTCGGCACAAATGCACTTACTGTTCCGCAGACAAAAAAAAGCCCTGCAAAAAGCAGGGCAAAGGTCCACTCACAAGAAACACACAACACAATCAAGCTGCAAATAAATCCGTCTGCGCTCTTGCCGCCGCCTCGCGGTCGGCCTCTTTCAAAATGTATCGGATATTGCGCGTAGACAGGCGATGAGCCAATACCAGCTCGCGCACAATAATCAAATCGCTCAAACCCTCCGCACTCATCGCATCATACTGCCGGCGGATAAATCGATTGCGCAGCTCGCGCATCGCGTCCCAGCAGCGAGGAATGGCCAAGAAAGGTTGACCGGCATAAGCTCGCTCCAATCGTCCCGCAGCCTCCTCGCCAATGTCCTCGACCAGTTGTGCGTGTAAGATTCGGCTCTGGCGCGTATTGCGGCGGCGATTGGAAATCGGGTAATTCGTCCCGCCCCAAACCTTGACCATGTGAAACGCCGCTTCAAGCCCGATGACCGTAATCATCGCCACCACGCTCTGCGGCAGAAGATGTTTCACATCCTCAAAGTCCTGCTCTGTCATTTCCCAACTTACACTCATTCCTATGCCTCCTTCTTCTTTCGGTTCGCAGCAATCTGCAACGCCGCCACCAGCTTGTGCATATTGCCGTCGGACAACCATTCCACGCGGTCAACCTTAAACATTTTTTTCGCCGTACCGTGCGCATAATTCCAGCTCCAGCCGTTATCCAGCAGCAGGGCTTCGATTTTCCGCATCATAGGATCGGCAGAGCTTCGGCGGTTCGGGCGACGGCCTGCCGTTTTTTTCGGCGTAAACCCATGCTGGCGCAAATCCTCTACTACGCGTTCCAGCTCGGGGATACTGCACTCGGTACACGACCGCTTTCCCGTCACGCGCTCCAAGACCGCGCGATACGTCGCATCATCCAAGCCAAGCTCCTTTTGAGCGATTTTAATTTTCGCAATCAACGCACGGCGCATTCCAAACCCCTAAAACACAATATATTGATTAATTAAAGCATATTATACAGATAAAATACTATATGTTGTAGTAAACCACTGTTTTTTTGCGAAACGGGCAGACATAAAAAAGGCCGTCTGAAAACGTTTCAGACGGCATTTTTCTTTGATTTTATTGGGGAAAGGGTTGACTTTTAACGTGTCCACGTTTATAATTCAATTCATCGGGGCAGTAAAGCCCGATACGGGAAAAGCCCCACCGAAGCGGGGCTCTACTGGGAGAAGAAAATGAAGTCCTACCTTCAGATTCTCATCTTGGTTGTCCTGATGTTGGCAAGCAGTAACGCTTACTAGGGATAACCAGCTGGGCGGTCAGCACACCGCCCAGTCCCAATCTTAAAATAGAACGTGCTGAAAATCAAGGAGTTTGCCTATGGTTGATGAAAAGTTGGCAGAAAACCGAAAGCGTTACGAGCAGAAACGGGTAATTAAGAAAGTCTCGTTCAATGCCGAAACGGAAAAAGAACTTTTGGAATATGCCCAAAATATCGATTTTTCCCAATGGGTTAAATCAATCATCAAAGAAAAAATCAAAAAGTAATTGACTCTTAACGTGTCCACGTTTATTATTCTTCCAACGGCAAACGCCGTTACAGAAATCCCCGCCAAGCGCGAACTTGGCGGGGAATATGGAAAAGCGATTTTAGCAGAATCCTTTTCCTGTCCATTTAACCGAGTAAACAGAAAGGTCATTATATCATGACAACTCAAACCTTAGTACGCATTTCCGGCGACCGTTTGGTTACCACCTCTTTAGAAATCAGCAACCACTTCGGCAAGAAACACAAAGACATTCTCCGTGCAATCCAACATCTTGAATGCTCTAAAGAATTTAACGAGCGCAATTTTGCGCCCGTTGGATACACCGACGCAAAAGGCGAGCAACGCCCGATGTACGAAATCACCCGCGACGGTTTCGTGTTCCTGTGCATGGGCTTTACCGGCTCGGCAGCCGCGCAGTGGAAGGAAAAATACATCGCCGCCTTCAATGCCCTGGAAGCCGAAGTTGCCCGCCGCCACGCGCCGGCATTAGAAAAACTCAAAACCGCCTACCTTTCCGCCCGCCCCGATATGGCGCACCTGTTGCGCTACATCGAAATGGGCTTGAATCAGGCGGAAGCCGCCAAGCTCTTGGGTATTGCTCCGTCCAACGTTCGCCACCGCCTCAAACACCTCGCCGATTTGGGTCTGACCGAATACCGCCCCGACCCGAAATACCGCAACCGCCACGCCTTGGCAGCGGCACACGGTCAACAGTCTTTGGGATTGGAGGGTTAAGCCATGAATACCGAATTTGCCTTGAACCAGCTTTCAAACGCTTTGAATTTTATCGGCACCAACCTGTTGGACCGCAAAGCAATGGCGCGTGAAGAGATGGAGCAATGCGGCTGCCTGCTGCTGGTGTTGTCCGAATACGCCAACATACTTGACCGAAAACAGAAAGAAGAGGAGGTGTGAGCCATGAATACCACCTATACTCTGACTTTCGACCAAGACAGCCTCAAAGCCCTGAACCTGCTGGTGTTCACGCTCAACCATCTGAAAGTTTTGGATATGGACATGGAAGGAATCGAAGACGGTTTGTCTGCCGTGATTGAAACCGCCTCCGAGAAAGCCGACAAGCTGTCCGCCGCTTTCTACAACGCCGTGTACGAGCAGGAAGAGAAAGCAGCCTGAATGTAGGACATGAAAAAAGGTCGTCTGAAACAGGTTTTAAACTGTTTTCAGACAACCTTTAATCATGGGTTAAAGCCTATTTGAACCGGCTAGGTAAGCTCCTGCTCCGTAGGCTCAATCACAAAATCCTCAAGCCCCGACACAATCTTAATCCCCGGCACTTGACCATTGGCAAACTGCTCACGCTCATTCAGGATGGCGTCTTTGTCGATTTCCTGCTTGGTGCGGATAAAGCTTTGATATGCCGTTTTTTCCGACATCCAAGCCAAGACGGCGGCAACGCCTGTTACTTTGACACTAGGCGGGCGGATGCGCCATTTGACGAGTCCGGTCACAAAATCCACCGTCTTGGTCTTGCCGTTTTCCGTCAGATCGTCCTTGTGTGCCTCGCAGTAGGCGGCGACAGCGGCGGTCAGGCGTTCCGACTCGGCTTTCAGCGGCGCGGCAAGCGTGGCGTACTCTTCTTCAATCACCGCTTTTTTATCTCCCGCTTCGGTTTCCAAGCGTTTGATTTCGCGGTTCAGGTCGCCGATGGTGCGGATATGCGCCGTTACCTCGGTTTTGTCTTGTGCGGCTTCGATTGCCGCTTGTTTGATACGTTGTTTAGCCATTTTCTTTGTCCTTTCCTGATTAATTAATTGATTGTCCTTCGTTTTTAATATCAAAAAGCCCTTGTTCGGCGGCTGCAATCCGCTCTTTTGCGCCCTCGACATAATCTTCGGATGTCGCCGCAGCAGCCAACGCATAAGCAGTAAACGCAACAATTTCTTTTACCGCCCACTCCAACGCCGTCATCTCATCACTTGCGGTGATAAACGGCGCATCGATTACTACACCGCTTTCAGTTTCTTTGATTTCAATTTTCCACTTCTTCATTTCAATGACCTTTCTTGTTTAAAACATCTTTCACTTCTGCCATTTTCAGACGACCTTTTTCCTTGTCCGGCGCGGGCTTTGCCAGCATCGCCCTGGGTATCAACCGTGGCGGCAGGTTTCGGAGCAGTTCGGCGGGTTGCGGCCATGTTTCCGCCGCCTGCAACACCTTAAACCCCGTCTGAATCCGTATCGGGTCATACTCCGGCGAGACGATTTCGTTTGTCTCCTTCAGTTTCCGATACCAAATCTCTGCAATTACCGGCAGGTCTTGCGCTGCGGGGCGGTTGGGCAGATTGAGCGCGGCGAGCAATGCAAATCCTGACGCGATTTCCTGTTTTGCCCAATCTTCACCGGCCCATGCGCCCAAGGCTGCCACACCCTGCCGTAGCTTGGATGGTGTGCTGCCTTCGCCCCCTCTCCCCGTGGGAGAGGGCTGGGGAGAGGGCAATCCCGATCCCTGCCACTGGCTGACAATCTCCAGTAAATAACCATGCGACTTTAAGGGCAGTTTCAGACGACCTTGGTCGCGGGCGTTGACCGTTTCGTTAAAGCCGTGCAGCCAAGCCTCGGCGGGAGCGGGGGAGGACACCCCGTCGCGCTCCGCAGTCTGCGCTTTCATCATCGACAGCAGTTCGTTCAAGAGCTTCGCCGTGCGAGACCAAGAGAGCTGCGATTTAGCGGGTCTGAACAAGCCGACATAACGTATCGCCGCCTTACCCATCTCCACGTCCATTTCCAACACAGCCCTCAATACAGCCGATGCGTCTGCGTCATTGATTAAGCTGTCCAAGCTGTGTACCGCCCCGCAGTTTGGGCATTTGATGTTCATTTAACCACCCCGAGAATCGCCAAAAACGCCACAAAGACAACAACCAGCCCCCAAAACATACTGCAGGCATCCAAAACAACAGCTTTAGTCCGTTGTTTAAACCAGTTTTCAATCATGCTCGTCAGAGCCAAAACCACCAGTGCCAAACCAATCAGCCCACAGATCAAGAGATAAATCATCATTCCAATACTCATGACGCTTCTTCCTTCAAAAATGTTATCCAATGGGTCTGCGTTTGGTTTTGCTTATGTTTCATGCTAACGTGTCCAATAAGTGGTTCTACGTTAGTCAGAGCAAGAATCTCTTTCACAGGGATTTGATTTTCACTCCACTTAAAAATCAATATGCCTTCAGGACGCAATACCCGGAAACACTCAGCAAACCCTTTACACAAATCTTCTCTCCACTCATTGCCCAACACCCCATATTTTTTTGCAAGCCAAGATTTTTCTCCCGCTCTTTGTAAATGAGGCGGATCGAAAACCACTACTGCGAACGTGCTGTCAGGGAAAGGGATATTTGTAAAATCCATAACCACATCGGGAGTAATTTCCAGTTTGCGCAGATATTTTCGGTCTTTCAGTAGATGGGTTTCTTTGCGTTTATCGCCGAAAACAGCTTTAGGGTTATTTTTATCGAACCACATCATCCGGCTGCCGCAACACGGATCTAATACCTTCATCGTATTTCCTCCCAAGCTTCTATTGCCATTGTCAGCGTTGCCGCCTCCGCCGTTTTCCAAATACCGTCCGGCGCGCGGGCGGCAATCACAAAACCCTCGCCGTCCTTCTTCATAACCATCAGCTCGCCACGGTCTTCGAGCCATTCGACCAAATCTTTTTCATTCATCTTTGTTTCCTTCCGTTTTCAGACGACCTTTGCCGTCCTTATCTTCAAACTGCGCCTGATATTCGGCGACTTCCTGTTCGCGGTTTCGCTTCACCATAAACTTCGTTGCTCGCCGGCGGTGTTGTCCCCATGCCTGCCAATCGTTGTTCCGTCTTTTGAAGCTCATTTCGCAGACTCCCTAAATTTCAACGCCCATTCGGCATCCGCTTTGCGCGTGTCCGTTGCCGTCCAGTACCGGTTATCCATAATCTCAGGAGCGGTAGGCCAACTGTCGCCCCAAACCGAGCGGGCGACGGCAGGTCGTCCCCATTCCAACTTTGTCCCGCGTTCTTCTCGATGCCGTTCCATATTTGCCCGAGCCTCCTTTTCCATCTGCTCCGCCCAACATTTCGCGCAACGTTGGGTTCGCTTCCGTACTCCGTTTTTGTCCAAAGTCCACGCAAACGCCGATTCAGGCTTCATTTGTTTGCATACGCGGCAGGGTTTTAACTTGGTTAACATTTCCCACCCCCTTTACGGCTGCGGTATGCCGCGTCCATCCACGCTTCCAATACCTCCCGTCCTGCAACTTCCACTCTCAAAATCCCGCGCAGACGCTCGTTTTCAAGCAAGATGCCCTCCGCGTAGATAAACATCCCGATCACCGCGCCCAGCGCAGCCCCTAAAATCATCCAAATCATCCAAATTTCCATCATTTTTGTACCTCCTGTGGTTTCCAACCTTTCATAATCGCCCGCTCGCCGTATTTGGCGCGGATTTCCTCGACCGCCCGTTTCAATGCCAATTTCTTGATTCGGCTAAGTCCCCGTTTAGGCCTTCTAAACTTATTCATAAACCACTCCTTCCATCTTCTGCTCCACACTCATTGCCTCGTAGGCGCTTTCTATTTTCAAAACTTCCAAATCAGCTCGTATTTCCATCGACTCGACCTTAGTCGGCTCTTTCGCAACCGGTTCGGGTTCTTGGGTACAGCCATACAACGCCATTCCACCCACAAAACACCACACCCCGACCACCATTCCGACCGGCACATACCGCCAAAAACGTGGCGCCACAAACATCTTCCAATCAACTTTTTTCAAAACTTGCATTTTGCGTTTTCCTTTTAAAACAATAACTTATTAAAATCATAGAGTAAAAAAATATATAGCCCTGTCAAAGACTTACCGTTTCAGACGACCTATCGGATAATCAATGTCGAGTATTTTTTGATGATGCCCGATTGCATTTTGATGCCGTTTTTGTTTGCCGTTCGTACCGCGCCGCGCATCAACTTGCTCATCCGTCGCGTATTGCCGTTGCTTTGTTTAACCAGTTCCGCAATCGTCGCATCATCAGCTTCCGGCATGGCTGCCCGTGCAATTTCTTCCAATTCTTCATCCGGCATCGAGTCGCCCAAATTCAGCGCAACCGACACTCGGCTATAAAGCTGTACCAACTCGCCATGCTTACCGCGCAAATTAGCCACCAGTCGGGGCATACCGCTTAAAACCAACCCGCAACCCGTGTCGTCATGCAGTCGGCGGATAATCTCAAGGGCGCGCAAGGGCAGGTTTTCCGCTTCATCGACCACAATCAGACGGCCCGAATCGCGCAGGCGGTCAGATACAGACTCAAACAAATCATTCAGGCTGCCCATCGCCGATACCTTCGCCGCCGTCGCCAACTTGCGCATTAGGACAAGTGCTGTAAAGCTCGGATTAGCCTCAATCAGGATGGCCGCAGGGTTTTTCTCGCAGTAGTTTTTGACCGCCTGCGTCTTGCCCAAACCTGCCTGACCGTAGATCACCACCGTTTCGCCGCCTTCGTGCGCATCGCGCATCACTTCTGCAATACGTCGTGTCGTCTTAGTCGATACAAAACCCAACACCAGCTCTTCACGTTGCGCCTTACTGTCCTGCACTTCCAAAAACGCCTCGATTTTCGGCTCGATGGTTTCATAATTCCCGCCTTTTTCCGCATAAGTGCCGTTCAGATACATACTGATGGATGCCGGCGAAGTACCGATACCTCGTGCAAGTTGGGTTTGATTCATGCCTGATTTGGCTTTAAATTCAGCCAGTTTTTGTTGCAATGTATGATTGATTTGTTTCATTTTTTTAGTCCTTTTAAAAGAGGTTTAAAACCGTTTTAACTTCTATCCGCCTCAAA
Organism: Neisseria sp. HMSC073G10; assembly: GCF_001812605.1. Taxonomy (NCBI): domain Bacteria; kingdom Pseudomonadati; phylum Pseudomonadota; class Betaproteobacteria; order Neisseriales; family Neisseriaceae; genus Neisseria; species Neisseria sp. HMSC073G10. The sequence goes on along the minus strand of NZ_KV809516.1, from coordinate 88,435 downwards.
CAACACAAAATTGTCTGTGCCCGTTTTCGGCAATACCGCATACTCCGCCTCGATGACGTTTCCGCCCAAATGTCCCAGCTCGTCCCAAACCGCAGCCTGTTCCAAAGCCGGATTGACTTCCGCATTCGCGAGCTTGATTGCATTTTCCGCCCGCTTGATTTTGCCTTTTCGGCGTTTTTCCGCCAGTTGGTCGATACGCGCCGTCGGGAAAGCCTCGCGGCTATTGCCGTTGACTTGTGCCTTCGTGATGAACTTGCCGTCCATATCAAACACATTGACCACCGACGCATCGCTCAAATCGTAGCTGACCCGTACCTCGTCCTTGTGATACTCCGCCAGCTCGGTCGAGAAATAAGAGTTGTTGAACAAATCCAGCCAACCGCGCTGTACCTTTCGCACCTCTTGCGGCATAAACATCGTCGCCAGCTCCTCCGCCGACAACATATCCGGCGCGATCCCGTCCTGTTCCAGCCTCATTTCCCGATAAGCCTTCGGCGTATAATGCCCGCCGTCAGGATGTCGGGGCAGCTCGCCATGCGGGCGGTTGTTGTATTCGTCGATACACTTGACCACATCCGCAATAAAACGCGACCAGCTCGGCAGTTTTTTCAAATATTTCTGTTGTTCCTCCGTCAAATCCTTGCCTTTTTCCAAGGCGTTGAACGCACTTTCCATCTTGCGGTACATCAGGTTCTTCGTACTGCTGTCCATCCCCGCGCCCGCAAACGTCTCATACTGGCGCGCCATCTCAATCAGATTGTCTTTCCACCATCGCTCAATGATGCCTCGACCTTGCGGGTTGCCCGCAATACCCGTTTCATGGCGGATACCCAATCGGGACGTAATACCCGTGATTTCATGGTCTATCGTCTTGCCTGTCTGACCGCCACCGTTATCCGAGTAGTAGATAATCGGCAAACCAAAGTGCTTGACCCCGATACGCAGAGCGTCCGATACCGCCACACAACTTTCAGCCAACGAAACCGAAAAACCCACCACAAACCGCGTACAACCATCAATAATCACCGTCACTTCCGGCTTAAACGGCCTGCCGTGTACCGGATGTGCCACCTTCGCTTTAAAGCTGTGGCCGTCGCCGATCCAAACATCGTTAGGCTTCAAAGCCCCCCAATCACGTTTCACATAAGGCAGCAGCGATTTATAAGCCGCCCCCGTTTTCCTGCCGCGCTCCTGCATAATCAACGGGAGCTTGTCCCAAACGCGCCGCACCATACTCAAGGTAGGTACATCGTTAACCGGCATATTTTCCGCTTCTGCCCACTGCACAAACCGGCGGTAGCTGTGTGCCAGTTTCGGAGCCGACGGAATATTGTGAAACTGCATAAACATCGGCAACCAACCGTAGCTCTCAATCGGCTTGACCGCCTTCGTCGTCTTCGGAGCTAAGGCAACCAACCGCTCCGTCGCGTTTTCCGCTTTCAAATAAGCAGAAATCCAGCCGTCTAAAGTACGTTCGCCAACCTTTGCCGACCGGCTGCGGTCATTGGCCTTTTCCAAGTTACCGAGCGTGACCGCGTCCAATTTACCTTCTGCCAGCAAGCCCAAAAACTGAGCCACCGCAGCCTTCGCAGAGCAACCGTATTGATATTTAATCCCCAACACCGCCGCCACCACCGCACATCGCGCATCCGCCACCGACCGTTGTTTCTCGTTCAACAGCTTGGCCGCTTCAGCCAGTACCTGAGCCGACATCGCCGTACCCGGTCTGACTTGGGGCAGGGTTTTCGGCATCTTCTCCGCCAGCTCGTCCGACTGCCGTTTCATAATGGCGGCGCGGATTTCGGCAGGGAGGGAAGCGATTTCATACAGTTTTTTAGGACGGCCTCTTCCTATTTGCTCAAAACAGTGTTGCCAATTATTTTTCTTGGCATGGTATTCAATCCCTTGTCTATCAGTTGGTAGGCTCGGAATTCCTAATTTCGCAATATCAGATGCAGATATTTTCATTTTTTCCGCTTTCTATTTTTGCTTAAATGCGTTACTCTTTTGGAACTATTTAGCAAAACAGTTATCTATTTATAGATCTTGGGAAGGTTGACTTATGGTTTCGTTTCTCAAAACGAGATGGCCAGATTTCTTCTGCGGGTACTCCAATTGCTGCTGCAATGATTCTTTCGCCTTTCAGATAAGGAGCATCTAAAGCTTTCCCTAATGTATTTGGTGCTAAATTAGCCTCGATAGATAACGCTCTTACAGACCAGCCTGCCTTTTTAAGACGAGCCACAATGTCAGCACGATGCCAATCAGTCATGGTTTCTTGCTTTTTTTTCATTCTCGCAATTCCTTAATTAAGTAGGTTTATTAACCGCTGTTATTTAGTAAGTGAGTGAATTATATTTAGCAAAACAGTTTCCTGCAACTCTTTTGCTAAAATATTTTTCTCAAAAACGTGATTATTTTTACAACATATTGATTATTTGAGTAATCTTATTTAAGCAAAAGAGTTTGTTTTTTGCTTAATGTTTTGCTTAAATGAGTTATATCAGGAATGCTATGGATACTTTTTTAGATAGGCTCAAATTTCTTTGGCCTCATGGGGCTAAGCCATCTGACATCTATAACAAAATAGAAATGTCGGCTTCTGGATTTAATAGAGTTTGGAAAGAGGGAGCTATCCCAACAGCCGATTACCTAGTAAAAATTCAAGAAGTTACCGGTTGTGATTTAAACTGGCTGCTGACCGGCAAAGGCTTACCGTATCTCGATAAAGCCAGGCCGGAAAACGCCGGAGCATTCTCTGTAAGCAGAAATTCTGATGGAATCACCGACACTATGGGCAACCCTGTCGACTTGTCGGAGTTTGTATTCGTGCCGCGCTACAACGTAGCCGCAGCAGCAGGGTATGGCGCACCGGTCTTCGGCGAAGAACCTTTATTCTGCTTGGCCTTCCGGAAATATTGGATTGACAACTATGTGACCAAACAGCCGGAAAAGCTGTCTGTAATTACCGTTAAAGGCGATTCGATGGAGGGCGTGCTCAATCATGGGGACTCCATCCTCATCAATCACGCCGAAACCGACCCGCGTGACGGCCTATATGTCTTGCGTATAGGCAATGACCTCTTTGTCAAACGTGTGCAACGCATACCGGGCAAACTGCTTGTAACGTCCGAAAATCCACGTTACGCACCGTTTGAAATAGATTTAAGCAATACCCAAGACGACATCGCCATCATAGGCCGTGTTGAGTGGTATGGCCGGAGTATTGATTAAATCCATTTTAAAAACCTCTTAAAACAGTTTTAAAAATTCCCTAATCTCGTCAGCTTTAAACAGAAAACCGCGCATTCCGGCGCGGTTTCGTGAAAAAACTGGCGTAACTTTTCCGGATACAAAAAAACGCCGAAATCCACGTCTTTCCGAGATTTCAGCGTTTTTTTACTCTATTTGTTCCTTGTGCAAAAACTAACAGTCCCCCACAAAGGCCGTCTGAAAAGTAAGACTTTTCAGACGGCCTCGGAGGCTTTGTCGGGAAGATTTAGCCGCCGCATGCGCCGCAGCAACCGCCTTCGCCATGACCGCCGCGTTTTTCTTCGTTGTTGATAACGGGCAGTTCAGTTTCTTCGGTTTGCTCTTTTTTCTCTTCAGGCAAATCGTTTACTTTGATTTTGTTTTCTTCGGACATGATACATCCTTTCAATGGATTGAGGAGTGGAAAGATTCATAAAGATAGCATCTTTAAGCCAATAAACCAAGCAGCACAAAACTGTCTTGTGATAATGCCATGACTTGGAACAATAAATTTGCTTATAAAAGCGTTAAGGCCGTCTGAAAAAATCCAAAGAGGAGTGTTGGTTTTTATAGGTTGAAATGGCAGTAGAAAGATTTAAGAATGCTTGATTTGAAGGGATAAACTGACATTGATTTCAAAAAACAATACAATGTTATCATCATCTGGAAACAGCCAATTTATCGGAGCATATATGTATTCACACCACAGCGAACGCCATTTCAGCGACCGCAACAACTGGCTTCGGGCAAGCGTATTGGGTGCCAATGACGGCCTGATTTCTACTGCCTCGCTGTTGACGGGCGTAGCCGCTGCCGCGCCAGATTTCCAAACCCTGCTTTTGACGGGCGTTTCGGCGCTTATCGGGGGTGCGGTGTCAATGGCGGCGGGGGAGTATGTTTCCGTGTCCAGCCAATCGGATACGGAAAAAGCCGATTTGCACAAAGAACGCTACGAATTGGCAAATAATCCTGATGCCGAACTTGAAGAGCTGATGGAAATTTACCGCCGCCGCGGTTTGTCCGATGCGCTTGCCGCAGAGGTGGCCAAAGCCTTGATGGAACACGATGCACTCGCCGCCCACGCGCGCGACGAAATCGGCATTACCGAAACCTCTGCCGCCCAACCCATGCAGGCTGCGCTGGCTTCTGCCGCTTCATTTTGTGCCGGAGCGATTTTGCCGTTACTGGTCGCATTGACAGCTTCTAGCGCCATTGTTCCGGCCTTGGCAGTTTCCACTTTGTGCGGACTGGCCGGACTGGGCTATGTTTCCGCCAAGCTTGGCGGCGCGCCTGTCGTTCCTGCCGTTTTGCGCGTGTGTCTGTGGGGCGTTGCGGCATTGGTGATAACCGGATTTATTGGAAAACTGGCAGGCGTGGCCGTCTGATTGTAAGGCCTTATATTCTTTTAAACCTGTATCCAGTAAAATTGAAAATTGATTTGATCGCTAAAGGCCGTCTGAAAATTTTTCAGACGGCCTATGGTGCTTGTATTTATTTATTTATTTATTACAAACTGTTTTGTCATGACCTATCCGATTCCCAAACCCCGTGAAAAATCCCGTTGGCTCAATCTGTCTCAAGGCTCGCTGCCCTTGGCTTTGGCGCGTTATTTGCCGCATAAGCAGCTCAAGGTTGTCTTGACCCAAGATGTGGAACAGGCGCTACGCCTTCAGACGGCCTGGCTGTTTTTCCGTCCGCATGATACGGCGGTGTTCCTGCCGGACTGGGAAACGCTGCCTTACGAGCGTTTTTCTCCGCATCAGGATTTGGTGTCGGAGCGCTTGTCGGCGTTGTGGCAGATTAAGAGCGGCGCGGCGGACGTGTTGTTCGTACCGGTTGCCACGGCGATGCAGAAGCTGCCGCCTGTGCCGTTTCTGGCAGGGCGCACGTTTTGGCTGAAAACAGGGCAGACTTTGGATATAGGCCGTCTGAAAAGTGATTTGGTGGATGCAGGTTACAACCATGTTTCCCATGTTGTCGCGGCAGGTGAGTTCGCTGTGCGCGGCGGTATTGTCGATTTGTTCCCGATGGGCAGTGAGATGCCGTACCGCATCGATTTGTTCGACGATGAAATCGACAGTATTAAAACCTTTGACACCGAAACGCAGCGCACCATCTCCCCCGTTTCCGAAATCCGCCTGCTGCCGGCGCACGAGTTCCCAACCGACAGCGAGGCGCAAAAGATTTTCCGCAGCCGCTTTCGTGAAGAAGTCGATGGCAATCCGAACGATGCCGCTGTGTACAAAGCCGTCAGCAACGGCCATTTCGGCGCGGGCGTGGAATATTATCTGCCGCTGTTTTTTGAAAACGAGTTGGAAACGCTGTTTGACTATATCGGCGAAGATGCGTTGTTTGTCTCTTTGGGCGACGTTCATGCCGAGGCAAACCGCTTTTGGAGCGACGTCAAATCGCGTTACACCATGGCGCAGGGCGATGAAACTTATCCACCTTTGCTTCCACAGCATTTGTATCTTTCTTCTGATGTCTTTGCAGGCCGTCTGAAAAATTATGGTCAAGTATTGCCGGATATTTTTGGTGATGAACATACGTTGCCAAACGTGGCCGTCAACCGCCAAGCGGATGAACCGTTGCAGGCATTGAAAGATTTTCAGACGGCCTTTAACGGACGGATTCTGCTGTGCGCCGAAAGTTTGGGACGGCGCGAAACCATGCTCGGCTTCTTGCAGCAAAACGGCTTAAAAGCCAAAAGCGTGTCCGAATGGCAGGGCTTTTTGTCGGCGCATGAGCCGCTGATGATTACAGTGGCGCCGTTGGCTTACGGGTTTAAATTAGAAGATCAAAACATCGCGGTCATTACCGAATCCGATCTTTATCAATATGTTGCCCGCTCGCGCAAACATCATCGTAAGAAACACGCCGCCGTTTCAGACGGCCTGTTGCGCGACCTGGCCGAAATCAATATTGGCGACCCTGTCGTGCACGAAGAACACGGCATCGGCCGATATATGGGCTTGGTCACAATGGACTTTGGCGATGAAACCAACGAAATGATGTTACTCGAATACGCGGGCGAAGCACAGCTTTATGTGCCTGTTTCGCAACTGCATTTAATCAGTCGCTACTCCGGCCAGGCGCATGAAAACGTTGCCCTGCACAAGCTCGGCAGCGGCGCGTGGAACAAGGCGAAACGCAAAGCCGCCGAAAAAGCGCGCGACACCGCCGCCGAGTTGCTCAACCTCTACGCCCAACGCGTCGCCCAATCGGGACACAAGTTTGAAATCAACGAGATGGACTATCAGGCGTTTGCCGACGGTTTTGGCTATGAAGAAACCGAAGACCAGGCCGCCGCCATTGCCGCAGTGATTAAAGATTTGACACAGGCGAAACCTATGGACCGCCTCGTGTGCGGCGATGTCGGTTTCGGCAAAACCGAAGTCGCGCTGCGCGCCGCGTTTGTGGCGGTGATGGGCGGCAAACAGGTTGCCGTCCTCGCACCGACCACGCTTCTGGTCGAGCAGCACGCGCAAAACTTCGCCGACCGCTTCGCCGATTTCCCCGTAAAAGTTGCCAGCCTTTCGCGTTTCAACAACAGCAAAGCCACCAAAGCCGCGCTGGAAGGCATGGCGGACGGCACGGTCGATATCGTTATCGGTACGCACAAACTGGTTCAGGACGACATCAAATTCAAAAACTTAGGTTTAGTGATTATCGATGAAGAACACCGCTTCGGCGTGCGCCAAAAAGAGCAACTTAAACGCCTGCGTGCCAATGTCGACATCCTTACCATGACCGCCACGCCGATTCCGCGCACCCTCAGCATGGCGCTCGAAGGCCTGCGCGACTTCTCGCTGATTACCACTGCGCCCAGCCGCCGCCTCGCCGTCAAAACCTTTGTCAAACCGTTCAGCGAAGGCAGCGTGCGCGAAGCCGTATTGCGCGAACTCAAACGCGGCGGGCAAGTGTTTTTCCTGCACAATGAAGTAGATACGATTGAGAATATGCGCGAGCGGCTGGAAACCCTGCTGCCCGAAGCCCGCATCGGCGTGGCGCACGGACAACTGCGCGAGCGCGAGCTGGAACAAGTCATGCGCGACTTTTTGCAGCAAAGATTCAACGTGTTGCTCTGTTCCACCATCATAGAAACCGGCATCGACATCCCCAACGCCAACACCATCATCATCAACCGCGCCGACAAATTCGGGCTGGCGCAACTGCACCAGCTTCGCGGGCGCGTCGGCCGCAGCCACCACCAAGCCTATGCCTACCTGCTCACGCCCGAATACATCACCAAAGACGCAGAAAAACGCCTCGATGCCATCGCGGCGGCAGACGAACTCGGCGCAGGTTTCACCCTTGCCATGCAGGATTTGGAAATCCGTGGCGCAGGCGAAATCCTCGGCGAAGGACAATCCGGCGAAATGATACAGGTCGGCTTCACGCTCTACACCGAAATGCTCAAACAAGCCGTGCGCGACCTCAAAAAAGGCCGCCAGCCCGACCTCGACGCACCGTTGGGCATTACCACAGAAATCAAACTGCACAGCCCGGCATTATTGCCTGAAGACTACTGTCCCGACATTCACGAGCGCCTCGTCCTCTACAAACGCCTCGCAGTCTGCGAAACCGTGCAGCAAATCAACGCCATACATGAAGAACTGGTCGACCGCTTCGGTCTGTCCGAACAACCCGTCAAAACCCTCATTGAAAGCCACCACTTACGACTTGCAGCAAAAGAATTGGGTATCGATGCCATTGATGCGACCAGCGAAGCGGTAACGATAACCTTTGGCAAAAACAACAATGTCGATCCAACCGAAATCATCCTGCTGATTCAGACAGATAAAAAATACCGGCTGGCAGGGGCGGATAAGCTGCGATTTACCGCGGAGATGGAAAATATCGAAGTGCGGATTAATACGGTGAAAAACGTATTGAAGACTTTGAAAGAAAGGGTGATAGCAAAGTAGGGGCTAGTGAAAAAAGGTCGTCTGAAAAATTTTCAGACGACCTTTCCTTATCAAAAATTTGTAGGTCGAATACTTGTATCTGACAAAATCTCCCATGAAGCTGTCGGATTCGAGAATCCGACCTACATCTACCGCTATTTTTTAAAAAGATTAAATAAATCAATTACATAATTGTATTAATTAGCTTTTCATCATTTGATTTTTCAAAATTTTCGGTAATTATCTGTATTCATTATAGACAATAGAATTATATAGAACGCCATTCTTGTCAAAAACAGGCAGTAATTTAATTAGATACCAGTTTATATCCACTATTTTATTATAAATTTCCTTAATATTGATATTAATGCTGAATAAGAATTCAAAATTAGGAAAAAATAAGATGTCTCCACCGATATTGGTATCAGACCATGTCATTACAAACCCGATAACTTCATCCGAATTACTTTTGATTTTTAAAAAATCAAAAATTTCTTGTTCCGACATAGAGGCCGAATTCCAATCCCAGTCGTCATTACCAAGCAGCAAATAAGTAAATTGTCCATTATCAAGAAAACGCCAACCATCCTCCCATAAATATTTCAGTATTTCATAACGAGAAATTTTTTTATTATTCATCGATAAATCTATACTTAAACCTATATCTCTCGACATCTCGAATCTCCTGTGGCTTTTAATTTTTAATATTTTTAGAAGGGGTGTAAGCAAGCCTTAGTCCACATTAAACCTGTAAGTAGAGTGTATACGGCACGCACAAACGTGGGCTTTAAGCGTAATAAAAAGTCGTCTGAAACGATTTTCAGGCTTTCAGATGACCTTTTATCAAATGATGCGAAATATCACTTGTCTAACCTTCTAACTTCGTACGCACCTCAGCCCCACCTTCAAGTTTTGGGCAGACTACGACTTGTATCGTTTGTTTATTTTTATAATTGCTGAAATTTCCAATAATCCCGTCCTTCAATTTTCCAATAACAAAATTCGTCCGGTATCAAATACCCAAAGTCCATTGCCTTAGAAAACCAGCCATCATAGACATAATCTTCATGACATCTGTCCCAATCCATATGAAGGTAAACTTCTGTATCAAAATTAATATAGAACAACGGTAATCTTGAAGAAATCTGATTGATTTTTAAGAAATCACTTTGTTGGCCAGAATCCGAAATAGGATCATCATACGACAACTTGTTCTCGACAACGGAATATAATCTTGCTATCTCATCTAAATTAAAGCCCTGTAACATCAGCGCCTTCAATTCGTCTTTTTCCAGTACGACGACCGAATCTGATTGAAGATAGTTTTCAAAATTGTCCTTAGTTAACTGCCAGATGCCGTTTCGGTAATAATAACTATTCATTTCATCCTGATATTGTTCTAACGTAATATTACCGTTTTTAAAATCCAAATCTAAGTCTAATTTTATGTTTAATATGAAATTAGACTTATAATCAATCAAATAATATATCTTTTTCTTATGGACAAAAATGGATATACACTGAATGTACTCAAAGATGTTATCCAATAATTCAGATTTAAATTTCTCAATCTTTTCCATATTTGACAAATTCCTTAATAACTTTATCACCAGCAAGCATTAGTCCGCATGAAAGCTGCAGGTAGGGTGTGCGCGGTACGCACGTACGCGTGCTTTAAATGTAAATACAGAAGCAGTATAAAAAGGTCGTCTGAAAAATTTTCAGACGACCTT
>NZ_KV809516.1:0-78443 GCF_001812605.1 Neisseria sp. HMSC073G10 | reverse complement strand
AAAAGGTCGTCTGAAAAATTTTCAGACGACCTTTTAGGTTAATTTTCCGAATAGCCTTTCTAAGGCAGTACAACCATATTTCAATCTTTTCCTGCACAGAAAAAAAAATACAGCAGCTGTATCATCTCGTTAACTCGGGGGTCGGCAATATAATATTGCCTTTCCCGATGGTTCACTTCAAACGATACCAAACCGGCTTCACGTAATAGGGCTAATTGGCTGGACATTGCCGCTTGCGGCAGTCCGGATGATTCAGCCAACTCGGTTACATTGTGCGGCCTTTCATGTAGTTTGCACAATACGGCGAGACGGTTGGGATTGGCCAGAAGTTTGAGAAAAGCGGTGGCTTCTTCGTAGGGCGGTTGATTATCGGCAATGGTCATTTTTCACGCTTGTCGGCAAATGAGGAGGTCGAATTATCAGTCATAATGGCCTCAGCAGCAACTTTCAGACGGCCTTTGTTTAATGGTTCCATGGCATTTTGGCCAGCAGGCGAGCCATGCCGCAGAATCCGGTTAGTCCGGCCGTTAATAGGCCTGCGCCGACCATCACGTCTATCAGATAAAACCAAGGCGATACCAGCCAACCTGCCAGCACGCCCAACAGAATCAAACTGCCGCTATGGTTTGCACCTGCCGCATGATATCCGGTGTGGCACGGTCGGCAACAATAGGAAGCCCTGCAGCCTTCCATGCCTGTAAGCCGCCTTCTAGAATATAGCATTCTCGACCTTGGCCAAGCGCTGACAATATAGTTTCTGCCTGAGTTGTACGTTTGCCGCTCAGACAATAAAAAATCAGGCACGAGGCTGAATTATCGGGCAGTCTGTCTCGCTGTTGTTCAGGCGGAAGGGATAATGCACCGCCAATATGCTCGCCCCGATATTCGGCTTGGCTTCGGATGTCCACTGCCAACGCGCCCTCACGGATTTTTGCCATTGCTTCGGAAGGCGTGATTCGCGGGAGTTGTCCGACCGTACTCATGTTTTGCCTTCGTTATTTTTTGTTGATGCGGCAGGTGTTGATACCCAATAAACTGTACAGTGCGCAGTTGCCAATCAGTGCTGTACCCAGGGGGATGATGCCCAGCCAACCCCACCAGCCAATTTGTCCGGTAGCGGCTGCAGCAATCAGCGCTACGCCGATAACAATACGGATTACGCGATCTAAAGTACCCAAGTTTCGTTTCATTTTATTGCTCCTTGTTTAAGAATGGATTGTCTATAAATAAACATATATAACAAAAATCATATATGAGAAATATTATAGCTTTAAAGATGACTTTGTCAAATGGTTTACAGTAAAAGTGTAATGAATATTTGCATTGTATTTTTTAAACGCACAAATAGAATCAATCTCCAACGGCATGGTTAAATGTAAAAATACAGCCTGATATTTTCAGACGGCACTGGAGATGATCTATATAATATTTTATTTATATTGGAAGAATGAGTAGTCAGTTTTCAGAAGGAATCAAATCATGACCGATTCGGAAAAGAAGCCCAATGGAGACGATTTGAAGACTGGATAATCCGTTGTGTAACTAGCAAGGGAGAGGAAACAATTTAAAATCAAATTGTCTACGAATTATAAAAGGCCGTCTGAAAATTGAATTTCAGACGGCCTTTGGTTTCTTTATAAGGTCGTTCGTATCATCAGAAACGATAGTTCACACCCAAGGCAAACTCGCGGCCGCGTTCGTAGAAGGGCACGCGTCCGTTGCCGTCGGGGAAGCGTTGGCTGTGCGAACGGTATTGCTTGTTGCCGATGTTGTTGACGGCGAAGTTGACGTTCAGGTTGTCTTTTTTCAGCGGCTGCCAGTTGGCGTAGATGTCGTGTACGCCGTAACCGGCTTTCTTGCCGTGTATCGTACCTTGTCCTCGGGCGACGTCGGTGTATTTCACGCTTTGGGCGTAGCGGCCGCGCCAGCCGATTTCGAGTTTGGGATTTTCAAACTGGTAAGACAGTCCGGTCAGCCATTGGCGGCCGGTGTTCCAAAAGGTGAACGAGCTTTCGTGGTCTTCCGCTTGAATCGGGCTTTCGCCGTAGTACATGTCGCCGTTCAGACGGGGTTTGACGTAGGACACGCCGGCGCGCGCGGTCAGGCCGCCCCAGCGATAGGATGCGTCAAGTTCATAGCCGTAGGTTTTGAGCGTGCCGCCGTTGTAAATCTTGCCGCGTTCGGTGATGGAGGCGGTGTTGTTGTTGATTTTTGCCCAACGATAGACGATGAGGTCTTTGATGCGTTGGTGGAACACGCTGCCGCTGACGTTGAAGTTGTCGTTGCGCCATTTGAAGCCAATTTCAGCACGGCGGGCAGTTTCAGCTTTGAGGTTGCTGTCCAAATCGGCGGCAGCGCCTGCGCGTTCGTTAGCCAGTAGGGCTTCGTTCAGGCGGGGCGCGCGGCTTGCCTGATTGAGGTTTGCCAAGAGGGAGAAGTTGTCGTTGATGTCCCAAATCGCGCTGATGCTGGGGTTGAGCTGACCGTGCGACGCGCTTTGTTTGCTGGCGGCGTTGTATTTGAAATGGTCGTAACGCAGGCCGGTGGTCAGGGTAACGGGGTGCAGGTTCCAAATGCCTTCCGCGTACACGCCGTATTCGGCTTTTTTCTCTTTGTCGCGGTCATACAGGCCGAGAATCTTCAGCCACGCTCCTTTGTCGGACGGCTCGGAGGTTTCGTGGCGGTAGTTAACGCCGTATTTCACCATGTGTCCGTCGCCGAAAGAGCTGGCGAGGTTCAGATTCGCGCCGGTCGCTTTGATTTTGCTTAACTCAAGTTTGCCGATAGGAACGCCACCTTGCGCCGTGCCGGAAGCTTGGGCTTTTGGAGAAGGCGCACCTTTAGGCGGTTTGGTGTCATCGGTATTGATTTGGAAGACGTTGGCGTCGATTTTGTCGAGGAAACCGACGTTGCGGCCACGGTATTCCAGATTGTAGGTCTGCTCTTTTTGATAAGTGCCGTCCACGCCGATGTAGCTGTCAACGTTTTGGAACTCGGCTTTGTCGGTGCGGTTGCCTTTTTGGTATTCCTGACGGTAGGTCAGGCGGATGCCGTGGTCGTCGTTGAAGTCGTAGCCGAGTTTGGCGAGGTAGCTGTGCTGCTTCAGACGACTGCCGAGGTTGACATTGCCGTTACCGTCTTTGTAGTCACGGTTGTTGAGGAAATTGCCTGCAAACAGGGCATCGAAGCCGTTTTGATAGCCGTAAACCGCTGCGCTGCCGGTTGAGCCTTTATTGCTGCTCAAGCCTGCGCCCAGTTTGAAACCGAAAGGTTTGCCGTCGGTCAGCAGGTCTTTCGCGTCAACCGTTGTTACGCGGATGGTACCGCCGACCGCACCCAAACCCGCGCTCGCCGCGCCTGTGCCTTTTTCGACGTTGATGCTTTTCACCAAAGCAGGATCAAGCTGGAAGCGGCTTTGGTGGTGGAAGATTTTTGTGGATTGGCTGGTGTTGTCGACTTCTAGGTTAATTTTGTCTTCACCAACGCCGCGGATGCTGTAAAACTGCGCCACGCCGTTGCCGCCGCCGACATCCATACCGATTTGATCTTTCATGACTTGTTTTAAATCGGTCGAAATTTCGCGGTCGAGCTGGTTGCGGGTTACACGAGTCGGTACGGCAGTACCGGTAACCTTAATTTCATTCAGCTCGGCAGTTTCTGCGGGTTGCAAATTTTCGGCATGAGCAAAGCTTGTTGATAATGCGAGTGTAATGATACTAAGGCGGAATACAGGAGAGGAGACCTTATTCATGATTTTTCCTAAGTAAAAAATTGACTGTTTATTCTAATTGTTGTAATAATGATTATCAAATTCTTAATGGATATTAATAAATACATTCTGTTTTATTCCAGTCTCAAATTAATAGGATTTTTATAAAAATCAATTAGTTTATATTTTAGTTAAATTTAGTAAAGATTCTTTGGTTGGGAAATGGGTTGAGTCTTACTTTTTCCGAGAGGGAGAGAAGGGATAGCTTGTCAATAAAGAATTTTATCTATCAGTATTTTATTTAAAAGGCCGTCTGAAAAATATTTTTCAGACGGCCTAAATATTTATGTTTTACAACAAAGGGCTCATTAGACGGACGGCATTTTCCACGAAGCCGCGGAGTTTGGAGCGTTGTTGCCATGATTTGATGGCAATGTAGCTGCTGTTTTTAAGGTAGCTGCGCTGCAGGTGGCAGATTTGTTTGGTGGTATCGCGATCGTAGATGGCGAGGCTGATTTCGAGATTGAGGAAGAAGCTGCGCATGTCCATGTTGACCGTACCGAAGAGGGAGTAGTCTTCGTCAATGGTCATGGTTTTGGCATGTAAGAGCCCACCTTCAAACATTGCGATTTTGACGCCGGCTTCCAGCAACATAGGGTAGTAGGCGCGTGAGGCGTAGCGCACCATCAGTGAATCGACTTTGGCAGGCAGTATCAGGGTTACTTTGACGCCGCGTTTGGCAGCAACGGTTAATGCCATGAGAAGCGGCTCGTCGGGGACAAAGTAGGGAGTAGTAATCGTGATTTGTTTGGTGGCGGCATAGATGGCGCTGATGATGGTTTCGTAGATAACGAAGCTGCCTTGCTCGGGAGCGGATGGAATGATTTGGGCAACAATATCGCCTTGCTGCATTTTTTCGGGAAGGATTTTAGGTAGCAGGCTTTGGGCTTGATTGAGGTATGTTTGTACGTTTTGGAGGTTTTCATCGGTTTCGACGGCAAGGTCTGCGAAGAAGACGGCAGACAGTTCCAAAACCATAGGCCCTGTGCAACGCATCATGGCATCTATCCATTCGCCGACGCCTGAGTTTTGTTTGAAGTAGCGCGGATCGACGAGGTTGAAGCTGCCTGTGTAACCGATTTTGCTGTCGATAACGAGGATTTTGCGGTGGTTGCGCAGGTCGGTGCGTGTGAATAATGTACGCCAGATGCCGACAGGTAAGGAGGTATGTACTTCAACGCCTGCTTGGCGCAGTATCTCTACCCAGTCACTTTCAAAAAAACTCCTGCTGCCGACGGCATCGGCCAAAATGGCGCAGTCAACGCCTCGATCTGCGGCGGCAAGAATTTCATTTAAAATTTCTTCGATGCGGCCTTTGGGCTCGATAATGTAAAAGGCCAGCAGGCATGAATGGGTTGCGGCGCGCATGTCTGCAAGCATGCTGTCGATGATGGCATCGGTGGTTGAGAGCAGGCTCATGGCGTTGCCTTTGGTGGCACCCAGCCCCGTTCCTTTTTCGGCAACTTTACTGATGCCGTGGTAACGTGATTTCACTTGGTCGGCAATGTCGAGATAGATATCGGCTAGGTGGGCGGCGGCAAAGTTGCGGTAGAAGCGGTTCATTTCACCGGTACGTTTGGCGCGGGCCGTGCCGAGACGAGGCTCGCCGACAAGGATGTAGGCGATGGTTCCGAATACGGGGAAAAGGAAGAGGATAATCAGCCAGGCAAAGGTTGAGCCGATATTTTTTTGTTTGTACAACACGCGCAGCATACAGACTAGTGCGGCGCAGGTGTGGGCGAAAATGAAAATTTCGGTCCAGGTGATGTCTTTTAAAAAATTCATATTCGGTAGCGGGAGTGGATGTGTTTTTAAGTTTGAAGGTGTCAGCTGATAAGCTTTAGATATTAAGTATATAGAAAAACCGCCTGAAAACAAATTTACACGATTATCGTGTTTTTGTTTTCAGACGGCCTTTAGGTCTTGTTTTTCGTCGGTTTTGGGGTGTTAAACCACTAAACAATACAGTCAATGCTGCACCTGTGGGCAGGTCGATCAGTACGAGGGGAAAGAATGCTGTAGAGTCCAAAGTTGTCAGCTCGTGCAACACGATTAACATAGCAACGGAAACGTGTATACTGAATAAGCAGTTGCTGCCTTGGTCAACTGCCAATCAATGACCTACTCTAATTTCAATAGTGGGAAACGATCGATGTGTTTGGCAATCATGGCCTGTGCGATTTGTTGGAAGAAGGTACTCATGAGAAATCCCCTAAATGTCTTGGGTCGGAATTTAGGGGATTTTTGGGAATTTTGTAAAGGTCTCAAATAATGAAATTAACGAAATATCCTTATAATTCCATAAGAGAGTTAGAGGACTATTTACTAAATACTTATCAAAAATATATTATTCTAAGAGAGGAAGGAAAGGAGATTTATCGATGTTTTATTCTTTCTTTTCACAAAGAATTCAATATAGGTATTGGATTAGCTGTTTCCTGTATAAGTATTTCCCCAAAAGTATTAATACTTGATGATAAAAATATTTTTATCGGATTTGATTCAGTCGTTTTTTGTATTTCTATACAAAAATTAGAAGTTAATATGATAAATATAGATGGAATAGTTTTTGATATTTATTTATTGGAGAATCAAAAAATTTGTATTATTCATGAGTTGGGTGCAATTATTACAGATAAAAACTTAACAAGAGAGAATTTAGTATCTACCAATATAATATCAGACTGGAAAATAGATAAAATTAATAAGTTAATTATATTAACAGAATTAGACTCTGAAAAAATAATTTCTCTAAATTATGATTGAGGATGCTTAGTTATTTAAGATATTCTCCTCATTACGTAATACAGGTTGGCTGAAAACTAGGAAACTGTTTCAGACAACCTTTACTTATCGGCTTGAGCGGTGGCGACACTACCTATGCTTACCCTAATAGGCGGCCATTTTATAGGCCAATTGAAAATAGCCGTTCTATTTTTTCAATAACTCCAAATGAATTAAAAGTTATTTTACAAAGTAGAAATACGATATCCTCTCCAGTAACCGCCATCCCTGGCGGTCAGTTTGTCCGTGTAGTCGATACTGGTAAGAATATTGGTATAACTAGTTTGAAGGAAGGAGGAACACCAACTAGATATATTAAGATATTTACTGACAAAATGGGAAATTTAATCACAACATATCCAGTGAAAGGGCAGTAATTATGCAAAAAAAAATAATACTTTCTTTAAAAGAAAAAATAGAGGGTATAGGTAATAATGTAGATCATATCTTACTCGCAACTTTAATTCTTAAATGGTTACATGATTATCCTAGTTTAGAGAAAGAATTTTTAGATCACTATTCAAATATTTCTAAATTTATGAATATAGAAATTTCAGATATCCCTAATTATCCAATAAAAAAATCACTAATTAGTTTTTACGATTTAAAAGCTCTTAAACGGGAAATAGATATTTCCATGCAAAGAAAAAATTCATATATTTATCAATCGCTACAAAATTTTTTAGAGAATTTATTTATTATTCAAGAACCAGATATGGAATGTAATATTTGCCATGGCACCTATGGTTTTGATTTATGGAAGGAAATCGAGACTAATAGATTAGTTTATTGCTGCAAAACATGTGCATTCTCAGAATATGTTAATGGGGAATCTAGAAATAATAAAAATCACCTTACCATTCCAACAAATGATGATTTGAGTTTATTGAATACATAATTAATAGAATAAGTTATAGAAAACCATGTTTACATTTTTCATCATGAGAAGCTTATGACTGAATTAAATCTTGTTCTAAATAACCGCAGCTTGCAAACTAGAAAAGGAGAATAACCATGAATCATGAGCAATCCGCAGCCCATATGAAATCTAAACTCAACAAGTAGGATGTGTGCGGAACGCACGCATGCGGTTCTCAAGGTTTGAGCTAAAAGGCCGTCTGAAACAATAACTACGGTTTCAGACGGCCTTTTACGTTACGCGCTCAATCAAGCGTGATACTGACGGGACAATTCGTGTACGGTATCGACCAAGATTTTGGCGTGTTCCGGATTGGCGTGTTGGTTGATGCCGTGTCCGAGGTTGAATACATGGCC
The DNA here is from genome assembly GCF_001812605.1 of Neisseria sp. HMSC073G10. Taxonomy (NCBI): domain Bacteria; kingdom Pseudomonadati; phylum Pseudomonadota; class Betaproteobacteria; order Neisseriales; family Neisseriaceae; genus Neisseria; species Neisseria sp. HMSC073G10. The sequence goes on along the minus strand of NZ_KV809516.1, from coordinate 70,615 downwards.
GCTGCCGTTGCCGTAGTCGGCAAGGATGCGTGCGACTTCGGTGCGGATAGATTCCGGTGTGCCAAAGAGGGCGAACGGATCAAAATTGCCTTGCAGGGCAACTTGTTCGCCGACGCGACGGCGGGCTTCGCCGATGTTACAGGTCCAGTCCAAGCCTAATGCGTCTGCGCCGATTTCTGCCATGCTTTCCAGCCATAAGCCGCCGCCTTTCGCAAATACGATAACAGGCACGCGGCGGCCTTCGCTTTCGCGTTTGAGTCCGGCAACGATTTGTCGGATGTACTTCAGGCTGAACTCTTTAAACGCTGCATCGCTCAACACGCCGCCCCAAGTGTCGAAAATTTGTACGGCTTGTGCGCCGGCATCGATTTGGGCGTTGAGATAAGCGGTAACGGCTTGAGCATTGGTGTCGAGGATTTTATGCAGCAAATCAGGGCGCGAATACATCATGGTTTTGATGGTGCGGAATTCTTTGCTGCTGCCGCCTTCAACCATGTAGCAGGCGAGTGTGAACGGGCTGCCTGAGAAGCCGATCAGCGGAACTCGGCCGTCCAGTGCTTTACGGATGGAAGTCACTGCATCAAAGACGTATTGCAGTTTTTCCATGTCGGGAACCTGCAATTTGGCAATGTCGGCTTCGTGTTGCAAGGCGCGTTCAAATTTTGGGCCTTCACCTTCGGCAAAATACAGGCCCAAACCCATAGCATCTGGAACGGTCAGAATATCGGAAAACAGAATTGCTGCGTCCAGATCAAAACGTTCTAAAGGCTGGATGGTAACTTCGGTTGCCAGCTCGGTGTTTTTGCACAAATCGAGAAAGCTGCCTGCGCATGCGCGCGTGGCTTTGTATTCAGGCAGATAGCGTCCGGCTTGGCGCATCATCCAGATAGGTGTGTATTCGACAGGCTGTTTAAGCAGGGCGCGGAGGAAAGTGTCGTTTTTCAGAGCAGTCATGATAAATAGGCTTTCTGATTTGGTGTGTTGGACAAAGTTCAGACGGCCTTAGATATGTATTGAGGCCGTCTGAAATGATTAAATGGTTGGTTCTGTTGTAGATTTCATATTATCGCTTAATGCGAAATCAGCACATCAATTTGGCTGAGGAAGGGCTGCCGGATGTTCTTCTTCGGCCACGCTTTCCAAAACCAGATTGCGTTGTTCTTGCGCTTTTTGCGGCTGATCGGTTTCATCAAACACGCGAGCTAAGACCAAATGTGCAGATACACTGGGTTGCAGGGCGATGCTGGCTTCGAGGTAGCCTTGGGCTTTGCCCCAAAGTTTGCGGCCGTAAGCCAGTTGGCCAAGATACATCAACAGCGGTGCATTGTCGGGTTGTTCCTGCAGCCAAGAGTCTGCCAAGTCGATGGCTTTTTGTTGCTCGCGCTCGCTTAGGAAACGCACGGATTCGACAAAAGCTTCCAAGAGCTCGGGCTGGCGGGTTTGCGGATAATGGGTTTTAACCCATTTGACCGCATCGGCATACAAACCCAAACGCTCATATTTTTCGGCAATCGCGACACACAATTCGCCTGATTTCACGCTTTCGGGAATGTGTTTCAAACAAGCTTTCAGGCTGCCCGCATCGGTTGCTTCGCTTAAGAGGCGGCGATATGCCCAATTTTGATACTGTTCGGCTTCGTAATCGTTGATGGCGCCGGCTTTGACCAGTTTTTCTGCTTTTGCCAAAACATCTGAAGCATCGCCATGATCAAAGGCATAACGTAATTGCAGGCGGAATAGGCGGCTTAAGTTGCTATTGATTTTTGCTGCGGCTTCAAGGTTTTGTGCGGCAGTCGGATAATCGCGGCGGCTCAGTGCAGATTCGGCCAGCAAAAGATGACGGGACAGTTGCTGCTTTTGTGGAAGGTGTTCGATTTCGTGCAGATAGCGGTCGCGCAATTCGAAGTTTTCCATTTGGTCGGCCGCGTGCGCGCCCAACATCAAAGCCAGGGTACGGTTGTCGCCTGCTTCTTTATTTTGCAAGACTTTGGCGGCTTCTTGTTCGGCTTTTTCAAAACGGCCTTCAAAATATGCCAGACCTGCGCTGTTCAAAGAGGCAGAAGCCTGACGGCCTTTGCGGGCAATGCCGAAGCGTTGCATACGCGCCGGAATGTTCAAGAGGCCAAACACGAATTTTATCAGGAAATACAAGACGAATACGCTCAACAGCAGGCCTAAAACAAAGGCATGCAGATTGATACGCAGCATGGTTTGCTCAACCACGACGTACACGTTGCCGGTATAAATGCCGGAAGCCAACGCTAAACCGACGGCGGCTGCAAACAGAATGACAATCCAAACGACGGTTTTCATGCTTGCTCTCCTTTAATTTTGGCAGCAGGCTTGGTTTGGTTTTGTGGTTTGGCAACTTCGGCAGCCGGTTCTTTTTTGTTTTCAGACGGCAATGCAGGTGCTTCTAGAGATTGAGGGGCAGAAGCGGCAGTCGGTGCGGCAGTTGTGGCTTGCTCGGTAGTTGCAGCCGGAGAGGAAGCGGTTTTCTCGGTAGCTTGGGTTTGCGTAGCTTCTTCGGTCGTCATTTGTGTACGCGAACCTTCTTGATAAGCACGAACGGCGCTCAAGCTGGCTTTCAGGCTGTCGTCTGAAATCATGCGGACATCAAGGGCTTTGAGTTCGGCCAACTCTTTCAGCCATGACTGGGTAGCAGGGGATTTGCTGTCGAAGTATTGTTTTACAGTTGCTTCAACGTTGTTTAAATCGCTTTGATACACTTCGCCGTTGTGTTGCAACAGGGCAATGCGCGCATCCAAAAGGCGCAGGCGCAGGTTTTCACGGATGAAGTAGGTTTGATCGGGTGAAATCAACATGGCGTCGTTGCTGTCCAGATGACGGACTTCAATCAAGCCTTTGAGGGCATTGAGGGATTTTTCCCATGTGTTTTCCCACCAAGTTCCTGAATTAGTGGCTTCGACAGGCGCAGCACCTGGTTTCAATACTCCGTCCAAAACCAAAGGCAGGCCTGAAATACCGGTTTCCAGACGGTCGATACGCAAGGCTGTAGCGGAAATATCGACATAAGGACGGTTTTTCAGTGCGGCCAAATCATTGCTGATGGCTTGTTTGACGGGGATAAGTTCAGGCTGTTCAAAACGGCTTAAGCGACTGTCGATGTGTTCCAATACGCTGACCGCGCCTTGTAGGTTGCCTGACAGCATCAATTGTTGCGAAGCAGTGTTCAGCATGGATTCGGCTTCGTCAACCAGCCAGTTGATACGGCCTTTGAGTAACTCTTGATAAGCTTTCTGCGTTTGCAGGATTTGATCACTATTGTTTTTTTGACCGTTGTTCAGGCGGTCTAACTCGGTCTGAATAGCAGTTTGGCGGTTGAGGTTGTCTTTTAAAAGGCTGGCGTTTTCAGATTCGCCCAACGCGGCTTTGTCGATTTTTTGGTTGAATTCGAGCTCTTGGTTTTTTAAAACATTTTGACCCTGTACAAACAGGAATCCGCTCGCGCCCAGGCCAAGCAGTGCCAAGACGGTTGCACCTGCGGCCAAGGCTTTGCCGCCAGATTGTTTGATAATAACAGGGGCGTTGTTTTGTGGGAGATTGTTGGACTCGGGCATGCTCGCCTCCACTCGCTGAGGTTGGGTAGGTTTGATTTGTTCAGACGGCCTGGTGTTTTCAGAACGTTCAGGCGCCGGAGCTGCTGTATTGGCAACTTGTTGGGTATCTTTATTGTCTTCGACTGGGTTCACTGCTTGGCTCCTTTGTGGTATGGATGAAAGTGCAGCGGATAAAGAAGTGACGGTTTCTACATGTTTAGCACCGACGATGCGAAGCGCATCGGCAATGCGCGGATGGTGGGTAAAGTATAGCAAGGATTCGAAGAATCGGGAAAATTGTGGCGGAATCTGATGGAAAAATTCGCGCGCAAGTTCGCCGGATGTAACGTAGGCGGCGGCGATGTCTTCAGTTTTAAAGTTCTGCCAATCGATGGCGTGTGGCCGTCTAAAATAGATTTCGGCGATGTTGATTTGGAAACCCAGTTCGGTCAGTTTGTCTGCTAGAAAATCACGGCCTCCATGGCCTCGAATGATTAGAACTCGGGCGTTGGGTGGTAGGTTTTTCCAAATAGGCATTCTCAAGACGGCTTCGCTGTCGTTACCATCTTCGGGAGAGAATACGGGATAGGGGGAGAATTGCGCCAAAGTATGTTGGCTGGTTTGGCCGACGGTAATGTGTACTTTAGGGCCGTCTGAAAAGGTCAGATACGGTACTGCAGTTTCAATAGTGGTCGGGCTGACCCAAAACACCACATCGGCTTGCTTGAATTGTTCGGGAAGTTTGTTTAGTGCCGAACGGTCTGCCTCTATTTCAATCGGACTCAATACCTGAGCCTGCCAACCGGCTGCATGGCAGGTTTGGATATCTTGCTGTGGACGGTTGGACGGACGGATGATGAGTAGAGTAGGCATAATGTGGGATAAATTATTAAGGTTTAGGCCGTCTGAAAGAAGGGTTTCAGACGGCCTGTTGCTGACGTACGTTATTGATCGACGAATGCGCGCTCAATCAGGTAGTCGCCGCGAACGCCGGTTTTCGGAGAAACGGTCAGGCCGAATTCGTCCAAGACGCTGCAGGTGTCTTTCAACATGGCAGGGCTGCCGCACAGCATGGCGCGGTCGTCTTGCGGATTGATTTTAGGCAGGCCGATGTCTTCGAAGAGTTTGCCGCTGCGCATCAAATCGGTCAGACGGCCTTGGTGTACATATTCTTCGCGTGAAACGATTGGATAGTAAATCAGTTTTTCTTTAACCAAGTCGCCCAGGTATTCGTGTTCGGGCAATTCTTTGGTGAAGCGGTCGTAGTATGCCAAGTCTTTTTTGTAGCGTACGCCGTGAACCAAGATGATTTTTTCGAATTGCTCGTAAATTTCAGGGTCTTTGGTAATGCTCAAGAAAGGGGCGATGCCGGTACCGGTGCTCAAGAGGTAGAGGTGTTTGCCCGGATTCAGGTCGCCGGCAACCAATGTACCGGTCGGTTTTTTACTGATAAGGACATCGTCGCCGACTTTAAGGTGTTGTAGGCGGCTGGTCAATGGGCCGTCTTGTACTTTGATACTGAAAAATTCCAGATGCTCTTCCCAGTTGGCAGAAGCCACGCTGTATGCGCGCATTAGCGGTTTGCCGTCTACCATCAGGCCGACCATGACGAATTGGCCGTTTTCAAAGCGCAAAGATTCGTCACGGGTGCAGGTGAAAGTGAAGTAAGCGTCGGTCCAGTGGTGTACGGACAAGACTTTCTGGGTGTTGAATGCTGCCATTGATATTTCCTGTCGGATAAGGCCGTCTGAAAAGGATAGGTCGGGGCGGCCAAGGTTAATAAAAAGAATGGAATATGGTGTTCAGCTACTTGCTTGCCGGTTTGGCTGATTTTTCGCTGAGGCTGTGCAGGTCGGAATAGCGTCCGCCTGCGTTGATCAATTCATGATGAGTGCCTTGTTCGACTACATTGCCTTCATGCATCACAACAATATTGTCGGCTTTTTCGATGGTCGAAAGTCGGTGGGCAATCACCAATGTGGTACGGTTTTGCATCAGGTTTTCCAATGCGGTTTGCACCAAACGTTCGGATTCATTATCCAATGCGCTGGTGGCTTCGTCCAAAATCAAAATCGGCGCATTTTTCAAAAGTGCACGCGCAATGGCGAGGCGTTGACGTTGGCCGCCGGACAGTTTTAAACCGTTTTCGCCAACTTCAGTGTGCAAGCCTTGTGGCATTTTTTGGATAAATTCCCAAGCATTCGCGGCTTTTGCAGCATTGATAATTTCTTCTTCACTGAATTTGTCAGCTTGAGCATAGGCAATGTTTTCAGCAATCGTACCATTAAACAGGACAACGTTTTGGCCGACGAATGCCATACGGCTACGCAAGCTTTCGAGCGTATATTCATTGATGTTGACGCCGCCAATCAAGACCTTGCCTTCGTCCGGATTGAGGAAGCGCGGCAACATATTGGCCAAGGTGGTTTTACCGCAGCCTGATGCGCCGACCAATGCAGTCACTTTGCCTTGCGGTACAAGCAGGTTGATGTGGTTCAAGCTATTGCGTTCGGCTTCAGGATAGCGGTGTACAACATCGCAAAATTCGATATCGCCAGGGTTTGGGCTGAGAATCTGTTTGCCTTCGTTGCTTTCTTCGGGTTGATCCAAAAAGGTGAAGACACTTTCTGCCGCCGCCAAACCGCGTTGCAGAGACTGCATCACGCCGGTCATGCGTTTGATGGGGTCAAACATCATGATCATGCTGGACAAAAACGACATAAAATCGCCTGCACTAAATCCTGAAAGCCCTGCTTGGCGGGCTGCTGCGTAAATAATTGCAGCCAGAGCAACTGAAGCCATTAATTGCGTAATGCCGGTACCGGCAGAGCTGGCGGAAACCTGTTTGAGCAGGTTGCGGCGCACATCGTCGGCAATACGGTTGAAGCGGCGGTTTTCATAATCTTGACCGCCGTAGATTTTTACAACACGTTCACCGTTTATGCTTTCGCCCAAGACCTGCATCAGCTGGCCAAGATAAATTTGGTTGTTGGCAGACAATTTGCGCAAGCGTTTGCTGACCGTTTGGATACATACGGCGACGACTGGCAAAATAATAAAAGTAATCAGGGTCAAACGCCAGTTTAGATAAGTCAATAAACCCAACAGGCCGACCACGCTCACGCCGTCTTTGGCAATCACGGTAATGACGTTAAACCCTGCATCGGTAATTTGATTGACGTCGTTCAAGATACGAGACATCAAACGGCCGCCGGTATTGCTGCTGAAATACGAAGTCGGCAGGTGCATCATTTTGTTGAACATTTCACCGCGCAAGCGCTGCACCAAGTGGCTGGACAGATAAGTCGTGCAATATTCGTTAATGAAGTTGAACAGGCCGCGAATGAAAAACAGCGCCACAATTGCCAGCGGCAACCATGACATGCTTTTCATGTTTTTATCGACAAAACCTTCATTAATCAAAGGTTTGAGCAAGTAACCGAAAGCCGGCATCGTACCGGCGACAATCAGCATGGCCACTACGGAGACGATAAACATCTTCCAATAGCTTTTTAAATATCCAAGCAAACGCTTGTACAGCTCCCAGTTGGATGTGGCTTGTGTTGTCTGCATATCAATCCAGATTTAGAGCAAACATGCAATTCTAAACGAAAATATCTGTCATTACAATGTTTGCAATTGAAAGTCAAAAGGAGTTGGTATTGTTTTAACGCCTTGATTTTATATGATAACGACTGTAATGCGGTTGGATTGGCAATAACGCTGCCTACTTCATAAACACTAGTCGCGGCCGTCTGAAAAAGTTTCAGACGGCCTCTTCAGTCGTCAAAGACAGCCGGTTAAGCCAAAGCTTCCTTAATGATGTCTTTTACTGTCGTTGCGTTATTAGGGACAACACGGACCCGTTGTGGCAGATTTTCCAAGCCTTCCAATGCGGCAGGGCGAGGGATGGAAACTTCGCCGACAGCCTCATGGATGGTGGCTTCAAATTTGGCAGCCAATGCGGTTTCGAGGCAGACAATGGTTTCGCCGGCTTCGCGTACTTCACGCGCTACTTTGATGCCATCAGCTGTATGCGGATCAATCAATTCGCGGTCTTGTTCGTAAACCTGTTTGATGGTGGCAAGGCGGTTGGCATGGGTCGATTTGCCGGAAACAAAGCCATATTGTTGATGTACTTTGTTTAAGACAAATTCCAAATTGAAACCTTTGCCGGATCCTACTTCAGCCCATAAGGTTTTGATTTCGTCTGCATCGCGGTCCATCAGGTCAAACACAAAACGCTCGAAGTTGGAGGCTTTGGAAATATCCATAGACGGGCTGGATGTGACGTGGGTGTGTTCGCTGTTGCGAGGGCGGTATGCGCCGGTTTTGAAAAACTCGTCCAATACGTCGTTTTCATTGGTGGCAACAATCAAGCGGTGGATAGGCAGACCCATTTGGCGGGCGATATGGCCGGCGCAGACATTGCCGAAGTTGCCGCTTGGCACGCAGAAGCTGATTTTTTCGTCATTGCTCGAAGTGGCATTGAAATAACCGGCAAAGTAGTACACGACTTGGGCGACGATACGGCCCCAGTTGATGGAGTTGACTGTGCCGATATGGTATTTGGCTTTGAATTCGGCATCGTTTTGTACGGCTTTGACGATGTCTTGGCAGTCGTCAAACATACCTTCAACAGCGATGTTGTGGATATTAGCATCTTGCAGGCTAAACATTTGCGCGCGTTGGAATGCACTCATTTTGCCTTCCGGCGACAGCATGAAGACATTAACACCTTTTTTACCGCGCAGGGCATATTCGGCTGCAGAGCCGGTGTCGCCGCTGGTGGCGCCCAAGATATTGAGTTCTTTGCCTTCTTTGTTCAATACATATTCAAACGCATTGCCCAAGAATTGCATGGCCATATCTTTGAATGCCAAAGTCGGGCCGTTGGACAGGGCTTGGATTTTGATGCCGTCTGAAAGTGTGCGCACCGGAGTAATGGCTTTGGTACCAAATACTTCTTCGGTGTAGGTGCGGTTGATAATGTCACGTAAATCATCAGCAGGAATGTCGGTGGCAAACAGGCTCATGACTTCAAACGCCAGCTCAGGATAGCTGAGTGTGCGCCATTGGTCTAAGGTTGCACGGTCGATTTGAGGGTATTGCTCAGGCAGCATCAAACCGCCGTCAGGAGCCAAGCCCATCAATAAAACTTCGCTGAATTGCTTGCGTGCGGTTGCACCGCGGGTGCTGATGTATTTCATGGTTTCTTCTCTATAAAAACAAAAATATTGCCGGTCAAAACAGGAAACCTGCCTGAGAACCATCCCGCAAGTCGCCTTATCCCGACCTTAATCCACTATAAACTTTCAGACAACCCCATTACACAGAGGTCGTCTGAAAAACATTATCTATACAAACGCTTGAAACAAGCATTGACGGTTTTCACCGTTACCGACGCAATCGCCCGATCGCGCGAAGAAGGATTCAAAACATCCATCAACTCTTGAGCGGACACCTGATTCGGCGCTTCCTCACTCGCGCAGCCGCAGATTTTATCTTCCCACTCGCGCTGCTTGTCCGCGCTCATCGTCAGCGCGACCAAACGCCACTCATTGCGCTTGTTCAACTCCGAACGGCACTGATGATCGACCGCCATTTTCACCACGCTGCCGCCGATACCCGTACCGCCGCCCAACCCGCCGAACGCCGAGTCAGAATCATAAGCGCAACCGCCCAACAACGCCGCCACAGAAGCAACGGCAACAATCTTTTTCATATTCATAGCCATCCCTTGCCGCAAGGTCGTCTGAAACGCCCCGCAAAGTCTTTAAACAAATGCGTATTATACCGTAAGCAGTGTGAGATGGGGATTGGGGAAAGTCGGGTATAATCCGTTTTTTTGGGAAAATAGAGGCTTGATCAATGGTTAAAAAATTAAAAGTTAAATTCAAAGCTCAATCAAAAGCTAAATCAAACGAAAACACGCAAAACCCTAAAGAAGATCAAGAGAAAACAGCTGACGAAGGTATTCAAGAGCATTCAGAGCATACCGCTGAAAATAAACAGCCTGAATCAAAAGACGATGTACAGAATACAGATGAATCGACATGCTTATGTAAATTCTTTAAAAAGATTGCGGAATGGATGTGCCCAAGAAAAATAAAAACTCAAAAGAAGGCAGATGAAAATGCCGCAGAAAATAATGATGCTGCAAAACAGGAGGAAATGAAACAAGTTGATACAGTTGAGCAACCAAAAAAGCAAATAAAACTGTCTGATTACTTAGAAATCATCAGTAAACTGCTAGGTATTTTGACAATATTAGGAACAATTTCTGGTGGATTTTTTATATACAAATATCTTGAAAACATAGGACAATTAAGCATCTTTCCTGAAATGATAACTAATCCATCTGTTTTTATAGCTACCACTATTACTTTTGGATCTATATTTTTACTTTTTTTGACACTGTTTTCTATTTTTTATTTTATAGGAGTTAAACTGTATAATGCATCACCTTCATCTAAATTAATAATCAAATTTATCATTTTAATAATTGAATTTTTTGTACTAATTTTAAATTTCTGTCTTTTATATTTATACATTAATAATAATTATGACCACTATAAAATTCTTTTCATCAGTATTTTATCCTTTATTATAAATTCTTCCATTATTTCTCTCTTTTTAGGGTTAAAAAATAATCAAAATAAAGAAAAAAAGAAATATTACTATTTTTTGTATACATGCGTTTATTACATTTTGATTTTTGTTATTTTATTATTTTTTCAATATTATAAGACTCTAATTTTTGAATCTATTCATTTCATTCGTTTTGCTGAAACACCTGATAATTCTTCATGGTATTTACTGCATAATAACTTCCAGCAAAATAATGGCTTTCAAGAAACTAATGGAATTAACAAGTCAGACTTAAAAAAATTAAAAAAGTATTTTACAAAGCCCAAACAATGCTCAAAATTAGATCCACGAGAAAACGCCCTATACGGCTACATGGCTTGGAATCTTGGAGATACTAAGGTTTTCTGTCCGAGTTATCAAACCAACCTTATGGATGATGTAGACAGACAACCTACGGACTACTGCATCATCATCAGCGGAAAAAATTTGCAAATCATGCCTGAACGTTATATCTCTACTGAACCTATCCAACAACCAAAATATGATGTAAAAGAGCCGACAATCGAGATTAAATGATGCAAATGCAATCCTAATTTCCCAAAAAACAAGGATGACCATCCTGATATAGGATACACAGACAAAAAAATCTGCCAGTAATTTATGCAAACCCATGCCGTCATTCCCGCGCAGGCGGGAATCCATCTTTGAGGATAAGCAAAGCCATAAAAATCAATCAACTGAAATTCACAAGCGGATTCCCGCCTGCGCGGGAATGACGGTTGTGATGTATCCTGTCTTTATTGTTCTTTATTATTTCCTTTGCCATCCGTCCGTTTTCAGACGACCTGCTATAATCCACGTCGTCTGAAAACCCTCTTTCATGGAAACCGCCATGTCCGACCTTTTCACCCGCCAACCCGATGCGCCGCTTGCCGAACGCCTGCGCCCGCATACGCTTGATGATGTTATCGGGCAGCAGCATTTAATCGGCGAAGGCAAGCCGCTGCGCGTGGCGGTGGAAGGTGGGAAGCCGCATTCTATGTTGCTGTGGGGGCCGCCGGGCGTGGGCAAGACGACGTTGGCGCGGATTTTGGCGCAGAGTTTCAATGCCCAGTTTCTGCCTGTTTCCGCCGTGTTTTCCGGCGTGAAGGACATACGCGAAGCAATCGATAAAGCCGAAATTGCTTTGCAGCAGGGACGCGCGACGATTTTGTTTGTCGATGAGGTCCACCGCTTCAACAAGGCGCAGCAGGACGCGTTTTTGCCGCATGTCGAAAGCGGTTTGCTGACCTTTATCGGCGCGACGACGGAAAATCCGTCGTTTGAAGTCAATCCCGCGCTGTTGAGCCGCGCGCAGGTGTATGTTTTACAATCCTTGTCTTCAGACGACCTCAAGAAACTGATTGCCAAAGTGTTGGCGTTGCCCGAATACCGGGATTTTACGATTGAAGCCGATGCGCAAGAGCTGCTCGTCAATACCGCCGACGGCGATGCGCGCAGATTGTTGAACTTATTGGAACAACTTTTACGCGCCGCCGATACACGTCGTCTGAAAAACTTAACCGCCGAATTCCTTGCTGATAGTTTGGGTGCGCAAATCCGCCGTTTTTATAAGGGTGGCGAGAGTTTCTACAATCAGATTTCCGCGCTGCACAAATCCGTGCGCGGTTCGCATCCCAATGCGGCATTGTATTGGTTTTGCCGTATGCTCGACGGCGGCACCGACCCGCGCTATCTCGCCCGCCGCATTGTCCGCATGGCATGGGAAGACATCGGCTTGGCCGATCCGCGTGCTTTAACGATTGCCAATGATGCCGCCACTACTTATGAGCGCTTAGGCTCGCCGGAAGGGGAGCTTGCTTTGGCGCAAGCCGTGCTTTACCTTGCCGCCGCCGCAAAATCCAACGCGGGCTACAAGGCATACAACCAAATGCGCCGCTTCGTCAAAGAAAACGCCAGCGACGAAGTGCCTGTCCACCTGCGCAACGCCCCGACCAAGTTGATGAAAGAATTGGGTTACGGACGCGAATACCGCTACGCCCATGATGAGCCTAACGCCTACGCCGCCGGCGAAAGCTATATGCCCGACGGCTTGGACGAACCAGACTTCTACCAACCCGTTCCACGCGGATTGGAAATCAAAATCGGCGAAAAGCTGAAATGGTTGAAATCCTTGGATGAAGAAGCGTTGGATGATTAAAACAATAAATGTGTCTCAAGTTTCAGACGGCCTTTGGTTATTTTGAGCCTAATAGATGGTTTAATATTGGCATTATATCTTTAATTTCGCTATAATTTTGTCATCCTATTTTCTTGCCGAATAATCGAATACATAAAAAATCGCGGCTGCTGAACCCGATTTCCGAAACAAAATTAGAAAGCAGATAATGGACAATTTAGATCAAAGTCGTAGCCGTGCATGGCGACGACATCAAGAGCAACGCCCCAGTCATCGTGTACATGGCAAAAATCCTTTGAAATATAAACCTGAAAAAAAGTGGGATTTGATATATCTCCGCAGCAATAAAATCAAACGTGCACAAAAACTGGGTTTTATTTATCCGTTCAGACAGCATGAATTTGATGCTGAATGGTTTGACTAACTCAAAAGATACATTTTCGATTCAATCGAGATGGTTTTCACAAGGCGGATACTTTCCGCCTTTTTTAATTTTTATGAATGCACTTTTTATTTGTAGTCGTAACCAATGGCGCAGTCCTACCGCTGAAACCGTATTTCGACGTTATCCAAATGTACAGGCACGTTCTGCAGGGACCAGCCCCAATGCGCGGCATACTGTTTCCATAGATGATATTGCATGGGCGGATAAGATTTTCGTAATGGAACAAAAACATAAGAGCCGTCTGCTGGCACAGTTTCCCCGTGCTTTGCAATATAAGGAAATGATTGTTTTAGATATTCCTGATGATTACAGATACATGGATGAAGAGTTGATAGAAATATTGAAGGAAAGTGTCGTGCCTTATCTGTCTAGATAATGAGGTTTTCCTCAAGATTATCTGAAAAAAATATGACTTACTTCTAAGTAAAATTTATTCCAAAACATCATTTACTTCACGCATCACTGACAAATAAAACGCAAATCTAAGATCAAATTGAATTTTTCAGACGGCCTTTGCTGTTTGAATATTTTTAACCTATACCATACACACACACACATTTTCATGAATATTTTTGAAGCCTTACTATTATTGTGCCTGCTGATTGTTATTAGCGCGTTTGTGTCCTGTTCCGAACTCGCGCTGGCTTCGGCACGCAAAATCAAATTGCAGGTCATGGCAAAAGACGGCGGCGATACGCGCGCGCTTGACGTAATCAATATGCAGCAGCAGCCAGGCAGTTTTATTACTGTCGTCCAAATCGGTTTGAACGCCGTCGCCATTCTTGCCGGTATCGTTGGCGAGGCGGCAATACGTCCTTATTTTGGCAAACTATTGGAGAATGCAGGCAGTTGGGGCAGCACAGTTGCCTCTTTGCTGACTTTCTCGCTGGTTACAGGCAGCTTTATTTTAATTGCCGACCTGATGCCCAAGCGTATGGCAATGACCCATCCCGAAGCGGTGGCGGTACGCATTGTCCGTCCGATGATGTTTTTGATTTTTATCTTAAAGCCCCTTGTCTGGGTTTTTGACGGATTGGCAAACGCAATATTCAAACTCTTCAAAATCTCAACCGTCCGTCAGGAGCAGCTGACTTCGGAAGATATTTATGCCGTTGTTGATGCAGGCGCGCAGGCTGGTGTATTGAAAGAACAAGAACACTATCTGATTGAAAACATTTTCGATATGCAGGAGCGCACGGTCACTTCCACCATGAGCACGCGTGAATACATCGCCTATTTCGATAAACACGATGATAGCGATACCGTGTTGGAAATGATGTCGGACAAACCGCACAATAAATTCCTCGTATGTGACGGCGATTTGGAACGCGTTATCGGCTATATCGAATCGCATACGCTGCTGACCTTGTTTTTAAAAGAAAAAGATGTCCGTCTGACCGACAAGCGCGTGTTGCGCAAAGCCTTGTTTATCCCCGACACGCTGTCGCTTTATGATGTATTGGAGACCTTCAAGACTTCCGGTGAAGACTTTGCTGTAGTGGTGAACGAATACGCGCTGGTGGTCGGCGTGGTAACGCTGAAAGATGTGATGAGCATTGTGATGGGCGAGCTGGTCAATACCGAAGAAGAGCCGCAAATCATCCGCCGTACCGAAGATACATGGTTGGTGGACGGTGCCACGCCGCTTACCGATGTTATGCGCGCATTGGATATTGAAGAGTTTCCCAATTCGGAAAACTACGAAACTATCGCCGGCTTTATGATGTATTCCCTGCGCAAAATCCCGAAGCGTACGGATTTTCTGGTTTATGCCGGTTATAAGTTTGAAATCATCGATACCGAAAATTTGAAAATCGACCAACTTTTGGTTTCCAAACAAGGAAATATAGTGGGGAAAATATAACAAGTCGCTGGGAATACTTGAAAAGAAAATTAAAAAATGAATAAAAAGGAAAAAATATTATGACGACAACCGAACCCCAAAAATACGCCCGCAGCCTGCACGCGCCCATCAGCCTCGGCACGACTTCAGACGACCGCTTTATGCCGCGCGGCTTTCTTTCATATTTTGCCTCACTGCCGAAATTGGTTTTAACCGAAAAATTAGATGGGCAAAACAACTGCTTTGCCGCGCACGGCCTCTATGCCCGTAGTCATGCTGCACCTACCCAGCATCCGTGGGACAAGCCTTTGCTGCAACGATGGCAGCAAATTAAAGATGATTTAGGCGATCTTGAACTTTTTGGCGAGAATATGTATGGCATTCATTCGATTGCCTATTCACAACTGGAAAGCTATTTTTACCTGTTTGCAGTCCGACGTGGCGGATATTGGCTTTCATGGGAAGAGGTTAAATTTTATGCGCAGCTGTTTGATTTTCCGACTGTGCCAGAAATCCCCATTGTCCAGCCGCTTGCAGATTTCACTCAAAAATACGCCAATGAAGATATTGCTTTAGCGCAATGGCTTGCCGCTAATTTGGGAGAGCCGTGGACAGACAGCGTACAAACTGCCGGAAAGATCGGCGGCTACGATCCGAAAACAGGAAAGGCATGCAGTGAAGGTTTTGTTATCCGGAACGCCGCTGATTTTGCCACCAACAACGGCAACCTGCCTGTTCAATCCAATGAATTCGACAATCTTTTCAAATTGGTGCGAGCCAAACATGTTAAAACCGACGTTCATTGGACGAAAACTTGGAAGCCTGCCCACCTTATCGATTACGACAAATACCATTGGCAAAGCTGGCAGTTTCAGACGGACTGAAGTCCAATGATCCAATAATAAGAAAGACAATTATGTGGACATTCCCATATTATATATCCGGTCAACTTCCTGACTGGCAAGCATTAGAACGTCGTTTCAGCTGGTTTGCCGATATGAAGGACGTTCCCCAGGACCCTGAGTGGCATGCCGAAGGCGATGTATTTACGCATACCAAAATGGTGTGCGAAGCCCTTTTGAAACTGCCCGAGTTTCAAGCGCTTGATGAACAGGAGCAGCATATTTTGTTTGCTGCCGCCATGCTGCATGATGTGGAAAAACGCAGTACGACCAAGTGTGAAATAGAAAACGGCAAAGAGCGTATCGTTTCGCCGCATCACGCAAAAAAAGGCGAGCATACCGCCCGTACTTTACTGTATACCGAACTTGCCGCTCCGTTTGCTGTAAGAGAAGCCATTGCCAAACTCGTGCGCTTGCACGGATTGCCCTTATGGGCGATTAACAAGCCTAATCCTGAGCGAGCCGTCATAGCGGCCAGTTTGCAGGTCAATACGGCGCATCTTGCCATGCTTGCTAAAGCCGATGTACTGGGTCGTATATGTTGCGATCAACAGGATATTTTACTGCGCATTGATTTGTTTCGTGAACTCTGTGAAGAAAATGCTTGTTGGGGTAAGGCACGTACTTTTGCCAGCGATTACGGACGCTATCTCTATCTTAACGGCCGTAGCGAAATGCCGGATTATCAGCCATTTGATGATCAAACCTTTGATGTGTACGCCATGTGTGCCATAGCAGGTAGCGGTAAAGACAGTTACATCAGGCAATATCTTGCCCATCTTCCTATGCTGTCGCTGGATGAGATTCGCCGTGAGCGTAAACTCAATCCCGCAGATTCCAAACATACCGCCGAAGCAGTGCGTTTGGGTAAAGAGCAGGCAAAAGAATACCTGCGAGCCCGTACGTCATTTGTCTTTAATGCGACCAATCTTAACCGCGACCTGCGCAGCAAATGGCTGCCGATGTTTGCCGATTACGGCGCACGTGTGCATCTCATTTATTTGGAAGTGCCTTACACGCAATTACTATCGCAAAACCGTAACCGCGAACATTCTGTTCCGAATGATGTGTTGCACCGCATGATAGAAAAGCTGGAAATCCCTGATTACAGTGAAGCGCATACAGTGGATTTTGTAGTCTCTTCTTAAAAAGTAAAGGGTTTTTGTAAGTAGGCCGTCTGAAACAATCTAATGTTTCAGACGGCCTTTTTATGAAATTAAAATTACTAGAGCTAAGGGGAAGGTCTTTATTCGCAATTTAAGCCTTTTGTTTTTTCAGCGAATGTATCCATGGCAATTTGGCACATGCGTTCACGTTGGCCTACGTCGGCAGCAGGCAGGATTTGGCGCAGGTATTTTGTGTTGTCACGTTGGAACGATGCTTTATCGCCTGCTTTTTGATAACACGCATCCGCGCGGGTAAAGTATTGCTGGCAGATTTTCGGCAATTCTTCAAAGGACAAGGGTTTGCTTTTGTGCATACCGTGTGCGGAGACGGAGAGGGAGGAAAGGGCGCACAGCGCGATGATTAAGGTTTGGGAAATGGTTTTCATGGTCAGCCTGTTTATTGAAGTGGTGTTTAAATCAATTGTTCGCCCCAATGCAGCTTTTGGCGCAGGGTTTTGAAGTATTGGTAATCGGTGGGATGGAGGACGCGCAAGGGGTTGTGATAGCGGCGGATGATGATGCGGTCGAAGTTTTGTACGTCGATATGGGATTGTCCGTCAAAATGTGCGCGTGCGTCGCCGCTTTTGGTGATGAGGATTTCGATCACGCTGGTGTCGGAGATGGCAATCGGACGGTTGGTCATGGATTGCGGGCAGATAGGCACAAGCGTGAAGGCGTGCAGACCGGCCTGCATGATGGGGCCTCCGGCGGCAAGCGCGTAGGCAGTCGAACCTGTCGGCGTGGAAATAATCAGACCGTCCGAACGTTGGGTATAGACAAATTCTTGATTGATAAAGACTTCAAATTCGATCATTTGGCCTGCGCCGCCACGAGATAGTACGGTGTCGTTGAGGGCGAGGGCGCGTTCGATGGTTTCGCCGTCACGAATGATGCTGGCTTCGATGAGGATGCGCTCTTCGGGCAGATATTTGCCTTCCAGTACGGGGCGGATGCCCTCAACCATGGTGTCGCGTGAGATTTGGGTAAGAAAACCCAAGTGGCCTTGATTAATGCCGATGATGGGGACGGCGCGTGGGGCAACTTCGCGAGCGGCGGAGAGGAAGGTACCGTCGCCGCCGAGCACAATGACGAGGTCGCAGTATTTGCCCAGCTGGGCTTTGTTGACGGTTTCGCAGTAGGCGGAATCTTGGATATAGACACAGTGTTCTTCTACGCTCAATTCATCCAGATAGATGGTGAAGCCGTTTTCGCGTAGAAAAGAAACCAATGTGTGGACGGTATCTTGAATTTCGGGCGTATTGGGACGCGTAACGATACCGATGTTTTTAAATGGGCTTTTCATGTAATAGGCCGTCTGAAATTAAGTGTCTAATCTATCCAGATATCGCGCTCGAGGCGGTCGAGGCGTTCGTTTAGGCGGGCAACGTCGTCACGCAGTTTGTCCACTTCTTCCAACCATGCGGCAAGCGTGGCTTGGTCGATAACAGGGGATTCGGGTTCGCGTGAAAAATCGCTGATTTGATCGGCAATGCTTTTGCCGATTTTTTTCATGGTACGGCCGATGTCGCCGGCGCGCGAGCTGATGCTTTCTGCGGCCACATGACCGAATACACGCGCCAAATCTTCGCTCGGATAATAGCGCAGCCCACCCAAAATAGGAAGGACGGACATGCCCAATACCAAGTCGCCTTCAAGGCTGATGTCACCCACGCCGGGCTGGCCGCCTTGGAGGATTTTTTGGATGGCGCTGTTGTGGAATGTGATGTTGGTGTCGGCGGTTTCGTTTGCAGTTTCAAGAAAACCTTGTTCGTTGATGCGTCCGGTCAGTCTGAAACCGGTCAGGCTGATGCAGATGATGCTGCCTGCAAATTCAGACAGCTCGCGCTGTTGCTCTGGATTTTGCTGTATCAGGTGGTTGATAAGGGGAAATAGGGCGGACATGGTTTACTCTAAATGCCGTCTGAAACGGATTAATGGGTTGAGTCGCAATTTTACAGGCTTAGCCCGTCTGCGCAAACGGTATTTACAATTTTGCCGTTGCTTTTGTCATCAATGATGAAATCAGGAGCCGGTAGGCCGAGTTTGGCTGCTTCGGCAGTATAAAATTCTGCCCGGCTTGGGTGGAGGGGTTCGACAATATTGCGGATACGCTTGCCGTCAGCTTGGCAGGCCGTCTGAAAAAGGATTTGGACGGCCAAGTCTTTATGAAGAATATTGACGGGTTGATTGCCGCCTTGAATGCGTGTTTTTTGAACCAGCTTGGTAACGGGATGACGGTCGGCAGAGTAAAGCCCGCCCAGTCGCAGTATGTCGATATGGGGTACGGCACTTTCAAGCAAGGCTTGCTCGATTGTGAGGATTTGACGGGCGGATTCGGTTTGCGGATCGGGCGACGTGGTTTCATCGCATATGCGTGCTTGGTCGCCATACACGCTGGTACTGCTGGTAAAGATGATGTGTTTTACCTTGGACTGCTCGGCAAGTTGAATCCATTCTTTCAGGGTATCGGCGTAATGGTTTAATGACGAAGGCGGAAGCAGGCAAAACCATGTCGGCTTGTTGATATGGTTTTGCCACAAGGCCGAACTGTGAAAAATATTGTCTTGATTCAAATCGATGATGTCGAGTTCTATCGGCAGATTGATGTCGTCGGAGGTCAGGTTGCGTTTGATGGCGGCTACCTGACTGCTTTGCTCATAACATTTTTGCGCCAGCGGCAGGCCGAGATAGCCTAAGCCGAGAATGGAAATATCGGGAAGGTGCATAAATAAAGCATCCGAAAATTAACAGGCCGTCTGAAAATAGCTTTAACTTGGTTAAAGCCACGTTTTCAGACGGCCTTTGTATGGAAAAATCAATGGTTGCTGCCGATTTTTTGGTCGAATTCGGCACGTTGTTCCGGCAGGAGGTAAGGGCGCAACAGGCTGAGTGTGCGGCTGATGCCCCGTACTTTGGAGTCTTCGGTCAACTTGGCGCGGCCGCGCAGGGAGCTGTCGAAGTCAAACCAATATTTCGTCACCATCCACATATTGACGGCAAGGTCGTTCATGGCGGTTTGGTCTGCGCTGATGATGTTTAGGCCGTTGAGCTGGGTCAGCAGGTTGACCAACAGCGGGGAAACTTTGGCTTGGGTAAAGGTATTGTGTTCGCCCAATAATTCGGCACTGCGGGCAAGCAGGGTATTCACATCGCTGAAAAGGAAACGATATTCCCACATCACATCATAAATACCGGCCATGTAGTTGATGGAGTCTTCCACATTAGACGGCAATACGGCTTCGTTAAGGTAGACAAGCAGGGCTTCGCTGTAACGCTTGAACAATTGGACAATGATTTCGTCTTTATTGCGGAAATGGTAGTAGAGGTTGCCCGGGCTGATGCCCAAGTGGGCGGCAATGTGGTTGGTGCTGATATTGCGCTCGCCTTCTTCGTTGAACAAGGCGAGGCTGGCATTGATGATTCGTGTGTAAGTGTTGACTTTGGCAATGCGCGGCATGGGATACACTCCTTTGTTTTATAGGCTGTATGAAGTAGGCAGCCAGTTGGGTTCTGCGTGTAATTCTACCTGAAATTGAGTAAATACTGTATTACAAACATATTGTGCCAGCTGGTGGACATCTTGCGCGGATGCATTGTTTTTATTCACCAAAACCAAAGCCTGTCTGTCATGCACTGCCGCACCGCCGATCTGATGACCTTTCAGACGGCATTGGTCAATCAGCCAGCCGGCCGCGAGTTTGACCGAACCGTCAGGCTGCGGATAGCGTGGCATATTGGGGTATTGCTGCAACAAATCGGCAGCTTTTTCAGCGCTGACAACAGGGTTTTTAAAGAAACTTCCGACATTACCAAGCACGTTAGGATTAGGCAGTTTACTGTTGCGGATTGCACACACTGCGTCGGAAACATCTTTGGCCGTTGCTTCTCGGCCTTGGCTCAGTTCGGCAACTGCGGCCGCCAAATCGCCATAGCCCAAGTTCGGCACAAAATGCTCTTTCAACGCAAATACAACCGAAACAATCACATAGCGGCCTTTGCCTTCCTGTTTGAATAGACTTTCACGATAGGCAAAGTCACAGTCGGCATTGGAAAGCTCGACAAAGGTGTCCGTATCCAAATCAAAGCAGCGTACGCTATGGATAACATCTTTCGCTTCAACGCCGTATGCGCCAATATTTTGTACCGGAGACGCGCCGACCGTGCCAGGAATCAGGCTGAGGTTTTCCAGCCCGCTCAAACCCAGTCCAACCGTATGTAAAACAAAATCATGCCAAATTTCCCCGGCCTGCGCTTCGATATAAACCAGGCCGTCTGAATGCTCAATTTCGCGTATTCCCTTGTTTTCCATATGCACAACAAGACCGGCGTAGTCCTCCATCAAAAGGATATTGCTGCCGCCGCCGAGCCATAAAACAGTATCTCGGTTGAACTCGGGCAGCCGGACGATATCGCGCAACTCGTCGGCATGTTTGAGCGCGATAAAGGCTTGGGCTTTGGCGCGAAGACCGAAAGTGTTGTAGGGGGTGAGGTCGGTTTGGTATTGGATGGGTTGCATGATGATTTGTGATTTTGTGGATTCAGGTCGTCTGAAAACTTACTATTTAACAATTACGATAGGTAATGGGATATTGGGGGGCTTTATAGTTTTCTTGGGAAGAATAGGTCAGCTTGTCCACGATTTCTTGATAAATGTCGGACTCTTTTGGCAACGGCTTGCCTTCAAACATCCAGCGACCTTTAATAATATCGTCGGCAGAAATCCATCTTTCGATTTCATATACTGCTAATGTCCAGCCGCGATAGACTGCAACTGCATATTTTGCTTTTTCACGTCGGCTTCCGATTTTCCAATATTTTCGTGTGCGCTCATAAATTTCCTTATCCCTATTGGCTTCAGGAATATTTCCGGATCTAATATCTTTTTTGAGTTTCTCATATTCTTTATTAATTGTAATTAAAACAATGGGTTCACCAGTTTTTAATTCCTGAGCATCATATTGTCGCTTTAATTCCGAAAAGTCCATTAATCCTACTTTTGAAGAATGTGTGCCCCCTTGAATATTAGTCAGCGGCTGCTGGCTCGGCTTGACCAAAGAGAGTAGGTCTATTGCCATCGATTCATATTCAAAAGCCTGTTCGTCTGTTTGAATGTTGTGTCGCAGAATGTAATACACGGGTTGGTTTCCGCTTTTATGTATTTCCCTAATCAAGGCAATTTTATCACTTGGCTTTTCTGTTTCTTGTAATGAGGCTTGGGCATGATGGAAAACGCGATTGCCTACGCCTTTACCTACATAGAAAATATTGCCGTCTCTAGGGTCAATCAAGCAATAAATATAGTAAGCAAGTTTTTCTATAATGGAAGTTGAAAACATTTTTTTCCTTAAAAGTTAATAAGTCATAAATAAAACATCAATGGAGGTCGTCTGAAAGAAATTTCAGACGGCCTTATGTGATTTGACCATCTCTTTACTGCAAAGCTCCAGGCACCATACCAATGCGATGGCAGCAATCGTCAGTGAAGCGGTCAGCGCGGTCCAAAAGCCGTAAATGCCCATATCGGCATGATAGGCAAGCAGGTAGCCGGGCAACAGGCCGCAACCCCAGAAAGCCACGGCATGGATGAACATCGGCATTTTGGTCACTTTATAGCCGCGCAGCGCATATGAAGCGATACATTGGGTGGCGTCTGCCAGTTGGAATAGGGAAGCGAAAAATAAAACGGTCGCGGCAATGCCTAATACGGCCGCATCGTTGGTATACATACCGACCAACTGAAAGCGAAAGATGACCAAGAGCAGCGCGGTACAGGCAGCAAGCATCCAGCCCAACACCAATGAAACGCCTGAAATATAACGCGCCCGCAAAAACTCGCGCCGTCCGAGCGAAAAGCCAACGCGTACCGTGCTTGCCGAGCCGACGCTTTGCGGAACCATATACAAAATGCCCGACAGGCTGATGACGACTTGTTGCGCGGCGACATAATCCTCGCCGAATGGCGCCACTAAAAAGACGATAAACGAAAACGCGCTGGCTTCTAAAAAATAAGACAAGCCGATGGGGGCGCCGATTTTCCAAATCTGTTTGAAAGCCGTCAAATCGGGTTTGCCGATTTTTGCCGTCAAACCAAACGGACGGAAGAATTTTTCTTTGGCAATATAAAGCCACAAAGCCAATGCGCTGAACCAAAATACCGCCGCCGTTGCCACGCCGCAACCTGCGCCACCTAAAGCAGGCATACCGAATTTGCCGTAAACGAACACATAGTTCAGCGGCACATTCAACACAAATGCCGCGAAGCTGACCAACATAATCACGCGCGGACGGTTCAAGCTTGAGGCATAGGCGTGCAGGGCACGGTGTATCATGGCAGCCGGCATTGCCAAGCTGGTGAAGAACATATATTGCGTCATCGTGTCTTCGACATAATCGTTCAATGTCAGCCAATGACGGAAAGGCGTAATCATCGTCCACATCAACAGCATACCGAATACGCCCAAACACAAGCCAAACCAAATGCCCTGCATTCCTGTTTTGCCGACTTCTTCGGTTTTACCCGCGCCGTACAGCTGGGCAATCATCGGGTTCAACGCCGCCATCACGCCCATAAAGGTAATGTAAATCGTGGAAAACGCACTGCTGCCCAAAGCCACCGCGGCCAAATCTTCCTTACCTGCGCCACCGGCCATCACCGTATCGACAAAACCAATGCCCACTTGCGCCACTTGCGCCAACAGCATAGGCAGGGCGAGGGCGGTAAGCAGGCGGGTTTCTTTTAAGAAAACAGGAAAGGCAAAGCGATTGAGGTTCAGTAGCATAATGTGTGCGGTTTGAGGATAAAGGCCGTCTGAAAACAGAAATTTAAAATTATAAAGGGTAATACTGATAAGCAGGCAATATGTTGTTTAATCGCTAAAATTTTCAGACGGCCTTAAATGTCGGATGTCTTTTTACTGCTTCCAACCAGCTGTCCGGCGTTTGAAACTGCATCAGGCCGTCTGAAAGCGACACCGCGGCTTGGGTAGTCGAAGCGCGGGTCAATTTTTCATTGGTTTCGGCATCGTAAATGGTGTAATCGATACGCAGGCAGCTTTCGATCTCGACGATGTCCATATCAACGCGGATTTTTTGGCCGAAACGGGCAGGGCGGATGTATTTGAGGTTCATCTGCACAATCGGCCAGCTGTACCCCTGCCGTCCCATTTCGTTGTAGTCGTAACCGATGGAAGACAAAAAAGCGCAACGTGCGGTTTCAAGGTATTTGACATAGTTGCCATGCCACACGATGTGCATGGCATCTACGTCAAAAAAAGGAACTTCGGTTTCAAAGCTGTGTTGGCAGTAGATGTGTTTTTTCATGGTTTAAAAGAGTAAGTGTGATGGTTTCAGACGGCGTCTTCGCCCCAAAAATCATAAAAATTGAACCATTGTAGCGGATTTTGCGCACATTCTTGCGCCAGAATGTCGGCAAAACCCTGCATTGCGTCTTTGACGGCAGCCTCGCGGTTACCACGTTTCCAGCTGGAAGTATCGGTAAAGCGGCGCAGTTTTAAATGATAGCGGCCGTTTTGTTTGACGCAAAACAGCGTGTTTACCTGCGTTTTTAAAAGCGAAGCCAATAGCCATGCGCCTTGCGGCATAGGGGCTGTGTGACCTAAGAAATTAATGTCGGCGGTTTTCTCGCCACGTACAGGCACACGGTCGGCCGCGATGGCAATCCATTCGCCGTCTTCGATACGGCGGTTCAATTCCATCATCAGGGTGGTGTCCAAATCTGTCACCTGAATCAGGCGGATATGTTCTGCGCCGGCTTTTTGCAATGCCTCGTTAAATGCCTGCGCGTGTTTGCTGTGTACCAATACATTGAGTCTGAAATTTTTATGGTGCGACACCAGCGCACGGCAAACTTCGGTATTGCCCAAGTGCGAACAGGCAAAAATCTGGCCGCGTTCGTTACGCTTGACTTGCGAATAGATATCGTCCG
The DNA here is from genome assembly GCF_001812605.1 of Neisseria sp. HMSC073G10. Classification (NCBI taxonomy): domain Bacteria; kingdom Pseudomonadati; phylum Pseudomonadota; class Betaproteobacteria; order Neisseriales; family Neisseriaceae; genus Neisseria; species Neisseria sp. HMSC073G10. The sequence continues at coordinate 45,984 of NZ_KV809516.1, read as the reverse complement.
GATCTTCAATCACCAAATCTTCATAACGGATTTTGCGTTGCCACACGGCAAAACGGTCGCAAACCGCTTCGCCAAATGCGATGAATTGTTTGAATACGCTGTGTTTCGGCAGGACGGTATGGGGAAAGGCCGTCTGAAGACGGGTTTGATAGCGTAAGACATGACGGCGCGGTTTGGGCGCGGTTGCATAAAAATACAGCACCACAAACCAAATGCACGGCCTCATGAAAAAAGCCGGCAGATAGCGCACCATCAGTGTGGTCAGAGCGAGAAACAGGCGGCTGCCGCGTTCGGGCTGCGCCGCCCAATGGGTTTGTTTATTATCGGTCATGGTTTCAGACGGCCTTTCCGAAAACTTTACCCAATCGGTGTTTCAGCATGCCGAAAAACAGCCGTGTGTGCATTTTGCTGATGCGAACATTGTCGGCAAAGGCATCGAAGTGGGACACGCCGTCGGCGGCGTATTGGACGGGCGTTTTAATCCAAACCGGTTTGACATCGCGCCAATACAGGCGGATAAGGATTTCCGTATCGAAGTCCATGCGGTCGCCTACGGTTTCTTCGCGGACGACGGATAGCGCGGGTGCAAGCGGATAGAGGCGGAAGCCGCACATACCGTCTTTGATGTCGCATGACCAAGTGTGCAGCATATTCCAGAAATCGGTAATTTTGCGTCCGTAAAGCCGTGCTTTGGGCGCGTCATCGCCGTATTGCGGCCAGCCGCAAACAACGGCTTCGGGGTTTTGTCTTGCTGCGGCGAGGAGTTTGGGTGTGTCGCTCAAGCAATGCTGGCCGTCTGCATCAACCTGCAAAACGTGGGTATAGCCATGTTCTTGAGCGTATTCCAAGCCGGTTTTGACCGCTGCGCCTTTGCCGCCGTTGATGGGGCGGTAAAGGACATCAATGCCGTCTGAAACCAAATCCTGCAATACAGGTTTGCATTCTTCGCGTGAACCGTCGTCCACAATTAAAACGTTTAAACCGAAGCCGCGCATGGTTTGGGCAACGTGGCTGATGGTGGTCGGATGGTTGTAATGTGGAATGAGGGCCAGGGTTTTCATAAATATTTTTTAGACGACGTTAACACAATGCAGAGTATAACAAATAAACATGCCATGGCGTTTGAAAAGGCCGTCTGAAACGGCGAGGAGAAAATCGTTTGATTTCGTTTTTCACTGTTTCAGACGGCCTTTGATATGCCATTAATTCAGCATTGTACATGACCGACATCGAGGCATAAATCATGGAACTCGTTGAGCGTGCTGCGGTGGCCGATGCTGATGATGATGCTGTCGGGCAGTTTTTGCTTTAAGGCACGGTAGAGCATGGCTTCGGTCGGTTCGTCCAAGGCGGCGGTAGCTTCATCGAGCAGGATGACTTTGGGCTGCGAGAGCAGGGCGCGGACGAAGGCGACGCGTTGCAGTTCGCCAGGGGAGAGTTTATGTTGCCAGTCATCGGTTTTATCTAATTTATCAACCAGATAACCTAATCGGCAGGTATTCATGGCGTCGATCAGTTCCGGATGTTGTTTGTCGATGTCGGGGTAACAAATTGCATCGCGCAGACTGCCTTGTGCCGTGTACGGGCGTTGCGGCAGGAAGAGGATGTCTTGATGCGGCGGACGGCTGACTTTGCCGCTGCTGCCGAACGGCCAAAGCCCCGCCAGCGCGCGCAGCAGCGAGGTTTTGCCGCAACCGCTCGGACCGCGTATCAGCAGGGAATCGCCGCTTTTGAGGTTGACGTTGATGCCGCTCAGCAGGATTTCGCCGTTGTGGCGGAACAGGGCGACGTTTTCCAGCGAGAGGTCGTCTGAAACCTCGGTAATGTCGGGTTGTTGTGTGCTGTGTTGTTCTTCCGTACTCAACAAGAATCCGTACAGACGCTCCAATCGGGCGCGGTAGGCGGTGAATTTGTTGTAGAACATCCGGAAGAAAGACAGCGCGTTTTGCAGTCGTGCGAAGGCTTGGACGGTCTGCTGGATGTCGCCGATTTTGATTTGTCCGGCAAACAGGCGCGGAGCTTGCAAAATAATCGGAAAGAGTTTGATGCCGTTGGTGAACATATCGTTAAAGCCGCTCAGGCAGACGCTTTGTCGCGCAATGCGCCAACGGTTGCGGATAATGGCTTTAAAGCGGTCGGAAAGCTGGTCGTGTTCGTGTTTTTCGCCGCTGTAAAACGCCACGCTTTCGGCGTGGTCGCGTACGCGGATGAGGGAATAACGGTAGTCGCCGTTGAGCTTTTCGTTTTCATAGTTGTAACGAATCAACGGGTTACCTATCCACATGGCGACAAAGGTTGCCAAAATCACAAATATATAGACAAACCAAACGATGCCGTGCGGAATGTCGAAGCCGAACACGGTCAGGATGCCCGCCAAACCCCATAAAACAACGGCAAATTCCAAAGAGGTAACGACCGAATTGACCATGCCGCGCACAAATTCTATGGTCGAGGCGATGAAATCCTGCGCGTCTTGTTGGATACGCTGGTCGATGTTGTCCGGCGCGTGGCGGCGCATTTGCAGGCGGTAGTAGTTTTTGTCGGCAAGCCAGTGTGAAGTCAAAACTTCATTGAGCCGCTCCGACCATTTAATCGCCAAGCCTTGATCGAGAAAGTCGTTGACGACGTTGTTAAACGCCCGTATCAACACCACGCCCGCGTTCATCGCTGCAAACATCCAAAACGCGGAGGCATTCAAATCCTGCATCGAGTCGTAAAGCCCTTTGGACATAAAGGTACTCAACACATTCAGCCGTACTTCGGTTAACAGCAGCGTAATCATCGCCGTAATCAGCAGCAATACTTTAACTGCACTTTTCGGCGTCAGGCAAAGACGCAGGATATAGCTAAACTCACGCCCGAAGCGTGTATTGCGTGCAAAAAACAGAATGACCGCCGAGGCTGCAGCGACCATCAATAAGGTCTGCAATAGCCAAGACGGCGTGGAATAAAGCTCGATTTGCCATTTTTGCATGGAGTGTTCTCTGAAAGGAAGTAAAGGTCGTCTGAAAGGACGGCAAATTTATTTGACTATGGTAACTGTAATAATAGTTTTCTGAACTGTTGTATTTTTTGTATGTACAAACGGTTCTTATTTGTTTTTGTGGAAAGCAGGAATCTTATCAAATATAATCGCAAAACCAAATTACTTTGTAATTTTTTACTCGATATAAGAATTATTAATATTTCAAACCAGAAGGTATTTTATGAATAGCAAATTAGCCCTGATGCCGCTTTTGATTATGAGCGCATTTTCTTATGCCGCCGATGAAGCGACACCCGAAACCCCTGTGCAACAGCAGTTGCAGGAAGTCAATGTCCGCGCCGACGCCAAACGCGTCAAAGCCGCCCGTTCTTACTCCATCGCCAGCGACGGCGACTTGCGCGACCGCGTAAACTTGGGCGTATTGGGCAAAGCCAACGCCTTTACCGTGCCGATTACCGTCGTCAATTACGACGAACAAGCCCTCAACAACACCGAAGCGCGTACTTTGGTGGATGCCGTAGCGAAAAAAGACGCTTCCGTTTGGCAGTTCGGCGGCGAAAGCAACACATTGACCGGCCTGTATTTCCGCGGTTACCAACTTGATGCGCGCCAATTCAGCGTCAACGGTTTGGCAGGTATGTACGGCACGCAAGGCACAGCCAGCGTGCAAGTCGGCTCCGCGCAGCTGATTAAAGGCGCATCCACTGCCGTAAACGGCATGGACCCTGAAGGCGCGGTATCCGGTTCCGTCAATATCGAAACCAAAAAAGCCGCCGATGAAGGCAACCGCAAAATCGGTTTGGGCTGGTTCAGCAACAACCGCGCCCAAGGCACATTCGACTTGGGTCAACGCTTCGGCGAAAACAAAGAATTCGGTGTGCGCGCCAACGGCAAACTGCGCCACGGCGACACCCCGCGCCACGGTTACAGCGAAGACAACAAAGAATTTGCCTTGAATGCCGACTATCGAGGCGAAAAACTGCGCGTGGCGTTCGATTCCATCTACGCGAAACGCAAAACCAACGGCGGCCGCGCGCGTATGCAGGACATTCAAAACGCCAACGGCCACTTGTTTGATGCACCTGAAGGCAAAGTGAATTTGGCGCCGAGCTGGCAGGCTCAAAACACGCGCGGTCAAACGAATATGCTGACCTTCGAATGGGATGCATTTGAAAATGCCCAAATTACAGGCGGCATCGGCTACAACAATGCACGTTATTACGGTAATTTCGCCTCTCCTACCGTCACAAGCAGCGGTTTGACCTACAATTCAGGTCGCGCACGTTTGACTGACCAGCGTTTCAAAACGCTCAGTATGAATCTGACTGCTCGCGGCGAATTTGAAACCGGACCGGTAAGTCACAACTGGAGTGCCGCATTTGACCGTATCGACCGTAAACGCACCACTTATCAAGGCGCACGTCAAACACGAAGCAGCGTTATCGATCCGAGCCTTGATATTCCAACCCAGTTGGCAAAATTGGATTCCAACTTAGGAACGGCATGGAGTGCAACGCCTTCAGTGGACACCGTGATCAAAGTGAACAGTTTGGCGGTATCTGACACGCTTGGTTTTGCCGACAACAAATACCGACTCACTTTGGGCGGGCGTTTCCAAGCCGTCGAGCAGAAAAACAAATTAAACGGCCGCAAAGCGGATGCGAACCGTTTCAGCCCGATGTTGATGGCGGCATGGGTTCCGCAGCCTGATTTGGTGGTTTACGGAAACTATATGGAAGATTTGGAGCCGTCCAACATCCGTACCGATGAGGACGGTCATGTGACGATGGCAGATCCGCGCGTCAGCCGCCAATTTGAAGTCGGCGTACGCAAAAACTGGGGCGACTTTGTAACCACTTTAAACGCGTTCCAAATCAAACGTCCGGGCTACTGGCGCGGCAACACAACTTCAGGTACTGATTTCGCAGCGCGCAAAAATGCAGGCTTGGCTTATAGCGGTTCCGAGCAAGGCATGGAGCGCAGCCGCGGTATTGAGTTCAATACCTATGCCAACTTGTTGAACAAAACCCTGCGTCCGACTTTCGGTCTGATGTATCTGCAATCAACCGTAAAAGATTATCCGAATTTCGCCGATAATTTGGTTAACGGCGTACAAGTCGCCAACCCGCGCGTGATTGCCAAAGCGGGCGTGGAATGGGACACCCCGTTTGCCAAAGGTTTGACCTTGAACGGCAACGTTTCGTACTTCGGCAAGTCTTATCAAGACATGCAAAAACAATACGCCTTCCCATCCTATACCTTGGTTGACGTAGGTGCGCGCTACAAAACCAAGCTCGGCAAAAATACGTTGACCGTCAGCAGCTCGGTAGAAAACCTGTTCAACAAAAACTACTGGCAGGTACAGCGCGGCCAATACGACCGCAGCTTCGCCGTCGTCGGTATGCCGCGCACTTATTGGCTGAAAGCGGAATTGGATTTCTAATCTGATTTCGGTTTGACCGTAATAGCAGGCCGTCTGAAAGGGAATGATAAAAAGCAAGAATTTGGTTTTTATCCCTTTTCAGACGGCCTAATTTGATTGCCTTATGTTTTTTGCTTGAAAAATCTTACATGTTTTTTATGGATTTCACGCGAAACAAGGTTAATATTCCATTTTCACAATACATTATTCGAGAAGACATATGAAAAAATCCATCAAACTGACCCTGTGCACCCTCGCACTCTCACTTTCCGTGCAAGCGCAAGCGGTTACCCATGCCGTGATTGAAACCAATATGGGCAACATCCAACTGGAGCTGGATGAAGTCAAAGCGCCGAAAACCGTGGCAAACTTTGTCAATTACGCCAAAAAAGGTTTTTACGACAACACGATTTTCCACCGCGTCATCGACAATTTTATGATTCAAGGCGGCGGATTTACCGAGAATATGGTACAAAAATCCACCGATAAAGCCATCACCAATGAAGCATACAACGGCTTGAAAAATAACGTCGGTACCATCGCCATGGCGCGTACCGGCGACCCGAATTCAGCAACCAGCCAGTTTTTTATCAATACAGCCGACAACGACTTTTTGAATTTCAAAAGCAAAACCCCTCAAGGCTACGGCTATGCCGTTTTCGGTAAAGTCACTTCCGGCATGGACGTGGTCCGTAAAATCAGCAAAGTGAAAACAGCGACACGCGGCTATCATCAAGACGTTCCAACCGAAGCCGTGATTATCCGCAAAGTCAGCATCAAATAATTTTGATTGTTTGAACCCAAACAACAGGCCGTCTGAAACATTCAGACGGCCTGAATTTATTTATTTGATAATAAGCGGCAATTTGGGCGATAATTCAGCATCTACCATTTAAGGAGTCGATTATGCAAACCCGCCTGCCTTTTTTCGGCGTTGTCCGCGTCAGCGGTGAAGACAGAGCTTCATTTCTTCATGGCCAATTATCCAACGATATTAATAATTTAGCTATCGATCAGGCATGTTACGCCACATACAATACGCCTAAAGGCCGTGTGTTGGCGAATATGTTGGTCGTCAATCGCGGAGAAGATTTACTGTTGGTCATGGCGCAAGATTTGACCGAAGCCATCGTCAAACGCCTAAGAATGTTTGTCTTGCGTGCAAAAGTCGTCTTCGAGCTGATGCCTGATTTAGCAGTCAGCGGCGAGTTGGCAGACAATGCAGAACCTCATCCTGCTACCGAACCGCAACTGTCTTTCCCGGCCCAAATTCAAGCAAACACCGTAGAAATTACCTTGCCGCACACAGGCCGTCTGAAAATTTCAGTAGCCGAAAACGCAGCCGAATATCAAGCAGGAGTCGAAAACGTGTGGAACCTGCACGAAATCCGCAGCGGCTATCCGTGGATTTGCGCCGCAACCAAAGAAGCGGCTGTTGCCCAAATGCTCAACCAACACATCATCGGCGCAGTCCATTTCCGTAAAGGCTGCTACCCTGGCCAAGAAATCATCGCCCGCGCCCAATACCGAGGCCAAGTCAAACGCGGTCTGGCCGTATTAAGCGGCGATTCTTTGGAAGCCGCCGGTATTGCCGTCAAAGTCGGCGAAGAAGAAGCAGGCGTCATCCTCAATACAGCACTGACTGAACAAGGCAGCCTCAGCCTCGCCGTTATCAAGTTTTCCGCAGCAGAAGCAGCATTGACCGATGTAGACGGCAATGCTTTGAAACAGGAAGAACTGTTTTTTACGGTTGAGAAAGATTAATTGTTAGATGATTGAATAAAAAGCTTAAATATTAGCTTGAAATGAAAACAGAAAGGCCGTCTGAAATTCAGACGGCCTTTGATATTGAGTTTTGTTGGTACATGACCCAAGCAGCGTTTGCTGCCGACTGAATTACGGCATGGTTTGGGATCATTTGGTAACAACAAAAACCGCGTGCGTGCGTACCGCACACACCCTACACCTTAATCTTAAGGTTTGCGTCGCCCGCAGGTAGTGCGTGTGTGGGCGTGTCCACAACAAATACGACTAACGGGGACGCAGGCTACAACTTGTTTCAGGAATTTGCATATGAGGTGAGAATATCATTATTTCATTTCCTTCCTTTTTAGTTTGAGCAGAATATCTCAATGAATATAATATATTTCTAAAATTTCCATATATATCTTTAATCTCCTTAACTGCATCATAAGAGACTATCCAAAACTTCAAATTGCTAGCCAACAAAGCATCTCTAATCTCAATATGATCTTGATGAGTATAGAAATTTCTATACAATCCTTGTCCTTTTATGTAATACGGAGGATCCAAATACATGAAACTATTATTACAATAATTAGGTAAGAGCGACCTTATCAATTTAGCGCTATCTAAGCTAGTTAATTTGATTCTATCTTTTTTCCGAGCAATTTTTTGTATACGATTAATAAGGTCATCTTTATTATATCTAGCATCTAACTTCCATTTCCCATCTTGCTTATACCCTCCAATCACACCTGCTTTTAATATTCCTGAACGATTTGTTCTGTTTAGAAAGAAAGTCGCAAATCCTAATTCTAAATGTGAAACATCTGTCCCTTTCTCTAATATGGATCGTTGTTTATTCCATGTATCCATATCTACCTTTGTATCTTTAATTAAAGAACATAAAATATCAGTTTCATATAAAACGGAATGCCAAAAGCTATAAATAGCAATATCAATATCATTTATATGTATTGTTTGTACATATTCTTCCAGTAGAAGTTCTAATGCAATTCCTGCTCCTCCTGCGAAAGGTTCAATATAATTTTTATCAAATAGTTCATTAATCTTAATAATTTCTTTTAGATAAAATGCTAGTTTACCCTTTCCTCCAGGATAACGTAATGGCGTATAGTATTTCATATTTTCTGCAAATAATAGTTATTCAGACCAAATTGCTTTTAATAAAGGTTCGAAATTATCCCACTCACGATTCAAAATATCTTTTGATGGAAGTAAGTGTTGATTATGAACATATTGTTGCAATGTACCACTTGCCTTTAATTTATCTTTTGCAAATGCATTTATTGCTGAAATTTGAGTTTGGCTAAGTAAATTTTTCTCTTTTAAATAAGCAGAACACATCTCAACTTTATCATATAATCCAGGATTTCTTGTCTGGTCTTTTGGCTTTATTTGTTTTTCTTCTATGAATTCAGATACTGATAAATCAATAAAGACTCTTAGCATGACAGCAATGGAATAAGGATGCACGTCATGAGTCATTTTATTTTTCAATTCTTGAAAAATAGCCGAGCATTTTTTATTACCCCTAAATGAGAATTTTGTACTTATTGGAATTAATGAATTTCTGGCTGTATTATCCTTATTTGTATTTGTCCTTTTTCTCTTACCACTATCTTCATTATGTTCATAATCGTTATTCCTTGATGAATTATTGGGTTTTGAATTATCATTGTTATTTTCTTTATCGCCTGTATCGTTTTTAGTTTCGCTCTGAAAACCGTTATCATTTCGTAGCTCTTCTCTATTTTTAAAAGCATCATCAAGTTTCCATGCTTTTACTTCAATCTCAGGATTACCAATACCAATCTGATTTAAGAATTCCTCTCTATCAGAAACATTATAAATCCTTGATACATTAAAATCAGGTTTATTATTGCCTTGTGAAATATAAACCATCTCGCTAAGTATTAAATTTAATTTAGCTAGAAAAGCTTCATATGGCAAGGTGGAATATAAGAAACTATTGACCAATGACAGACCAAATTTTTTTTGTGTATTTTTGTCAAATAAGCGACTTAGATTAGTAACATAAATATATTTTTTATATTCTAAAATGTGCTTATAGTAGTCATGATGATCTAGAATAAATTTATAAATCTGTGATTGAATAGAAGTTTTCCCATGCTTAGCATTGTATCTATCAATTTCGGGCGTAGTCCATCGTTCGCGGCCTACGCCTTTATTATCACCTGTATGTTTTAGTGAAATCCAGTGATTATATTCTTCTTCATTTTCAATCACTACACATCGAATATTTTGTAAATTTTCAACTCTAGCTATCTTTTCTAGTTTTAAGAACTTCTTCTGAATAGTTTCCTTTTCTGCAATAGTGGGCTGTTCCAGCAATTTTAATGCAGTAGCTCTACGATTTCCTTCTAAAATGATATAAAAGTTTTCTTTACCTTCTTCTGTACACGGACGAACAATCATATTTTCAGAAGGATCTAATCCATTTTCAATAATGTCTTTTGCTAAATTAAAAATCTTTTCGCTTTGTAAGTCTAACATTAAATTTATAGCTTCTCGTTGGTTAGAAACTTCTCTATTAAATCTAGGATTATCTAAATCCAACAACAAATTACTTATTTCTATATTTTCAATTTTATTCATAGTTCTTCTCTAAAATTATTTAGAATTAATCTGAGACCTTTGCAATAACATAAGTTACTAAAATCTTAAATTTCGTTGACAGATTATTTTGCAAAGGTCTCAATCTATTTTAGATCATACCAACTTGCCGCTTACCCAAGCTTCCACGCTTACCAGCATTTTAGGTAATTTATCGGTATCTGTACCACCGGCTTGCGCCAAGTCAGGACGGCCGCCGCCTTTACCGCCGACTTGTTCGGCTGCAAATTTAACCAGATCGCCTGCTTTGACTTTAGCAGTCAACGGTTTGGATACGCCGGCGCATAGGGAGACTTTGCCGTCGTTGACTGCGGCGAGCAATACGATGGCTTGTTCTGATTTGCCGGTCAAGTCGGTCACGATTTCGCGCAGGGCGGCGGCATCGGCTTCGATTTGTGCGGCAACGAGTTTGGCTGAACCCAAGTCTTTTGCATCGTCCAAGAGTTTGGCGCCTGCATGGACGGCGAGTTCGGCTTTGGCGCGTGCCAATTCTTTTTCCAATGCTTTGGCGTGTGTTGCGCCTGCTTGGATTTTCGCCAGTACGTCTTTTTCGGTTTGGGCTTTGGTTTCGGCAATAATGTCTTTAACCAAACGCTCTTGCTCTTGCGCCCATTTGAGTGCGTTCAGGCCGGTGATGGCTTCGATACGGCGTACGCCTGCGGCAATACCGCCTTCGCTGATGATTTTGAAGAGGCCGATGTCGCCGGTGCGTGAAACGTGTGTACCGCCGCACAATTCGGTAGAGAAACCGCCCATTTGCAGTACGCGTACTTCGTCGCCGTATTTTTCGCCGAAGAGCATCATGGCGCCGGTTTTTTGGGCATCTTCCATGCTCATAATGGCTGCGTTGACGGCAACGTTAGCCAAAATGGCTTCGTTGACGCGGCGTTCTACTTCGGCGATTTCTTCGGCAGTGACCGCTTGAGGATGGGAAATGTCGAAACGGGTGGATTCGGCGGTAACCAAAGAGCCTTTTTGTTCAACGTGTTCACCCAATACATCGCGCAGGGCTTTGTGCATCAAGTGGGTCGCGCTGTGGTTGCGCATATTGGCATTGCGGATTTCGTCATCCACTTTGGCGGTAACGCTGTCGCCGACTTTCAGACGGCCTGAAGTTTGTACGCCGAATTGGCCGAATACAGCCGCTTTGATTTTTTGGGTATCGCGTACTTCAAAGCGGTTTTCGCCTGCAAAGATATAGCCGACGTCGCCGACTTGGCCGCCGGATTCTGCATAGAACGGGGTAAAGTCGATAACGATGGCACCTTCGTCGCCTTCGTTCAATTCGTTGACTTGCTCGCCGTCTTTGTAGAGGGCGAGGACTTTGGATTCGGTTTGGCGTTCGCTATAACCTTTAAACTCGGTGTCTTGACCTTCGTAAGGCAGTTGGGCGTTGGCTTTGAAGCTTTGTGCGGCGCGTGCGCGTGCGCGTTGTGCATCCATTTCGCGGTTGAAGCCTTCTTCATCCAAATCGATGCCCAATTCGCGCGCCATGTCGGCAGTCAGGTCGTAAGGGAAGCCGTAGGTGTCGTAGAGTTTGAAGATGTGTTCACCACCGATAACGAGTTTGCTGTTGGCGATGTTGTCCATCAAATAGGCATTTAAGGCTTCGGCAAACGGTTTTTCCGCGTCGGGAATATGGGCGGTTTCCAAAGCAGCCTGCAAATCGATATACATGCCTTCGTTCAGGCTACCTGAAACTTGGGGACGGATAACGATTTGCTTTTTGCCTGAAGCGGCACGGGAGGCGGCGGTGAATTCCACACCCTCTGCGGTTTTCAATGCCAGTGGTTTGCCCGCACCATCTTGCGGCAGCAGGCTTTCCAGTTTCAAGAATTTCATGCCGTTGAACACTTGATTGAACAAGCCCATGCCTTTTTCCAGCGTTTCGCCGAAACGGCTCTCTTCCGCGCGCAGGGCTTCCATAATCTGCGTCTGCTTCTCTTTCAACTCAGGATAAGCATCACCCATTACTTTCACCAAGTCGGGCACGAGTTTGTAGAAAAACGCTTGTTTCTGACCGAGTTTGTAACCGTGGCGTACGGCGCGGCGGACGATGCGACGCAGTACATAGCCGCGGCCTTCGTTGGACGGCATCACGCCGTCTGCAATCAGGAAGGAGCAGGAGCGGATGTGGTCGGCGATGACTTTCAGGCTTGGTTCTTCCATGCTGAACGGCGCGCCGGTTTCGCGGGCAACGGCTTTGAGCAGGTCTTGGAACAGGTCGATTTCGTAGTTGCTGTGGACATGCTGCATGACGGCGGCCATACGTTCCAAGCCCATGCCGGTATCAACGGATGGTTTAGGCAGCGGATTCATATTGCCTTGTTCGTCGCGGTTGAACTGCATAAATACGCAGTTCCAAATTTCGATCCAGCGGTCGCCGTCTTCTTCAGGGCTGCCCGGAATGCCACCCCAGATTTCTTCGCCGTGGTCGTAGAAAATTTCGGAGCAAGGGCCGCAAGGGCCGGTGTCGCCCATTTGCCAGAAGTTGTCAGACGCGTATTTCGCGCCTTTGTTGTCGCCGATGCGGACGATGCGCTCGGCAGGCATGCCGATTTCGTTCAGCCAGATGTTGTAGGCTTCGTCGTCTTCTGCGTAAACGGTCGCCAAGAGTTTGTCTTTAGGGATGTTCAACCATTCCGGGGAAGTCAGGAACTCCCAAGCGAAGTGGATGGCGTCGCGTTTGAAGTAGTCGCCGAAGGAGAAGTTGCCCATCATTTCAAAGAAGGTGTGGTGACGGGCGGTGTAGCCGACGTTTTCCAAGTCGTTGTGTTTGCCGCCTGCGCGTACGCATTTTTGTGCGGTAGTGGCGCGGTTGTAGGGGCGTTTGTCAAAGCCGAGGAATACGTCTTTAAATTGGTTCATGCCTGCGTTGGTAAACAGCAGGGTCGGGTCGTCGTGTGGTACGAGCGAGGAGGAGCGGACGATGGTGTGGCCTTTGGATTCGAAAAATTTCAGGAATTTTTGGCGTAGTTCGGTGGTTTTCATAATGTCTCGATAAATTTTTTACAAGGATTTCAGACGGCCCGGACGGCGCGTTGCGATTAAAAACGAATGGGCGTTATCTTACCGCAAAACCATATTTCAAGCTATCGGCAGAAAGGTTTTAAGTTGGCTGCAATCCGTCTTTCAGACGGCCTCAAGCGGGACGATATCTTTTAACAATGAAGCCTATCCGCTCGGGCTTGCCTGCTTTATAATGCCTCTCTATTTTCAACCGGATACGCAAGGAATGATAATGACCAAACATCTGCCCCTCATCGTACTGACTGCGCTGGCACTGGCCGGCTGCGGCGGCTCGGACAAAACTTCTGCCGACAAGGCGGCTCAAACCGATAATCAAAAGGTATTGAGCATTTACAATTGGTCGGAATATGTCGATCCCGAGACGGTTGCCGCGTTTGAGAAAAAACACGGTATCGCAGTAACTTACGATGTATATGACAGCGATGAAACGCTGGAGAGCAAGGTATTGACCGGCAAGTCGGGTTACGACATCGTGGGTCCTTCCAATGCGTTTGTCGGTAGGCAGATTAAGGCAGGTGCGTATCAAAAAATCGACAAGTCTCTGATTCCCAACTATAAAAACTTGAATCCGCAGTTGATGAAACTGATGGAAGGTGTCGATCCGGGGCATGAATATGCAGTGCCGTTTTATTGGGGTACCAATACTTTCGCCATCAATACCGAGCGTGTGAAAAAGGCGTTGGGCACGGATCAGCTGCCGGACAATCAATGGGATTTGGTGTTTAACCCTGAATACACGTCCAAACTCAAACAATGCGGCATCAGCTATTTGGATAGCGCGGCGGAAATTTATCCTATGGTGTTGAACTATATGGGTAAAAATCCAAACAGCAGCGAAACGGCGGATATTAAGGCGGCTACGGAAGTTTTGAAGAAAAACCGTCCGTACATCAAGCGTTTTACCTCGTCCGGTTTTATCGATGATTTGGCGCGCGGCGATACTTGCGTAACGATTGGCTTTGGCGGTGATTTGAACATTGCCAAACGTCGTGCCGAAGAAGCAGGCGGCAAGGAAAAAATCCGTGTGATGATGCCGAAAGAAGGCGTGGGGATTTGGGTGGATTCGTTTGTGATTCCGAAAGATGCCAAACATGTGGCCAATGCCCATGCGTATATCAATGATTTCTTAGATCCTGAAGTTGCGGCGAAAAACGGCAATTTTGTTACTTATGCGCCGTCTAGCAAACCGGCTCAAGAGCTGATGGATGAAGAGTTTAGAAACGACAATACGATTTTCCCGACCGATGAGGATTTGAAAAACAGCTTTATCATGGTGCCTATCCAACCGGCGGCGTTGAAATTTATGGTCCGTCAATGGCAAAGTGTGAAAGCAGGTACATAAGCTGATTTGAACGTATTAAGGCCGTCTGAATGGTGTAACCGAAATGTTTGATTTCGTTTTACGGCTGTTCAGACGGCCTTTGGTTTGTGTCAGATTGGCTTGGATAAGGTTTAAAAACAAAGGGCGTGTCTATCAATCACGCCCTTTTGTTCGTTTCAGACGGCCTTAGAATTTCACGCCTTTATGCAGGGCGACGATGCCTGCGCTCATGTTGTGGTAATCCACGCTGTCGAAGCCTGCATCCAGCATCATTTGCTTCAAAGTTTCTTGGTCGGGGTGCATACGGATGGACTCGGCAAGGTATTGGTAACTGTCGGCATCTTTGGCAATCAGTTTGCCCATAATCGGCAACAGTTTGAAAGAGTAGAGGTCGTACACGCCTTCCAAAGGTTTGTACACTTTGGAGAATTCCAACACCAGCAGGGTGCCGCCCGGTTTCAATACGCGGTACATTTCTTTCAGCGCGGCATCTTTGTGCGTCATGTTGCGCAGGCCGAATGCGACGGAAACCAGATTGAAATAGTTGTCGGGGAACGGCAATTTTTCAGCGTCTGCCAACGATACGGGCAGAATCATGCCTTCGTTGAGCAGGCGGTCGCGGCCGACCGTCAGCATGGAGGAGTTGATGTCTGTCAGCCAAACTTCGCCTTCTTTGCCCACACGTTTCGCCCAGCCTCGGGACAAATCGCCAGTACCGCCGGCGATGTCCAATACTTTGTCGCCTTTTTTCAGGCGGGCGGTATTGATGGTGAAATGTTTCCAAACACGGTGCAGACCGCCGGACATTACGTCATTCATAATGTCGTAGTTTTTTGCCACGGAGTGGAAGACTTCGGCAACTTTGCCTGCTTTTTCGTCTTCGTCAACGGTAGAGAAGCCGAAATGGGTTTTGTGGTCGCTCATAGTGTCTGCCTTCTTAAAATAATACGGATTCAGATATCGAATACGTCGAAATCGCCAACCCTTTCGACGCGGGAAATATAGTTTGTGCCTGCCGCTCCAGCATCAGGCGTTGCCCTTATTCGGTATAACGTGCGCTGATGTGGGTCAGGTAAAGTTGTTTCACATTGGCTTGCAAAGCCAGCTTGGCGGCATCGGATACGGTTGAATGGAACACTCGCTCCGCTGTCTCTTCATCGCCTGCCGCAAAGGTTGCTTCATGCACCAAAACGTCTGCGTTTTGCGCGGCGCGCACTGCCTGCGGACAGGCTTTGGTATCGCCGAAGATAGCCACTACCCGTCCTTTTTTAGGCGGGGAGAGGAATGCTTTGCCGTCAATGATCCTGCCGTCGTCCAATGTCGGCTTCGCCTTTTTTCAGACGGCCTTTCCGCCGCAACCTCCGCTACCGCAGGAATGTGTGCGTTTGGGTTTTAAATCTTCGGCACTTGGAGTTCTGGACGCGCCGGCTTTTTCGAGGCGGTCGAGATAGTCTTGCCAAAGTGCGTCTTGATTGTGCGCCAGTCGGTAGAGATAGTCCCAATCGTAAAGGCCGCTGTCGTGGCCGTCTGAAAAAGTAATTTTCAAGGCGTATTGGCCGACGGGGTCCAAATTGGTAATGCTGACTTCGGCTTTGCCTGTTTGCAAAACATCTTGGCCGGCACCGTGTCCGCGTACTTCCGCGCTGGGCGAGTACACGCGCAGGTATTCGGCAGGAAGGCTTTTGGCACCGTCAACATAGACCAAAGTCAGTACGCGCCGCTCTTGCTGGAGGCGGATTTCTTGTGGGATTTTATCGGCTTGGGTCATGTCATGCTCCGTTCTTTTTACGCAAATAGGCAACGCGTACAGAAAAAATACCGCCAAGTACGGCAAACAGCACGATTGCGTAGAGTGAAAACCGTATCAGGCTCACTTGGGTGTCCGCCGTCAGCCCCAAAGGCAGCAACATCACGGCAACGAACAGTAAAAACGCGGCCAACATGGCGGCAATGCTGGCAAAGGCATAGCGGGTATTGGCTGCTGTTTGCGGATGTTTGGTCATGTTGTGGATAGCTTGCCGTAGGGTGGTGAGGCGGTATTTTATCAGCTTTTTGGTGCTTCATGCCGTCTGAAAACGGCTTTATTTCCATAAATAAAGTGTAATGGCGCGCCTGTCTTCGCCTTCGGGCATTAAGCGGATGCTGCTGCCTTTGCTTCCGTTGACACGGATAATAATACCGCCGGCCTGCCGCTCGATAATGTCGAGTTGGGTGTCGCGGTTCATGCGGTAGTTGTAGCGTTCGCATTGCTTCAAGCACCAAAAATCCTGCCAATGGATAAAATATTTTTGTCCGGATTCGATGGCCAGCGTTTCGCCGCCTTTGACGATGAAGTAAGGGTAATCGGGTTTTTGAGTGCTGAATGTCCATTCGGCCGTTTTGTCTTTTCCGTTTTGATGGTATTGGAACACGGCTCGGTAGTCGGTGTCGTATTCCAATGGTTGTAAAGGAAACAGCGCAAATTGACGTTCGGTCAGGAGGCGGTTTGGGTCATTATCTTTATCTAATATTTTGACGTCTCTGATTTCTTTTGTGTCCTGATACAGTTTGAACGAACGCATTTTGACCGGAGGTGATTGCTCTGAGAACGCGATGCTGACCGGATTGCCGGTCATTTCATAATGCGGCATAGGGTCGGGACGTTCGCCGTGGAAAACCGGCGAAGCGAAATTACCTTGCGGATAGGTGACGTAAGGTCGGAATTTACGGTTGGAGATTTCATCTGCATAAACAATGGCATGACCATGACAGGCATCTTGATAAAACGAACGGCTGAGGTCGGATAGTGGGCGGTTTTTTTGGCAGAGGCTGTTGAATCTGCTGTCGCCTTGATTGATGCTCAGTGCGATTTGTTTGCCTTGCGATTCAAATGCCGCTCCGGCTTCGTCGATATTTTGATCGAGTAAGGAGAGACGGTGATAAATCGCCGTCATCAGATTATCCAGCTGATGTTGGGCAGGTAGATGGTCGTTGATTTTTTCGTTTGGCGGATGCTGGCCGGTACTGACGTTTTCGTGCACGCCTTTATAGGCATAACCGGCTTTGCGTGTGCGGTCTGATGGGCGTGGGCCTGTATAAAAGGGATTGCGTGTATTGTGTTCGTCATGTCCGTCGTCAGGGTTTTGCAGCAGATAGCGGGCATGATTACGCGCGGCGCGTTCGAGTGTGGCTGAGTGCGCCAGTGCGGGCAGATTGGCTGAGGCGCGGAGGAAGTTTAAATACGCCAAGGCGTCAAAATCGGCAACGGCAGTACGATTTTGCGGCAGTTGGGCGTAGATGAGCTGGTCTTCGGAATAGCGATGGGTTTCGTAGTATTGGAATATGCCGAGGGCGATGGCAAAACCACCCAGCCAGTAAAGAATGTGTTTCATTATATATGCTGCGTTCAGACGGCCTTGAGCTGCGGCTCTTTCCCCTTGAAACTCATGCCGTTAAATGATTATTTTGATAGCGGCTTGACTTGGAATGCTTCAGGATGGGATTTGAAATATTCGACAGCGATAAATCCGCCGCCAATAATAATCAAGAGGGCAATGGCCATGCCGATCATCGCTAAAATGAATTTGTCCATATGTGTCCGTTTGAATGAAGGCCGTCTGAAACACTTGAAAGCGTTCAGACGGCCTTAAGTCAGTTTAATTAACGTTCGATTTGCGATACGTCGCGCACTGCGCCTTTGTCGGCGGAAGTCGCCATCGCGCCGTAGGCACGCAGGGCTGCGGAGACGTAGCGGTCGCGGTTTTCCGGTTTCCACGCTTTGCTGCCGCGTGCTTCCATTTCGGCACGGCGTGCGGCAAGCTCTTCATCGGAAATGACAAGGTGGATGCTGCGGTTTGGAATGTCGATTTCGATGGTGTCGCCCTCGTGTACCAAACCGATTGCGCCGCCTTCTGCCGCTTCAGGCGAAGCGTGGCCGATGGACAGGCCGGAAGTACCGCCGGAGAAGCGTCCGTCGGTCAGCAGGGCGCAAGCTTTGCCCAAACCTTTGGATTTCAGGTAGGAAGTCGGGTACAGCATTTCTTGCATGCCCGGGCCGCCTTTAGGGCCTTCGTAGCGGATGATGACGATATCGCCAGCCACGATTTGGTTGCCCAAAATGCCTTCTACTGCGTCTTCTTGGCTTTCAAAAACGCGGGCGCGGCCGGTAAATTTGAGGATGCTCTCGTCCACGCCTGCGGTTTTCACTACGCAACCGCGTTCTGCGATGTTGCCGAACAATACTGCCAAGCCGCCGTCTTGCGAGTAGGCATGTTCAACATCGCGGATACAGCCTTTTTCGCGGTCGAGGTCGAGGGTTTTCCACATACGGTTTTGCGAGAACGCCTGAGTAGTGCGCACGCCGCCTGGAGCCGCTTTGAAACGCTCGACGGCATGGGTGTTTTCAGGGTTAGTTACATCCCATTTTTCAATCGCGTCTTTCAGGGTCGGCGCGTGGATGGTGTACACGTCGGTGTGCAGTTTGCCTGCTTTGTCCAATTCTTTCAGGATGGCGAAAATGCCACCGGCGCGGTGCACGTCTTCCATATAGTAGTCGTGATTGTTTGGCGCGGTTTTGCAGATGCAGGGTACAACGCGGCTCAGGCGGTCGATGTCTGCCATTTTGAAATCGACACCGGCTTCGTTGGCAACGGCCAACAGGTGCAAAATGGTATTGGTAGAGCCGCCCATGGCGATGTCCATGGTCATGGCGTTTTCAAACGCTTTTTTAGTGGCAATGCTGCGCGGCAATACGGTTTCGTCGTCCTGCTCGTAGTAGCGTTTGGTGATTTCGACAATCATGCGGCCGGCTTCGAGGAACAATTCTTTGCGGCCGGCGTGGGTAGCCAGATAAGAACCATTGCCCGGCAGGGAAAGGCCGAGTGCCTCGGTCAGGCAGTTCATGGAGTTGGCGGTAAACATGCCGGAGCAGGAGCCGCAAGTCGGGCAGGCGTTTTGTTCGACTTCTTCGACTTGTTTGTCGCTGATATTGTCGTCTGCCGATTCGATCATGGCATCAATCAAGTCCAAACGGCGTTCGGGTTGGATGTTGGCTACACCGATAACTTTACCGGCTTCCATCGGGCCGCCGGAAACGAAGATGGTCGGAATATTCAGGCGCATGGCGGCAATCAGCATGCCCGGAGTGATTTTGTCGCAGTTGGAAATGCACACCAGCGCATCGGCGCAGTGGGCGTTGACCATGTATTCGATGGAGTCGGCAATCAGGTCGCGGCTAGGCAGGGAGTAGAGCATACCGCTGTGGCCCATGGCGATACCGTCGTCAATGGCAATGGTGTTGAATTCTTTGGCAATGCCGCCAGCTTTTTCGATTTCACGGGCAACCAGTTGACCCATATTGTGCAGGTGCACATGGCCTGGGACGAATTGGGTGAAGGAGTTGGCAATGGCGATAATCGGTTTGCCGAAGTCGGTTTCCATGACGCCGGTCGCACGCCACAATGCGCGCGCGCCTGCCATATTGCGGCCGTGGGTAGAGGTTTTGGAGCGGTATTCAGGCATTTTTGTTCCTTTGTTTTATGCTGAGGCCGTCTGAAATAGGCTGGTTAATTGGCGGCCCGTTGTAGAAATAACTCGGTATTTTATACCAATTACGAGCGATGAAGCACGCTATTTTGTAATAAAACTAAACTGTATTTGCTTCACCTGAATTTGCTGTCCTCTCGTTCAGACGGCCTGAAGTTTTCTTAGGATGAAACGTTGTCTTTCTCATTTGCAAAAGATGTTGGCATCAAAAAGTGATATGATAGGGAACTTCTCACATTTCTAAGGATAAGACGATGAAAAAAATCATGTTTGCATTGTGTTCGGCCATGTTGGCTTCTGCTGCGTCTGCCGCTGTTTATAAAGTGGACGAATTTCATGCCAATGCCCGCTTTGCCATCGACCATTTCAACACCAGCACCAACGTCGGCGGTATTTATGGTTTGACCGGCAATTTGGAATTTGATCGTGCCAAACGCCAAGGCTCAATCGATATCGTATTGCCTTTGTCCAAACTGCAAACCGGTTCAGATCGCTTTACTCAACATTTGAAATCTGCCGATATTTTCAATGCAGACAAATACCCTGAAATCCGTTTTGTATCCACCAAATTCAATTTCAACGGCAAAAAACTGCTTTCCGTTGACGGCAATCTGACCATGAACGGCAAAACTGCGCCGGTAAAACTCAAAGCCGACAAATTCAACTGCTACCAAAGCCCGATGGCAAAAGCAGAAGTGTGTGGCGGCGACTTCAGCACCACCATCGACCGTACCAAATGGGGCTTGGATTATTTGGTAAGTGCCGGTATGAGCAAAAAAGTTAACATTAATATCCAAATCGAAGCAGTGAAACAATAATCCTGCTTGATTTCAAAATAAAGGCCGTCTGAACAGGTAAGGCAGAAATCGTTGATTTCGTTTATCCCTGTTCAGACGGCCTTATGATTAAAGACGTTTAGGATTCTTTATTTTTATCGGCTTTGGCTGCCCAATAAGTTGCCAAAAGCGAGCCGGAGATATTGTGCCACACGCTGAACAATGCGCTGGGAACGGCAACAACCGGCGCGGCGGCAAAGTGTGCGGCGGCAAGCGCGGCACCTAAGCCTGAGTTTTGCATACCGACTTCAATGGCCAGCGTTTTTTGTGCGTCATAAGGCAGGCCGGTCCATTTGGCGGCAAAGAAGCCGAGCAGATAGCCGATGCCGTTGTGAAGTACGACAACCGCGAAAATCAGCAGGCCGCTTTCAATAATCTTGCCTTTGCTGGCGCCGACTACCGCGCCGATAATCAGCACGATGGCGGCAACGGAAACCAGCGGCAGCGCATCGGTCAGTTTTTCAGTTTTGTTGCCCAATATTTTATGGACAATCAAGCCCAAAACGATGGGGAGCAAAACCATTTTGACGATGGACATCAACATGCCGCCCGCTTGGATTTCCAGCATTTCACCGGCAAGCATCAGGAAGATGGCAGGAGTCAGCAATGGGGAAATCAGGGTAGAAACAGACGTAACGGCAACCGACAAAGCCACATTGCCACGCGCCAGATAAGTCATTACATTTGAAGCAGTACCGCCCGGGCAGCAGCCGACCAAAATCACACCGACTGCGATTTCGGCAGGCAGGTTCAACAGTTTCGCCAGCAGATAGGCTGTCGCAGGCATGATGGCGAATTGGGCAATCACGCCGATAATGACGGCTTTGGGATGTTTAAACAGAATATCAAAGTCGGAGGGTTTGAGGGTCAAGCCCATGCCGAACATGATGACGCCCAGTAGCCAAGGAATGTAAGGGCCGACCCATTTGAAGGTGTCGGGTGCGAAAAAAGCGATACCGGCAAAGAGTGCGGCCCAGAGGGAAAAGGTCTTTCCGATAAAATTACTGATTTTGTTAAGGGTATTCATGATGATATGTTGTGAAGTTGTTTTTAAGGGAAACTAAGGATACACGCCTTAACCTTAATTTGCAAAAAGGCTCAAAATAAATAAGGCCGTCTGAAAATAAGGATTGATTTTCAGACGGCCTGTGATTTGTATTTGCTATATAGACGGCATTATTCTTTTGATAAAATATTGCGCAGCCATCGGGCGGTAGGTGCGATTTCTCCGGCGAGCATGCCGGTTTCGATTTGGCTGCTGTGTTTGATGACATCGGCCGCCGCACCATGCAGCCATACGCCGGCGCAGGCGGCTTGGAATGTCGGAATGCCTTGTGCCAGCAGGCTGCCGATAATGCCGCTCAAGACATCGCCGCTGCCTGCGGTAGCCAATCCGGCATTGCCGCTGGTGTTGGTATAGACTATGCCGTCTGCCGTGGCCACCAATGTATGATGGCCTTTCAATACGACGGTTGCGCCATATTTACGGCTGATTTCGGTTACGGCTTTTTGCCTGTCGGCTTGAACTGATTGGGTATCGGTACCGAGTAGGCGTGCAGCTTCTGCCGGATGAGGTGTCAGGACGATATGTTTGTACGATTTGAGGCGTTCGGCCAATTCGGAAGAACGGGCAAGCAGTGTCAAAGCATCGGCATCGAGCAATAAAGGCTGGTCGTGGTGTGTCGACAGGATTTGGGGCAGCAGCTGCTCTGATAATCCGTCCAAACCAAAGCCGCAGCCGATTACGCGTGCGCCGACATCGTTGCGCTCCATCAGTTGGGTTACAGTGGCGAGCATGATTTCAGGGCGTTCGGGAATGATGGCAAAGGGCAGCGTGGCTTGGTTGAAACCCGCCCAAACCTTGCCGCACCCTTGATACATGGCGGCTGTGGCTGCCAAAACCACCGCACCGCTCATTCCTGTTGCGCCTCCGATAATGGCAAGTGTGCCGTATGTGCCTTTGTGCGATTCTTGGATGCGGGGGCGGAATACGTCAGGAAATGCTAAGGCCGTCTGAAAAGCTTGAAGCGATTCGGGAAGCGTGTAGATGGGCTGCATGGCGTAACCTTCCAAGATAAGAAATTTAATTTTAAATCAGAAAGTAAAAGGTAATGAAGCAAAAAATAAAAGTTTGGGACGCACCTACGCGCCTGTTCCATTGGCTCTTGGTGTTATTGATGGGATTCATGTGGTACAGCGCAACCCAAGGCGGCGATATGCTGGTATGGCACTTGCGCGGCGGTTTGTTTATGCTGGCTTTGGTGGTTTTCCGCTTGTGTTGGGGGATTTGGGGCAGCGATACGGCAAAATTCAGCCGATTTGTGCGCCCGTTTTCCGAAATCCGCCGCTATACGCAAGGCCAGATGTCTGAAGACGAATTGGTCGGCCACAATCCTTTGGGCGCGCTGATGGTCATTGCTTTATTGGCCGCCCTGGTTTTTCAGACGGCCACAGGCTTATTTGCCGCCGATGAAAATACGTTTACCAATTCCGGCTTTTTAAATTATTTGGTCAGCGAACACGCCGGTACGCTGGTGCGAAAAATCCATGTCAATTTCTTTAATGTCTTAGCTGTTTTGGTGGGCGTACATATTGCAGCTGTTTTGCTGTATCGCTTTGTGAAAAAACAGGATTTGATTACGCCGATGATTAACGGCTTTAAAACCATCGATGTCCAGCAGCCTAAATTGGCCGGAATGGGGCAACTGCTTGCCGCTTTGTCGGTGGCGATTGTTTTAGTGTGTGCAGTATGGATGTTGCGCGGCTGATGCATTAAGGCTGATACCTAAAAGAAACCGACCCCGATAGCCGAAATGGTTGTTGGGGTCGGTTTATTTTTAGGGTTTAAAAGATGATGTTCAGACGGCCTTAACGCAGCGCAAGATGCTGTGGCCGCGGCCGATGCCGTCTGAAACTTCCGCTACTTTCAATCCGGCTTTTTCAACGCAACGGATCAAGTCTTCAGAGTGGAAGATTTTGCTGTTGCCGTTGGCCATGGCAGTGAAATATAGGCTGGTCATGGTCAGGCAGTAGGCGGCGGTTTCGTAGCGTTGTCTGTCCCAAAAAGGCTCCATAATGTAGAGGCTGGTGTTTTCGCTCATAGATGCAGCGGCGCGTTGAAGAATGCTGGTGGCTTGTTCTTCGGTGAAACAGTCTAGGAATTGGCTCATCCAAATTGCGTCAAAACCGGTTGGGAACGGAATTTCAGGATCAAGCAGGTTGGCCGGATGGGCGTGGATACGGTCCGCGCCGTTTTTGCCTTTGGTCGCCTCACGCATCAAGCCGATTTGTTGCGGCAGATCCATGATGGTTACTTCGACTTCGGCATTGTGGTTGACACATTGCTCCGCCCAGCGGCCGGTGTTGCCGCCGACATCGAGCAGTTTTTTAACCGGTTTGGCGAACACGGTGTTGAGTGCTTCGGCGAAGGAATTGTCGGAATAATAATGGTCGAATGCAAACCATTTTTCCTGCGCGATGCTTGGCAATGAAGACAAGCCTTCGTAAATAGTCGGCCAGTCGCCGAATACTTTCAGGCCTTCAGGCTTGCCGGTTTGCAGGGTTTTTTCCAAATCAAACATACCTTGGTAGCAGATTTCCTGCGTGAAATCCATGTTGACGCGGGCCATTTTGTCTTTGAGGACAAACCAACCGACCTTGCTGATGAAATAGCGGTTGTCGCGAGTTAAGACAGTGCCGATAGACAGCGAGGCTTCCAGCAGGACTTGTGCCGCGTAGTTGCTGATTTTCGCTTTTTCAGCAATTTCGGCTTGAGTGAGGCCGTCTGGATGGTCGTTCAACAGGTCCAGAATGCCAAATTTCACCATCAGGCGGGAAACTTGGAACACAATCGGTGCAAAAGCGATTTCTTGAGCCAGACGTTGAGCCTCGCCAGCGGACTGGTGTTCGTGGGAATAGCGTTGTTCTAGGGCAGGGAAGAGTTGCATATTGTTGGTTTTCCACTAAAAAGTTAATAGGTATATTCAGACGGCCTCAAACACAATCCGTCCTGATGCACACGGATGCTCTCCGTTGTTGATTTTAAAGCTCAGTTTGTTTTTGCCTTCATCAAATTTCAGCTCTACCGACACTTCATCGTGAGGACGGATAAACTGCTGATATTTTAGATTTTCGATGCGGATGACGCGTTGTTTGCCCCATGGCTTGGGCGCGATCAGGTTGCGCACCCATTGCAGCTCGACCACGCCGGGAACCAGCGGGAAGGTGGCAAAATGGCCGCCGAAATAAACCAAATCCAAAGGCACGCGCCCGATAAAAGTTTCGATATTGGTTTCATCGTCAGATGATGTTTTCGACCAAACGGGCGAAGTTTGGGCAACGGTAAAGGCCATCTGAAAATCTGCCGCGGCGATTTTGGCTTGGGCATTGCGCGGCAGGTTGTCGGTAAAACGCCAGTAACGCGGCAGGGCGATGGTGTCCTGCGTGGCGGCCAGATGGCGTTTGAGCGTATCTGCGACCGCAGCGCGGCCTTTCTCGCGCAAGGCGGCGATACCGTCTGCGTTCAATGCCGCCCATATGGCAATGCGTTGATGTTGCGGATGACGGCCGCAATGGGCATCGGCAATCCAAGGGTGTTGTAAAAGTTCGTGTTCGATTTGGGTCAGCGACACGCGTTTGTCCTCAAATTTAATAATGCGGTCTTGGCGACCGAGTAACAGAAAACCGTCATCTTGCGGCTCGATCAAATCGGCGGTTTGGCGGCGTTCGGGCGACCAAGGCGAAGAAGCCCAAAGTGCGCCTTCTTCGTTTTGCCCGATTTCCACGCTTTCAAAAGGCTGCCATTCTTGGCGTTCGCAACGTGAGGCAATCACGCCGGTTTCGGTACTACCATAAACTTCAAACGGGCGGACGGCAGCCTGTTGCAGCAAATCCGCCGTGGCTGCGGGCAACGCACCGCCGGCCGAGACAATGCCTGCAATTTTATGGCCGATACTCTGCCAGTTGCGGTTTTCTCCCAAGCGGTTGAGTACGGCCGGACTGGCAATCCAAACCACTTTATCATGTGCGGCTGTGCTGGAAAGTAGGTTTTCCGGATAAACCGCCTGCTGTCGCTCCATAGTCCAACCCATTGTCAGCGCGAGTGCGAAGCGGAATGTGAAGCCGTAAAGATGCTGCGGAATCACGCTGCCGACCACGGTTTCACCGTGTTGTCCAAATGGCAGCGTATTTGCCAAAGTCAGGGCTTCTGCCTGCATTTGCGCGGCGGTTTTCACAATAATTTGCGCTTCACCGCTGGAACCTGATGTTTTCAGCCATGCTTCGGCATGGTCGGGAATCAGATGGTTTTCAGGATAGGTGTTCAGCTCTTCCAAATCTGTTTTAGCTAATACATCAGGCAAGTGCCAGATATTTAGGCCGTCTGAAGATAGCTTTTTATCTGTTGAATCTGTTAAAAACGCCTCTGCCGTTTTCCCCCATTCCAAATTGTCTTGCGCCAAATTGGGCAACAATAAAACCTTTCCGCCCGAATGCCACACTGCCAACACGGCACAGGCAAACAGCGCGGCATCGTCAAACCATAACGCGGCAGTTTGCACGCCTGCCTGTTTCAGATGGCCTGACAGATGGAAAACCGCACGGTTGAAATCAGTACGCGTCCAATTCGGATGGGTGGCGATAAGGTCGTGTTGGGGTAGGTCGGGGGATAGGATTTGGGTTAGGTGCATGATGGTTCTAAGGTTTTATAATTTTGATGTATTTGCCTTGGTATCTTCTTTGAATTGGGCCAAGCATTCATCGTATTGTTTGTTTGTCGTTTGGCGTACCAATTCGTAATCATTTGCCTGCCACTCTTCCAATGAATGGCTTTCACTTCTTTTGAAACAATGGAGTAAGCGATCGGTTTTACCGCTTTGTCCGTCTAAAAAAAGGCTGACTTCATTGTTCAGAAAGAATCGGTCTCGTTTATTGAATTTTTCATAAACCAAATAGAAACGACCCGGTTGGACAAATAGTTTTTTATTGGCACTATTGCTTTTAAATGACCGTTTTGCCGCCCAATCGCGAACTTTGGGGGAGAATTGTTCAAAAACAGGATTCGCAAAATTCGGTTTAATGGGCTTCCCGCTTAAACTGTGTTTGCCCAGCAGGTCAGGGCCTTCATATCCAATATGATTGCTGTTGTGGGCAAGAATCAGTAATGCAAAAGTTGCTGTAAATACGGCTGTTTGTGCAGCCCTTGCTTTTACCGTATTGGATTTCCGAATAATCATCAAATTCATGCTGCTGGTTGTGGTATCGTCAGAATAACGATTGTGTATTCGGTCAATGACGGTCAGGTTTCCCGAGCGCGTTTTGATGGTGTGGCTGGCAACTTCCGTATAATTTTTCTTGTATTCGGCTTCTGCCTTTTCTTCAGGGGATAAAGGCGTTTTAGATGTAGAAGAGCATGCGGTAAATGTGAAGGAAATCAGGGTGAGTAGGATAATTTTTTTCATTATGGTTATTCGTCTAATTGATGAAATATTTTTAATGGTTTAAACCTTCAAAACCAATTTCCGATAAATCCATTCTCCGGCAAATAAGATTCCCATTAACACATAAGACACGATGCCCGTATAAGCCGCCCACCAATCGTAATATTGCAAGCCTGCCAAAATGGCGGCAGTCACGCCGTTGAAGACAAAGAACGCGCACCAGATTTGCGTAACGCGCCGAGTGTGGCGCACGCCTTCGGGCGGCAAATCGGGGTGTTGCAGTCGGGCGAGGCGTTCGATGACGGTTTGTTTGGCAAATAGGCTGCCACCGAAAACGGCAAGCATCAGCGCGTTGACGGCGACGGGATACCAATACATCGAGTCAGGCCGTCTGAAAACCAGTACCGCCGCAAAAAAGGCGGCAAGGATAATCGCTGTAATGCGTTGGGCTGTGGTTTGCGGCATGGCGGCGCGTATCAGCCATAACACGCACATGGCCGCAGCAAGCCAGAAAAACGCACCGTTTTCCCTTCCGTAATACCATAGAAGCGGATAGGCGAGGCTGGCAAGGGTCAGTAGGAATTTTCCCAGTGTTTTCATAATGGTGTTCGGTTTCAGACGACTTTTGGGTTTTAGGGGGGAAAGGTCGTCTGAAAGTTGTTTAAAAAAATAGTAGGGTCAGTGCAGCATGGCAATGGCGGCGGACAGAAAAAACGGTGCGACAAGGGTCAGGATAAAGCCGCTGACGACGGCGTATTTGATGTATTCGGCGCGGCAGTTTTCTTTTACAAAGGGCAGGGCGGAGTCCATTGCCGCTGCGCCGGAAATGCCGATTGCCGCCATAGGCTGCTTTCGTCCGTAGAAATACAGGAAGACGATGCTGATCATTTCGCGGAAAAAATCGGTCATAAACGCTACCGCACCCATTTCGGGCGATACCGCTTTTCCAACCATAGGACCCGAAAGGGAGAACCAGCCGAAACCGCCCGACAATACCAGGCTTTGGGCAAACGAATAGGGCGAACATAGCGAAAAAACGAAACACGCGGCGGCGGTTGCAGCAACGGTCAGAAGCGGCAGCAGGAAAATCCTACGTCCGAATCCGCCAAGCTGGAAATGAACCAAGTCCATGCCAACCATGAAAATCAGCAGATAGAGGATATGGGTGCTGTCGATGGGCAGATTGCCGACCTGTCGCCCGAAAAAGGCAAATGCCGCGACACCCAAACCGAAAAAAGCAAAGGCTTTGAAACAGCCGTAAAAGGGTTTGATAAAGCTGCCCGATGGAGTGGGAGCAGTCGAGGCTTCGGGTTTGCGATAAAGCGCAATCAAGGTAAACGTGCTGATAATCAGTGCGAGCAGCAGGGCATATTTGACGATGTCCGCGCCCAGATTCGGGTTGGTAAAGACGCCGCCGAACTCATAGCCCATGAAAAAGAGCAGCAGCAGGACAATAAAGGACAAGGGTTTGAGTAGGACTTGTCGAAGGGGTGGTGCAAGAAATTTACCAGATAGGAAACCGGTAGATAACAATGCAAGAACAATAAAGATCGATGATAAAGATGATTCCATATTTATAACTCTCCAGTTGAAAATTATTGATTTGATATTAAATATTTTGTTTCGTAAGAGAGAAGTCAATTAATATCATTGTTCTTTGAGCAGGTTTGCCGGTTGCAGTTTGCGGCCGGTTTCGCATTTGATGTGGTCAATAAGGTCGATGGTGTCTTGGATTATTCGTTTTCTTCCTTATTTTTTTCAAAGGCTTCATGTTCTACGAGCAGCTTATAGTATTTTGGATAGAGCTTGGCAATGCGTTTACGGTTTTTTGGGGTACAGAATTTTGTCACCTCTTTGGGTTCATGAGATTGCGGATAGTGGGAAAACATTTCAGTCTGCTCTTGTTTGGTCATTTTTTTGACCGTTGGGCAGATAGGGGACATTGCTGATTTGCTGTTGACAAATCCAGCCATAGTCCATGCCAGCATCCCATTACGTTGAGTTTCCTCGTTTGTGTTTTTTTCACAAAACTCCATATCGTTATACATATCCAATGAATCACGAATGATTTGAATACACTCGTCATGTGTCATTTTTTTGATGAGAGAAATTTCGGCGTGCGCAGATAAGGCAGGGAGTAAGAGAACAAGAGGAATGAGTTTTTTCATGGTGTTAGTTGTATATTATGGATAAGTGAGAAAGGTTGATGTTGTTTATTGATGTTCAGATGACCTTGCCGATTGACAAGGCCGTCTGAAAATATGCTGATTCAAAGCGGAATCAGGAATCTTGTCGTACTTTCAAAACTGCTTGAACCACGTCTTCTACGGTACGCACATTGCGGAAGTCTTCGGCTTGCAGTTTGCGGCCGGTTTCGCGTTTGATGTGGTCGATGAGGTCGATGGCGTCGATGCTGTCGATTTCCAAATCTTCGTAGAGGTTGGTTTCGGGTTTGATGCGTTCCGGTTCGATTTCAAACAGGTTAACCAGTGCATCGGTCAGCAGGGCGCGTACTTCTTGTTCGGTCATCTTGTCTCTCCCTTATGCTTGGCGGCTCTTGACAAACTCGGCCAGAGTTTTGACGTTGGCGAAGTTTTCGCGCAGGTTGTCGTTTTCACCGTCGAGCTGGAAGCCGAAGGTTTTTTGTACGGCCAAACCAAGTTCCAATGCATCAACCGAATCCAGGCCCAAGCCGTCGTCGCCGAAAAGCGGATCTTCGCTGCCGATGTCGGCAACAGTAATGTCTTCCAGACCTAAGCTGTCGATGATTAATTGTTTGATTTGGTTTTCTAAATTGCTCATGTGGTTTTCCTTGTGAAATAGTCTTGCAGGTATTCGTTTAAACGGCGTGCGGCGATGGGCAGGGGTTTTTCTGCCAGCCATTCTTCCGGCAGGATGTCGTCGCCGACGGTAATTTCATAATGAATTTTTTGTGGCGGGATTTTGTACCACGGCTGCCCCTTTTTAAAATTGGGCGGCGTCATCTTGATGCACACGGGCGTGATGACTGATGCGCTGCGCAAACCGAGCGATACGGCGCCGCGGTGCATTTTAACCTGTCCGTCCCAACCTGTGCGCGTGCCTTCGGGGAAAATCAGCAGACTTTGCCCGCTTTTGAACACGGCGTCGATTTCTTCCAGCATTTCCATGCTTTCATCGTTGGGGATGTAGCCTGAAGCGATAATCTGGCTTTTCATGCTGGGGTTGTGCAACAGGTCTTTTTTAACCAGTACGTTTGGCTCGGAATAGTGGCTGATCAGCAAGACGACATCCAAAAGCGAGGGATGGTTGGCAAGAATGAGCTGGCCGGGTCTGCCGAGTTTTTCCAAGCCGTTGAAGCGGACACTCAATACGCCCGACCATTGCAGGTAGCCGACAAAGAAACGCCAAACTTTGCCTATCATGCGCCTTGCTTCAAGTTGGCGTTTGATGTCGCCTTTGGTCGATTTGAGCGTATAGGGCAAAAGTGCAATTTTGAACAATACGCCTGCAACGCCGAAAAGGATAAAGCCGAAGAGTGTGGCAAAAAAGCGACGGAAATAGTCTAAAGTCTTCATGCGTTTTTCTGCCAGTGCCAGTTTCTACCGATATAGTATTGCGTGTGTTGTCGGCCGTCTGAAAGCAGGAAGCGTATCCACTCCAAGCTGCTCCAATAGGGCTCGACTGTTGTATCGTTAGGATTTTCAGACGGCCTTGCGGATGTGGTTTCCAAGCTTAAGGTATAGTTTTCGCCTTTGGTGATGACCAGTGCCAATGCATAGGCAAACGGCGCACGTGTAGCCAAGACGGGATAGTCTTCAGACAAAGGATCATCGGCGACAATTACTAAAACGGATGGCGCGCCATCTTGCAAAAGCGCGAATGCCTCGGTCAGCGCGGTTTCAAAGGAATCGGCGGCAACGGCCAACGCGGTATGCTCGCTCATATCTTTACGCAACATCGACCATTGCCCAATCGTCGCGTTGTGGACGGACAGGCCGAATGAGGTCGGCGATACGGTATGCGTGTTCAAAAGCTCTTGCCACAATTCAAAGCTGCGGTTGCTTTCGCCGTCATGCGAAACGTACACCGGTACGCTTTCAGGATATTGGTCGGCCAGATTCCATGCGGCATCACAAACCAAGCGCGCCGCTTTTCCCAAGCGGCGGCGTTGCATAGGCGGCAAAAAGGAGAGCGCGGGTTTACACTCCGGCAGGGAGGCGGTATCGAGTTTTCCCTGCGCCCAGTCCTGCCATTGCTCCGGCGTACTGATTTTGCTGGAGGAGGCCTGCCATGCGGCGATATTGAAGCTGAAACGGCAAACGTTTTGAGGCATGATGTCTTTCAATGTTTTACATTTTCATACATTGTAATGAAATGGGTTAGTAAAAGCTAGGCTCTGTTATAATGCATATTGTAACGTAATTTATTCCCGGATGACATTTTATGCCTTCAATACCGAGTGCCCCGATTTATGATGTGGCTTCGCTGCTTCCGCACAGCGGACATATGGTGCTTATCGACTGTGTGAAAGAATTTGGTGATGACTACACGGTTTGCCGTGCGCCGGTTGGCGACAAGCATATTTTGCTGCAGGACGGCGTGTTGCCGTCTATGGCTTATATGGAATTGATGGCGCAGGGCATAGGCGCGTTTGCAGGCATTGAGGCTTTAAAGGCCGGAGAGCCTGTCCGTTTGGGTTTTTTATTGGGAACGCGCAAGCTGGATTTGTTTGCCGATTCCGTGCCTGTCGGTACTGAGCTGGAAGTCAGGGCGCATGTGTCCATTCAGGATTTGGGCGGCATGGGCGTATTTGATTGCGAGTTGCGCTGGACGGATGCGCCGGAAGATGTGAAGCATCTGTTGCCTCCGGACGGTTTGCTGGCAAAAGCTTCTTTAAATGTGTACAGTCCGAAAGACGGTCAAGTCATTTAAACCGTTTACAAGGCCGTCTGAAAAGACAAAGATTCAGACGGCCTGTCGATATAGTGAGAAAACGTATGAGTGAAACTATTTTAATTACAGGGTCTAATCGCGGTATCGGCAAAGCCGTCGCACTTGGTTTGGCGCAGGACGGCTTTGATATTGTCGTCCACTGCCGCAGCCGCCGTGATGAAGCGGAAGCTGTAGCGGATGAAGTCCGTGCGTTGGGTAGAAATGCGCGCGTGTTGCAGTTTGACGTGTCCGACCGCGAAGCCTGCCGTGAGATTTTGACTGCCGACATTGAGGCAAACGGCACATATTACGGCGTGGTGCTGAATGCCGGCCTAACGCGCGACAATGCGTTTCCTGCGTTTACAGATGACGATTGGGACTTGGTGCTGCGTACCAATTTGGACGGTTTTTATAATGTGTTGCACCCTTTGACCATGCCGATGATCCGCCGCCGTAAAGCAGGACGGATTGTGTGCATGGCGTCGGTGTCCGGTTTGACGGGCAACCGCGGTCAAGTCAATTACAGCGCGTCCAAAGCGGGCTTAATCGGCGCGGCAAAAGCGTTGGCGGTTGAGTTGGCAAAACGTAAAATTACCGTCAACTGCGTGGCACCGGGCCTTATCGATACCGATATTATCGATGAGAACGTGCCTGTCGAAGAAATCTTAAAGGCCGTCCCTGCCGCGCGTATGGGATTGCCCGAAGAAGTGGCGCATGCGGTGCGCTTTTTGATGGATGAAAAAGCGGCGTACATTACGCGCCAAGTGATTGCTGTGAACGGAGGTTTGTGTTGAATACCAGAAGAGTCGTAGTAACAGGTATCGGCGGTATTACCGCCTTCGGCCGTGATTGGCAAAGTATTCAGGCGGCCTTTAAAGCCGAAAAAAACGCAGTCAAACATATGGACTGGAGCGATCGCTTTCCTGAATTGGAAGCGCAACTGGGTGCGCCGATTGAAGGCTATTCTCCTCCCAAACATTGGACGCGCAAGCAGCTCAGAAGCATGGGGCGTGTATCGCATTTGTGTGTCGATGCGGCAGAACAAGCCCTGACGGATGCAGGCTTGTTGGGTGATGAAAGCATTACAGACGGCCGTATGGGCGTGGCGTGCGGTTCGTCTGTCGGTAGTACCCAAGACATCGGCGATTTGGGCGAGCTCTTGCTGACCGGCACATCACGCAATTTCAACGCCAATACTTATGTGCGCATGATGCCGCATACGACTGCCGCCAATATCGGCATTTTCTTCGGTTTGAAAGGTCGCATTATCCCGACTTCGAGCGCGTGTTCTTCCGGCAGCCAAGGCATTGGTTATGCCTACGAAGCGATTAAATACGGCCTGATTGATATGATGCTGGCCGGCGGCGGCGAAGAATTTTGTCCGTCCGAAGTTTATGTTTTCGATTCACTTTATGCCGCCAGCCGCCGCAACGGCGAACCTGAGCTGACGCCGCGCCCTTACGACAACGCTCGAGACGGCTTGGTCATCGGCGAAGGCGCAGGCATTTTTGTGTTGGAAGAATTGGAACACGCCAAACGACGCGGTGCGAAAATCTATGCCGAGCTTGTCGGCTATGGTGCCAACAGCGACGGCAGCCACGTTACCCAGCCGCAAAAAGAAACCATGCAGAAATGTATGGAGCTTGCGCTGAAAGACGCCGGTATTACGCCTGATAAAGTCGGCTATGTCAGCGGCCACGGTACGGCGACCGAAAAAGGCGATATTGCCGAAACATTGGCGACTGAGGCGGTATTTGGTTTTGTGCCGATGAGTTCGCAAAAAAGCTATCTCGGCCATACACTCGGCGCGTGCGGCGCATTGGAAGCCTGGTTTACCATTGAAATGATGAACAACGGCTGGTTTGCGCCGACTGTCAATTTGGAAAACATCGATCCGCGTTGCGGCAAGGTGGATTACATCCAAACTGGCGGACGTGAGATTCAAACCGATTATGTGGTCAGCAATAACTTTGCTTTTGGCGGCGTCAATACTTCGCTGGTGTTCAAACGTTGGCAAGAATAATCATTGCTTGATTTTATGATTAAAGGCCGTCTGAAACGTATCTTGAGTTTCAGACGGCCTTTATTTCATTTAGAGCTTGAGATGCTTGCGAATTTTATTCGTTTGTTTTCTTCTGATTTAAATCCACCAGCCTTGTTCCGGCCAAGAAGTCGTAGAGGAATTGGCGGTCGGGATGGAACAGGGCGAAGCCCCATGGCAGGATGAGCCAGATGAGCGCGGCTCCGAATGCGCCTTTGGGCGGTATATTGAGCAGATGACGCAATCCGGCGTAGGCAAGCAGGGGAATGAAAACAATAAAAATGCTGGCCCAAATAAAGCGCAGGCGCAGTTGAGGCAGGGGCGGCTGGGTGTCGTTTTTATCGGCTAAGCCGATTTTCCATGTTTGCATGGCGAGGGTTTGGCCTTTTTTGTGCCAGTTGGCGCGGAAGTAGAGCCACCATGCGTAGAACAGAATCAGGCAGGTTGTCAGCATGGACAGGCGCGTGGAAACGGGATTGAGAAAGATGGCGACAATACCGGCTGCAAGGGCGGCAATGCTGGTAACGGCGCCGGTCAGCAGAAGTTCGTAAACCAGTGCGGCGAGGCGGCGTTTGAGTGGGACGGTAGGAAGACGGGTCATAATGCGATGGAAACGGAAATGGGTTTGATGGAAATAAAAACAGGCCGTCTGAAACGGGATAGGATGTTCAGACGGCCTGTTACTGTCGGGATTAGCGATGTGGACGTTTTTGACCGCGTGCCTGTTGGGCAGCCATTTGGTTCATTTCCTGACGGGTCGGACGTTTTTTGAAGATGGCGTGCGCTTCGTCAACAGAACATTTTTGTGACAGGCAAACCAGGGTAATCGCGTCTTTTTGATGTTGGCCGCCGCTGTGGTACATACGGCGCAGGTTGGCTTCGTTGATACGGCCTTTTTCCGGGTCGATGTCGAATTTTTTCAGGCGCTCGAGGAATTGGCGTTGCTGACGGCGTGAAGTCCAAACGAAACCGCCTGCGGCAGCGGCCACGATGATGACGGCCAACAGAATGGCCAGCGGCCATGAATCGACAATCAGAACGATGATGAGGCTTAATACGGCAGTGGTCAGCAGGGCCAGACCGCCGATGCGAAGTTTGGTTTTATTATCCATATGGTTGGTGTTTCCTTGTTTTTTGCTGGAAGAGGCCGTCTGAAATGCGAGGTTCAGACGGCCTGAATTTGAGTTTACGCTATTTTACAGTATTTTCTGTTTTTGGGGCGTATTGCGTGCAAGTTTCTTGACGCGTGGCAACGGTTTCAAGCGGCCAGCGAGGTAACGAGCTGTTTGAACTCGGTCCATGCATCGCCTTCTTCCGCGCCTTTGATGATGCGGTCGATTTTGGCGCAGGTTTTGAGCGCGTCGAGCAGGCAGTTGATGGAAATGCGTTTGGCCGCCATCGGTGCAAGGGTCTGCTTGTCGCCCCATAAGCGCAGGCTGTTGCGCAGGCTTTGGATGTTTTGTCCCTGCTTGAGTGCGGCAGTCAGGCGGATTAGGGTGCGGATGTCTTCGGCAACTGCCCACAACAGCAAAACCGGCTCTTCGCCTTCTTCTTCCAAACCGTCCAGCAAACGGGAAACGCGCAGGGCATCGCCTTTCATCCATGCGCCTGCCAGTTGGAATACGTCGAAGCGGGCGACGGTGGCAACTGCGGCTTCTGCGTCGGCAATATTGATTAAATGGCCTTGAGGATGGAGCAGGGCGAGTTTTTCGATTTCCTGACGGGCGGCCAAAAGATTGCCTTCGACGCGCTCGGCAAAAAGGGCAAGTGCTTCAGGTTCGATATCCAAACCTTGCTGCTTCAGACGGCCCTGTATCCATTGCGGCAAAGCATGTGGCGCAACGGCTTTGGCTTCTAAGACGATGCCTTTGCCTGCCAATGCAGAAAACCATTTGGACTGGATTTGCGCTTTTTCAAGCTTGGGTAGGAGGATAAGCGTAACCGTATCTTCGGGCAGGCGTTCGGCGAAAGTTTGCAGGGCATCGCCTCCGTTTTTGCCGGGTTTGCCGTTGGGAATGTGGATTTCCAGCAGTTTCAAATCGGCAAACAAACCTGCGCTGCCGGCACTTTGCAACAGCTCGTTCCAGTCAAAATTGTTTTCGGCGGTATAGACTTCGCGGTTGAGATAGCCTTGTTTTTTTGCGGCTGCGCGCAGCGTATCCAAAGCCTCGATGCGCAATAAATCCTCTTCGCCGTGGATGATATACAACGGTTTGAGCGGCGTATCGGGGCGCAGGCTCTCAATGGGCGCGGCAGCCATTATTGCGCTTTCAGGAAAGTCATGCGGCGGACGATCTGATCTGCGGCGTCGATGCGCATTTCAGACCAAATGGTTTCTTCCTCTTCCTGTTTGCCCAAAACTTCGCTGTCGGCGTAGTCCATGGTGCGGTGAACCTTAACTTCCATCGGTTCGCCAACCGGCTCGCCGTTGCGGAAGGCTTGGGCTTTGACGGTCATGGCCAGCAGGTATTCGTTGATTGCGGCGGCGCGGGTGATGGTGTAGATATCGCGGCGTTTTTGAAAGTCGACAACGCGCAGGGTGATTTGTGATTCGGCTTCGCTAACCGGATGGCCGTCGGCACGGCGTAAGGCATTTTCCAGCGCTTTTTGCATGACGGCTCCGCCTTCTACATGCCAGTTTTGATAAGGCAGAGGCTGTGAAGTTACGCCAGTGCCTTTCAGGTGGAAACCGCAAGAGGCAAGCAATAGGGCGAGTGCAGGCAATAGGATTTTTTTCATTGGATATTCCTTCGTTGAAACCGGTTACGGTATCGTCGGATTATAACGAATAATGTTTAGGCCGTCTGAAACCGTAAACGGAAAGTATTTCAGACGGCCTTGTCTTTGATGGCGAAAATCTTATTTTCCCAACCAAATCAGGCTGACCATGCGGCCGGTTTGTCCGTCGCGGCGGTAGGAGAAGAAAGTATCGCGTTCCAAGACGGTGCAATGGGTGCCTCCATAAATCATGTTCACGCCTTCGCGGTGCAGAACCATGCGTGCCAAAGCGTAAATGTCGGCAAGGTATTTGCCGCCGCCGATGTCTTCAAACGCATCGACAGCTTCCGGCATGGGTGTGCAAAATGCATCAAATACATCTTGTCCCACCTCAAACGCATCAGGGCCGATGGCAGGCGCGAGATAGGCCATGATTTCCAACGGCTCGACATTCATTGCCGCAATGGTATTTTGCAAAACGCCGCCGGCCAAACCGCGCCAACCTGCATGAGCCACCGCAACAACGGTCCCTGCTTTGTCGCAAAACAAGACAGGCAGGCAATCGGCAGTCATTGAAGCGCAGGCGACCGTGCCCGTTGTATCCACCGAGGCATCGGCGTCGGGTGTATTTCCTAACGCTTCGGCTGCGTTCACAACAATGGTGCTGTGGATTTGATTAAGGTAGGCAACGGGCAGGCCGACTTGTTCCTGCACGATTTCGCGGTTGCGGAGCACGGCTTCCAGATTGTCGCCGACGTGCGAACCGACATTTAGGCTGCGGTACACACCTTCGCTGACACCGCCGTTGCGTGTGGTAATAAGCGTTTTAACATTGGTAGGGGCAGGCCAGTCGGCAGTCAAAAAATTCTTGCCTTGCGGGGCAAGGTTTAGGGTATCTGTGATGGTTTTCATAATCTTTGAATCGCTGAATATTGGAACGGATTGATTTCAGACGGCCTCAAATAATATTTTAGGCCGTCTGAAACTATGGGTTTAATCCCTTACATAAACGACTTCGACATCGTAGTCGTCTTCATTCCAATCATCGTCATCGTCTGTGCCGAATTTTTCTTGCCATTCTTCCTCATTACTTAAAGACGAATCCAAACCGGCTTCCAGACGCAGGACGGAAAGCAGGTGGTACATATCGTCAGGCATAGGCGCTTCAAAGGAAACGGCTTCGCCGGTTTTCGGGTGTACAAAGCTCAAGCGGTAGGCATGTAGGGCTTGGCGAGCGCCGAGGGCTTTGATGGCTTCTTTAACTGCGTCGCTGCATGGATGGCGCAGGTTGCCGTAAACAGGGTCGGCGGCCAGCGGATGGTTGGCTTCGCGCATATGAACGCGGATTTGGTGGGTGCGGCCGGTTTCGAGCGAGCATTCGATGTAGCTGTGTGCCAGATAACGTTCCAACACTTTGACATGGGTAATGGCAGGTTTGCCGCCGAATTTGACGACTGCCATTTTCAGGCGGTTGTGCGGATCGCGGCCGATTTGGGTTTCAATTTTGCCGTCAAAAGGAACGATGCCGTTGGCGACTGCACGGTAAATGCGTTTGACTGTGCGCTCTTGAAGCTGTTGAACTAATGAATTTTGCGCCGGCAAGGTCTTGGCAACCACCATCAGGCCGCTGGTTTCTTTGTCCAAACGGTGTACGATGCCCGCACGCGGCACTTGACTTAATTCGGGACAGTGCGCCAGCAGTCCGTTGAGCAGGGTGCCGCTCCAGTTGCCTGCGGCAGGGTGGACGACCAATCCGGCCGGTTTGTTGATGACGATGACGGTATCGTCTTCATAAATAATGTCCAAATCCATCGGTTCGGGCGTGAACGCGAGGTTTTCTTCGCTCGGACGTACCGTAACGGCAATCAATTCACCGCCTATCATTTTATCTTTGGGTTGCGCGGGCTTATCGTTTACAATGACTGCACCCTCTTTAATCCACGAACTCAGGCGGCTGCGCGAGTAGTCGGGCATGAGTTTGGCCAATACGGCATCCAGCCTTCCGCCCGCCATTTCGAGCGGAACGGTCAAATTAACACAACTTTCTGTTTCAGGGGATGACGGAAAGTCTAAATCATCGCTATAATCGGCTTCGTTATCAAAGGAAGTATTCTGCATGAAAAAAATTCTTTTAGTAGTTTCTTTAGGTTTGGCACTGAGTGCCTGCGCAAATAAAGGCACAATCGATAAAGACGCCCAAATTACTCAAGATTGGAGTGTGGAAAAGCTTTATGCCGAAGCGCAAGACGAGTTGAACAGCAACAATTATACGCGAGCTGTCAAGTTATACGAAATTTTAGAGTCCCGTTTTCCAAACGGCCGCTATGCCCAGCAGTCCCAGTTGGATACGGCGTATGCCTATTATAAAGACGATGAGCCGGAAAAAGCCTTGGCTGCCATTGCGCGCTTCCAACGCCATCATCCGCAACATCCGAATATGGACTACGCGCTGTACTTGAAAGGTCTGGTCCTGTTTAACGAAGACCAGTCTTTCTTGAACAAGCTGGCTTCCCAAGACTGGTCCGACCGCGACCCGAAAGCCAACCGCGATGCTTATCAGGCGTTTGCCGAGTTGGTTCAACGTTATCCAAACAGCAAATACGCTGCTGATGCAACCGAGCGTATGGCCAAGCTGGTGGACGCTTTGGGTGGTAACGAGATATCTGTGGCGCGTTATTACATGAAACGCGGTGCTTATGTCGCAGCGGCCAACCGTGCGCAAAAAATCGTCAGCCGTTACCAAAATACCCGTTACGTCGAAGAAGCTTTGGCGATGATGGAATTGGCGTATAAAAAACTGGATAAGCCGCAACTGGCTGCCGATACACGCCGTGTTTTGGAAACCAACTTCCCGCAAAGCCCGTTCTTGCAACACGAATGGCGATCTGACGATATGCCTTGGTGGCGTTACTGGCGCTAAGCGTCGAGTTGTTTAGGCATGAATAAGGCCGTCTGAAAATGATGCAGCTATGCATTTGGTTTTCAGACGGCCTTTGTTTTTAATGTTTTTTTACGTTCTCTGTAAACAGGGTGCAAAATTCGTTTTAATATGGTAAAGTCTGATTTTAATAACTTGACGGTTCGAAGCCGTTACTCAGGGGCTGTTTAAATTTAAAATCAGTTTTGTTGAAGCCGCATCGGATTTGCCGTTGACGCATTCAGGAAAATTTCAGTCGTCAGGCTGATTTGGTTTTAAATTTAAGCAGCCCTTTATGTTTACAAAAAAAAACAGAGGTAGATTCTCATGAAGTCTTGGCAGCTTCCTGAACACGTTGCCGACGTGTTACCGACCAATGCCCGACAACTGGAAAGCGCCCGTGAGCAGCTGTTGGCTTTGTTTCGCGTGCATGGTTATGAATTGGTGCAACCGCCATTGATGGAATACAGCCATTCCTTATTGACGCATATCGATGCCGGTTTGTCTTTGAAAACCATTTTGGTCGTCGATCAGCTTAGCGGCCGTCAGCTCGGTATCCGCGCGGATATTACGCCGCAGGTAGCGCGTATCGATGCCCACTTGCTTTCTGCCAACCAAGGTATCAACCGTTTATGCTACGCCGGTTCGGTACTTCATGCGCGTCCTGACGGATTGCTCAATATGCGCGAACCTTTGCAGGCGGGTGCGGAAATGTACGGCTTGGAAGGCATTGAAGCGGATATCGAATTGATTGATTTGATGCTGAAAAGCATGAAGATTGCCGACATGGGCGAAGTTTTGCTTTCATTAGGCCATATCGGCGTATTCCGTGCTTTAGCAAATGCCGCGCATTTGGATGAGCAGCAATCGGCAATCCTGCTGTCATCGATGCAGGACAAAGATGCCGAGGCTGTCAGCCAGTTGGTCAAAGAGTGGAAACTTGACGGCATGTGGGCAAAAGCGTTTTCATTGTTGCCCCGATTGTATGGCGGTCGTGAAGTGCTGACTGTGGCTAGAGAGAAATTACCCGAATTGTCCGCAGTCAGTGTGGCTTTGGATGAATTGCAGGCAGTATGCGATGCGTTCCCAAATCAAAAAGTGCATATCGATTTGTCGGAACTGCGCGTTGACAATTACCATACCGGCTTGATTTACGCGGCTTATGGTTCAAACCGTCATGATGCCGTGGCACGCGGCGGCCGTTATGACGGATTGGGCGGATACTTCGGACGCGCGCGTCCTGCAGCCGGATTCAGTTTTGATTTGCGCAGCTTCATCGGCCGCCTTCCTGCTATCGGACGGGAGTCCGTGGTGGCTGTCGATGTAAAAGACATGCCTGCGGCTCAAGAAGCGGTAGATGCTTTGCGCGAACAAGGACAATGTGTCGTTATCGATTACGGTATCGGCTATAACGGTTCGGAAGAGGTTACAGGCCGTCTGAAACAGGTAGACGGCGTTTGGAAAGTAATCGCTTTGAACGATTGAGTTTTATTTTGAAATTTTGTATCTGAAATAAGGTTAGATGGCTATGGCTAAAAATGTTGTCGTAATCGGTGCCCAATGGGGTGATGAAGGCAAAGGTAAGATTGTTGACTGGCTGGCGGAAGAAGCCAGCGGTGTTGTACGTTTCCAAGGCGGCCACAATGCCGGCCATACTTTGGTCGTCGGTGGCAAAAAAACCATTTTGCGCCTGATTCCAAGCGGCATTTTGCATGAGACTTTGGACTGCTTCATCGGCTCAGGTGTTGTCGTTTCTCCTGAAGCATTGTTGGGTGAAATCGACGAATTGAACTCTGCCGGTGTGAAAAACGTTGAAGGCCGTCTGAAAATTGCGCCGACCTGCCCATTGATTCTGCCTTACCACATTGCGCTTGACCAAGCACGCGAAGCTTCCCGCGGTAAAAGCAAAATTGGTACAACCGGTCGCGGCATCGGCCCGGCTTATGAAGATAAAGTTGCCCGTCGCGCGATTCGCGTGGTGGACTTGTTACACCCTGAAAAACTGGTTGAAAAACTGGAAGCTGTTTTGGCTTATTACAATGTCCAGTTGCAACACCTGCACAATGCCGAGCCGGTAAAAGTTGAAGATGTGATGGCGGTCATTGAAAAAGTTGCACCGCGCATTACGCCGATGATTACCGATGTTTCCCGTGTTTTGAACGAGAAAAACCGCAAAGGCGAAAGCCTGTTGTTTGAAGGTGCTCAAGGTACGTTGCTGGATATCGACTACGGTACTTATCCGTTTGTCACTTCCTCCAACTGCTTGGCTGGTGCAGCTTCTGCCGGTGCAGGCGTAGGTCCGCAAATGCTGGATTACGTTTTGGGTATCGTTAAAGCCTATACCACTCGCGTGGGTTCCGGTCCATTCCCGACTGAATTGTTTGACGAAGTGGGCGCAGGCTTGGCTGAACGCGGCCATGAATTCGGTTCTGTAACCGGTCGTGCGCGTCGTTGTGGCTGGTTTGATGCGGCTGCTCTGAAACGCTCTATTCAAGTTAACGGCATTTCCGGCATGTGCATTACCAAGCTGGACGTGATGGATGGTATTGAAAACATCAATATCTGTGTAGGTTATGAATTGCCTGATGGCAGCAAAACCGACATTCTGCCTTGCGGCTCTGATGCGGTAGAAACCTGCAAACCGATTTATGAAACTATGCCGGGTTGGAGCGAGTCGACTTTCGGCGTGAAAGAGTACGACAAGCTGCCTGAAAACGCTAAAGCTTATCTGAAACGGATTGAAGAAGTTTGCGGTGCGCCTGTGGCTATTGTTTCAACCGGTCCTGATCGCGAAGAAACCATTGTTTTGCATCACCCGTTTGCTTGATTGATTAAGTGAATAAAAGGCCGTCTGAATTTTCAGACGGCCTTTTATATAAATGCAATAAACATTCAGCCCTGAAGGACGTCTGTCTTCAGGGCTGAATTTTGTATTTTACGCCGTTTTTTAACGCGAGTGTTTGGAAACTGAGATGTAGTGACAAGTAACAATTATTCTCATTGATGTAAGTCAAGGAAAGGCTAGTCTGTAATTTTATTTCAAGGAAACCCCTGTAAATGGAAGGGTATTAGTGCTATCCTTTCAGAAAATTTACGGTCTATATTTTCAATAAAATTAGGAGCTTGATATGTCAAATGATGTTCAGCAACGTCCAGCCGCTTGGGAAGGTTTTACTGGCGGTAACTGGGAAACCAACGTAGATGTTCGCGATTTTATTCAGAAAAACTACACGCCTTATGAAGGCGATGCCTCTTTCTTGGCACCTGCAACCGAAGCCACAACCAAACTGTGGTCAGATGTATTGGAAGGCATTAAAGTAGAAAACCGTACGCACGAGCCGTACAAAATCGACGCACAAATCATATCCGGTATTACCAGCCACGCTCCAGGCTACATCAACAAAGATTTGGAAACCATTGTCGGCCTGCAAACAGACGAGCCTTTGAAACGCTCTATCATGCCGTTTGGCGGTTTGAAAATGGTGCAAGACGCGTGCAAAGTGTACAACGTTGAGTTGAACCCTGAAGTCAGCGAAATTTTCACTAAATACCGCAAAACCCATAACCAAGGCGTGTTTGACGTTTACACTCCCGACATCCGCCGTTGCCGTAAATCAGGTGTGATTACCGGCCTGCCGGATGCTTATGGCCGTGGCCGTATTATCGGTGACTACCGTCGTGTTGCATTGTACGGTATCGACTTCTTGATGAAAGACAAACTCAACCAGTTCAACTCACTGCAAGCCGATTTGGAAAACGGCGTGGACTTGGAAGAAGTGATCCGCCGCCGCGAAGAAATCAATGACCAATACAAAGCATTGAGCCAAATGAAAGAAATGGCGGCTTCTTACGGCTACGATATTTCCGGCCCTGCAAAAAATGCACAAGAAGCCATCCAATGGACTTACTTTGCCTACCTTGCCGCCGTTAAATCTCAAAACGGCGCAGCGATGTCCTTCGGCCGTGTGTCTTCGTTCTTGGATATTTATATCGAACGCGACCTGAAAAACGGTGTGATTACCGAAACCCAAGCGCAAGAATTTATCGACCACTTGGTGATGAAACTGCGTATGGTCCGTTTCCTGCGTACGCCCGAATATGACCAACTCTTCTCCGGCGACCCGATTTGGGCAACCGAATCCATCGGCGGTATGGGCTTGGATGGCCGTACCTTGGTAACCCGCACCAACTTCCGCGTGCTGCATACCCTGTACAACATGGGCCCGTCTCCTGAGCCAAACATCACTGTATTGTGGTCAGAACAACTGCCGCAAGGCTTTAAAGAATTCTGCGCCAAAGTATCCATCGATACTTCGTCCATCCAATACGAAAACGATGATTTGATGCGCCCTGACTTCAACAGCGACGACTACGCCATTGCCTGCTGCGTCAGCCCGATGGTGGTCGGCAAACAAATGCAGTTCTTCGGCGCACGCGCCAACTTGGCTAAAACTCTGCTGTACGCAATCAACGGCGGCGTGGACGAGAAATCTAAAGAGCAAGTTGGTCCGAAAACCGAGCCGATTATGGACGAAGTTTTGGACTACGACACTGTCTTTGAGCGCATGGACAAATTCATGGATTGGTTGGCAACCCAATACGTTACCGCGCTGAACATCATTCACTACATGCACGACAAATACAGCTACGAAGCTGCATTGATGGCATTGCATGACCGTGATGTGATCCGTACGATGGCTTGCGGTATTGCCGGTCTGTCTGTGGCTGCCGACTCATTGT
Organism: Neisseria sp. HMSC073G10; assembly: GCF_001812605.1. Classification (NCBI taxonomy): domain Bacteria; kingdom Pseudomonadati; phylum Pseudomonadota; class Betaproteobacteria; order Neisseriales; family Neisseriaceae; genus Neisseria; species Neisseria sp. HMSC073G10. Next base: position 1,698 of record NZ_KV809516.1, on the reverse strand, counting down.
CCGCCATTAAGTACGCCAAAGTGAAACCGATTCGTGACGAAAATGGCATTGCCGTTGACTTCGAAATCGAAGGCGAATACCCACAATTTGGTAACAACGACGACCGCGTTGACGATATTGCTTGCGATTTGGTTGAACGTTTCATGAAAAAAGTGGCAACCCACAAAACTTACCGCAACGCCACTCCGACTCAGTCCGTACTGACCATTACTTCCAACGTTGTTTACGGTAAGAAAACCGGTAATACTCCAGACGGCCGCCGTGCAGGCGCTCCGTTTGGTCCGGGTGCAAACCCAATGCACGGCCGTGACGTCAACGGTGCAGTCGCTTCATTGACTTCCGTAGCCAAACTGCCATTTGAGTTTGCCAAAGACGGTATTTCTTATACCTTCTCCATTATTCCTGGCGCGTTGGGTAAAGACGAGCATTCTCGCGAACGCAACCTTGCCGGTTTGATGGACGGCTATTTCCACCATGAAGACGGTATTTTGGAAGGCGGTCAACATTTGAACGTCAACGTATTGAATCGTGAGACTTTGGAAGATGCGATGCACAATCCGGAGAAATATCCGCAGTTGACCATTCGTGTGTCTGGTTATGCGGTTCGCTTCAACTCGTTGACCCGCGAACAACAGCTTGACGTGATTACCCGTACATTCACAGAAACCATGTAATCCGGGTGGAGAAACAAACCAGAAGCTATATTTGCATTTGGTTTGTTTTGAAACAAAGCTCCAAGGCCGTCTGAAATGTTCAGACGGCCTTTATTATCGTACAATCCATATAAGCAAAAACATTTTTGAGCCGAACACTATGTCCACGACTTTTGCCATTACCCCCGAGCCGGCACTGAAAGACCTTGGCCACCGTCACTATAACGGCAAAGGCATTATTCATTCGATTGAATCTTGCGGTGCTGTCGATGGTCCGGGTTTGCGCTACGTGCTCTTTTTGCAAGGTTGCCTGATGCGTTGTCTTTATTGCCATAATCGTGATACTTGGGATTTTCATACCGAGCAGGCGCAGGAATTGGATGTGGCAACCGTGATGAAGCAAGTCATGACCTATCGTCATTATCTGCGTGCGACAGGCGGAGGCGTAACGGCAACCGGCGGCGAGCCATTATTGCAATATGAGTTTGTACGCGATTGGTTTACGGCCTGTCGGGAACACGATATCCATACCTGTCTTGACAGCAATGGCTATGCTTTGCACTATGATTCGATTTTGGATGATTTGCTCGATCATACCAATTTGGTCATGCTTGACTTGAAACAAATCGATCCTGAAATTCATAAAGTACTCGTCGGTATTCCCAATACCAAAACGCTGAAATTTGCGCGTTATCTTGCCGAACGCAATCAGCCGACGCGTGTGCGTTATGTGGTTGTTCCCGGTTATACCGATGATGAGCGATCGGCGCATTTATTGGGCGAGTTTATCGGTGATATGGATAATGTCGAAATGGTCGAGCTTTTGCCGTATCACGAATTGGGCGCACATAAATGGGCTTTGTGCGGTGACGAATACAAGTTAAAAGGCGTACATCCACCGCCCAAAGAAACCATTTTGAAAATCAAAGAAATATTAGAGAGCTACGGAAAAAACATTATTTATTAAAACAGAAAAAGGCCGTCTGAAACGAAATAATCAGTTTCAGACGGCCTTATATATTGCGTTCCATCAGGGGCGCATATT
>NZ_KV809515.1:0-4216 GCF_001812605.1 Neisseria sp. HMSC073G10 | reverse complement strand
TGTCGCCCTCGCGGCTGCGGATATTGATGTCGCCACCGGCTTTCAGGCTGCTTTGTTGGCTTTGGCGGTAGTTTTGGTTTTGTTCTTTGCCGGCGGATTTAAAGCCGAAGCCGGCTTCAACGGATAAGAGGACGGCACCCTGCTGTCCGGTTTGGTTTTTAAGGGCGTCGGCCACTTTGCCGACGCCATCGGCCAGTTGGTAGGCTTGGGCGCCGGCGGCCAGGGTTTGCAGGGCGCGGGTGCGGTCGTCGGCTGGTTGCGGCAATTGGCGTGCAAAATCCTCAGCTGCATTCTGTGCTTACTCGATACTCTGTACGGGAAAAAATATCTTACCCCACGGCATATCGTTTTCTTCAAAGATACTTTCAAGACGATCGATAAAGGCGGGATTTACGGCATTATCGTCTTCTGCGCTGTTTACCACTTCGGGATCAAAGTATTTAAAATAGAACACCTCTCCCTCGGAGGTAAGGTTAATATGTGTAAGCCAATGATAAATCCAGGCAACATCAAAATCGTATCCTTTTGATTCAAGATCATAATTAGGATTGTAATAAGCAAGATTCCGGCAATACATCCCAGATGTCTTCATCCGTAATCTCTTTCTGCGGCCAAAATTCCATCCATCTCAAGGTAAACAGCCGGTAAATAATCTCTACTGTTTCCTGCCAATCAAGCCCTGAATTGGGAAGGTCTACTGGTTCTGTATCAATAAAAGCTAATTTTCGAAATACATCCTGAATAGCAGATGCTTGTCGTTCGTTCATTCTCATAATACATTACCTTTTATTTATATTACTTTATTGGAAATTTCAATTTTAAATTTTCGTTATTATTTAGCGATCGTATGGCCGAGTTCTTATGGATTTCTACCGTTGCTGTAGTGGGTAGGGTATCTTTGCCAGCATATCCGGCAGGACGGTAAACAATTGTGTCGTTTAGTGTCGCAACTCTCCAGCAATCTTAAATACTTTAGGTAACATTTTAATAAAACAAGTAAGATTAATCATTTTTTAAGAATGCATTAAGGATGCAATAGGAAATAGTGGATTATTCTCATCCCATTCTACCCCATGCTCAATAAATATGGATTCTAATGTTTTTATGAAAGGAGTATTTAATTCAAATTTCTTTCCATTCCACTCCTCAAATGCCTCAGGAATATATTTTATTATTAAATCTAGCCCCTTTTTTGTTAATATAATCTCTCCCCAATACCACACTCCATTATCCTTACCAAAAGGATTTTGTTTTGCTAGTTTATGACAAAAACCTAGAATATCTTTTTCTGTTTCCAAATTAACAGGCTCAAGAATTGCTAATTGACATATTAATAATCTATATATGAATTCAACTGCAAATTGCCAATCTTTGTTTCCTTGACCATGCGATGCAAAATGCATTGGAAAATAACCATCTAATGCTAAATACTCAAATTCGCATTGAATATTTTCTGCTGTCTCTAAATTCATTAAAATATCCTTATCTAGCAGGGAATTTAAATTTCAGCTCTGTTGGCTTGCCCTTTAAATTAATATTTAAGTTATTTAATGTTGGATTATTAATATCAACAGACGCTGTAGTTCCCTTAGTCATAGAAGCATTACCTGCTGGCCTATACACCACAAAGGTTCCATCCGGCATTTGCGCTTTCCAACAGCCACACATTTACCTCCGTATAATTTTTCACCTTCGACTCGTTCCATTAATGTAGGTTTCCTGCCTAAATATCGACGTGCAAAAGCCTCGGCTGTTTGATTCGGATTATCTGAACGAGACATTTCTCTAGCAGCACCAGGCTTTCCTTTTTGCGGTTGTCCAGGCAGGCGGGTGTGGCCAGACGTTTGCAACCTTTTTAATGCATCAGCCTGCCTTTCTGCAGAAGAAATAGCATTACGTTGGCGTATCGCCTCTATTCTGTTTGGGTTGTGGGATTCGATTTTTTCATGCCGTTGCTGATTATATTTAGGGTTGTTTCTCCCTATGTTGATGTCATCTCTGTAATCTTTCGGTGGTTTCGGCAATGCCTTCTGTTCCCAATCCCGACTATTAAATCTCCGCTTTTTCCCATCCGGCCGCACCACCTTCACCGCATTGTCCGACCACGTTACCACAGAGCCTCTCGGTATCAGCTCTCCGTTGGCTAGGCGTTGCTCCTGTGCCAAGGTAACGGTTGTTCCCTCTGTTGCTTTGGAATTTGAAGGAATACGGATTTCGCCGACGGGTACAGTTTTTCTACCCGGAGCATTAACGTTATTTAGATTATGTGATTCGATTCCTTCATGTGTTAAATTATTTATCTTCGTAATCTTCGGCAAAGAAACCGCACCAGTCTGCCTCATTTTTACAGCATTGGTTTCCGGAAGCCCCTCCCAGCTTATGCGGTAAGCCGGATTACCCATACCTTTGGCAGCAACAAAACTTCCTCCCGTTCCGATTAGTCCTGCACCAATTGGGTAGAGGAACTTAAGCCATTAGCTGCAACGACTTCACTATCATCACGTATATCATCAATGTTGCCATTGACAACAGCATGCCTAAAATTGCTGTTGTGCCGTTTGAGCAAATCCCATTCCTGTCGGACTGCCTTCCTGATAGAACCAACTACTTTGTTTTGCTCTTCTCGGTCGGTAGCTAACTTTTCCAGTTTGTTCCAGGCTTTTTAATGTGTTGGAAAATGTCATGTTGTTTACACTTTTTCAGGCTGTCCAGTTTTTGTTTTTTCGCTAAAAAATCGGTTAGTTCAGTCTAAGTATGAAATCTGAAAAGTGTAAATAGCACTGTTGATTTCTAAGATTTTTAAATTAGTTTGGAAATGCCTAAAACATGTATCGATGTGGCAAATATTGATGAGTTATCTTTCTGTAGATGAATTAAGATTCTTCTGTGGTCTTTAATAAATTCATTTAAAAAAGAAAATCTCACATATTTATGACGTATTTCCTTAATTAATTTTCTATTGCTTAATTTAAATAATCCATTGCCAAATTGGCCATCAAATGAAAGCCATATTTTTACTCCTTGAGCATCTTCCCATTTTTTTGGATAAATGGTTGGTGGAGTATGAAGATAAATAATCATATTGATACAGTACCCTTTTAGATTATTTTCGGAAATTATCCATTTGGTAAAAAAGATATCATCTACGTAAAAATTTCCTTTTTCAAGTATATCTGCTCCATACATTTGCTTTAATAGATTCCATTTTCCCCCAATAAAGTCAATGTGCGCGTGCTTCATTTTTTCGTTTTCCCCCTGTTTCCATTTTTCATGTTAAATATTCTCTCAAAGAAATGCTCTTTAGGATCTGCATGCGGAGAAGGTTTTGTGTACAAATGCTCTGGAATACCTGTGATCGGACTGATTCCATAGGTTTGCCTATTGTGCGGGATGTTCTGCTCGGCCTTCCAAGTTTCTATATCAATAGTTCCATTTGTGGTATATGTGTTTAAATTTAATTTTTTTAAATTAAAATGAGCATGTTGATTTCCTATTCCATTAAGGTCTCCAAAATTATGCCCTACAGAGTGGTCTTGGATTACATAACCTTTGCCATTAACAATAAATAGATACTCCGTAGAAAATAACGTGCGTCCTAAAGAATCCTTTTTGTAAGTTACTATGCCTATTCGATCATGCTTTTTTTCTACAATTGGCACACGACGAACTGCTGTTGGCTGCATTGAATTAGGAATCCCTAATTGTCGCTTAGCCATTCTAAATGTAGCATGTTTCGTAGTTGCTGCTTGTTTAAATTCTGTCATGGCCTTCATTAGGTTTCGGTAATTTCGTTCTGTGTCTAAGCGAACTACTCCCACACCATTAACACTATCCATTACAGTCATTAACGGTACATTAATTCCATGTTCCCTAAGAAAATTTCTAGCTATTTCATTTTTCTTGTCTTGATTTACTTGATCTATTCTTTTTAATTTTTGAATCTCAGCATATATATCTGGCACATTACCTTGTAAGAAAAATGGGTCCATTGCATATGCGGCATTCTCCAATGTTGCGGCTCTACTCTGCATCCGCGTAACAGCAGAAGTACTATTCCCCGCAGCATTATTCTCCACCGCATTCTGCCCGACCGTCCCGGCAACCTGCGCATCAAACAACGCTCCGTTGCTGCTGTTCGTACCGTTCAGACTGCCTCCGGCCGCACCCACCACCGAAGCGATAGCACCGGTCTGCGCTTTAATCTCTTCTTTAATGT
>NZ_KV809514.1:2157-2637 GCF_001812605.1 Neisseria sp. HMSC073G10 | reverse complement strand
TAGGGGATTTTGGGGAATTTTGCAAAGGTCTCAGTTAATTCATTATTGCCAAATTCAGGCTCAGGAATAATTCTGAAAACAAGGACTCCGGCTTTTTTTTCAAAATTTGATACAGAAAAAAAGTTATTTATTTCTTTAATGTTAGGATTTTCTAAAATAGGAATTTGGATTCGTTCTCCATTATCTGTAATAAAAAATCCGCCAAAAACAATTGTTGATGCTTTCATTGTAGCCGTCTGCCGTTTTGACCAAGGTGCTGCCGTGGAAGGAGCAGGTGTGGGATTTTTGAAGAACTCAGTTCTCAATATTCCGTTTCAAATGAAGGAAAGGTCGTCTGATGTTTTTCAGACAACCTTTTTACCCTTTAAAGCGGAGGCAGTTCTACAAATGGAAAGAAATGCTGAAACTTCTGATAAATTTCAGGATGTTTTTCTAAGGCTTGTAACGCTTTTTCTTTTGAAACGGGAGGGTCATAGACAT
>NZ_KV809514.1:1498-2057 GCF_001812605.1 Neisseria sp. HMSC073G10 | reverse complement strand
AGGCAGTTCTACAAATGGAAAGAAATGCTGAAACCTCTGATAAATTTCAGGATGTTTCTTTAAGGCTTTTAATGCTTTTTCTTTTGAAACGGGAGGGTCATAGACATCTATACCCCTTAAGAAGGCAATACCCGTCAAGGCATTTTTTTTTCGATTTTGATAGGCTGTAACTCGAAACAAAACCTACAATATTGTCAATATCGGCAATTACCCCATCGAAATCCGCCAAGTCAAAAATATAAAAAGGGGTGTCCTCAATGGGCATATCGCGTATTACTTGTTCAATCCATAACTTGAATTCATTTAAATCAATAGATTGAGAGAATAAGCATTTAATTGCAAATCCTAAATCATCACTATCCTCTTTTATGATTTTCCACATAGTCACTTTCCTTTACTCATCGCTTCCCAACCAATATGGCCGGTATCATGATGCAAGTCTTCACCAATCAATTGCATCCTTCCTGTATCTTGATGATGATGCCAAAGGTCGTCTGATGTTTTTCAGACGACCTCATTACCCTCTAAAGCGGAGGCAGTTCTACAAATGGAAAGAAAT
>NZ_KV809514.1:0-1398 GCF_001812605.1 Neisseria sp. HMSC073G10 | reverse complement strand
TTTTCTTTTGAAACGGGAGGGTCATAGACATCTACCCCCCTTAAGAAGGCAATGCCGGTTAATGCGTCATCTTGATCTTTAGATAAGTCTGAATTCGGAACAAAATCCAAAATATTATAAATATCTCCTACTCCTTCAAGATCAATTAAATCAAAAATATAAAAAGGTATATTATCAATAGGCATATCTAAGACAACCTTATCCAACCATAATTTAAATTCTTGCAAATTAATTGCTGCCGATAATAAGCAATATGTTGCAAAACTTAAATCTTGACCTTGCTCTTTCGTAATTTTCCACATAATTATCTTCCTTTATTCATCGCTTCCCAGCCGATATGACCAGTATCATGGTGAGATTTTTCAGGTACAAGCTGCATACGTCCGGTATCCTGATGATGATGCCAAGTATAATCCGGTATTTTAGATTCTCCTTTTTCAATTGCCCTTAATTGTTCTGTGTTAAAGCTTGATTTGCGAACCTGTCCTTTCCTAATGGCTTCCGCCAAATCTTTGGTTGCCAGCCTCATTTGTCCTGTCGAACTCTTAGACCTGAATTCTTGAATATCAAGCTTCGTATCATATTTCACGTGTTTCTCAAAATTTGGAAATCCTTTACTGTCAAACGGCACCCCGGTCTTCGGGTGGCTTTGGTTTGCCAGTTTGACATTTTTGCCGTTTGACGGCGGTACTGTCGAGGATTTGACATTTTGTTTGCCGTAACGCTGTTCCAATTCCGTTCTGACAGTGCGGGAGTGGTACGGTGAATCATAACTGTACCGTCCTTGTTGGGCTTGGGAAAAATTTTCCCCGACAGGTGCTTTCCCTTTCGGCAATGCAACTGCGCCCATCTGCGACTGTTTGACGGTGCTTGCACCTATACCACCCCAGTCGTATCGGGTTCGAGCATATGCGGCTGCGCTGCGTTGGGCGGCGCGTTGGATAATGCCGTCGAATCGGCCGCCGCCGTAACCTGCGTGTTTGGCGACGGGATGCGGCTGGTGGCGGTGGCGGTGAAGTACCGCGCCGATGTGTCTGCCGCCGTGCTTGAGCCGTCGCAATACGGCGTGGCGGGGCGCACGGTGGAGCGCGTTTATGTGGCGCAAAGTACCGCTGTATCAGGGCAACGGCGCGATTGCGTGGGCGTCACCCGAATTTCAGGCGCAGCATCCCTGCTTTGTGATTGCGCCCGAGTTTGACGAAATTATTATGGACGATACCAGCACCGCGTCCAACTATCTCGATGCCACTATCAACCTAATCAAACACTTGAAAACCAAGTTACCCATCGACGGCAAACGGCTCTACACCACCGGCCAGTCGGGCGGCGGCATGATGTCGATTGCGCTTCGTTTGCACTTCCGTCAGCGGACGGTTGCGGTGGGCTTTGCGCATAATG
>NZ_KV809513.1:3145-67598 GCF_001812605.1 Neisseria sp. HMSC073G10 | reverse complement strand
AGACGATTGGGTTTTCAGGCTGTACAGATGTTGAGAGGGGGCTGAATTTATATTTTTGAAGTTTGGTTTTCAGACGGCCTGTTGTCGAGTTGAGTGTGGCCGTCTGAAAAAATCAGCTTTATTGCTTCGCCGCTTTCATATTGTCAATGAATTTGTCAAACAGATAGCCGACATCCTGCGGGCCGGGGCTGGCTTCGGGGTGGCCTTGGAAGCAGAACACAGGTTTGTCTGTCAGTTCGATACCTTGCAAGGTGTTGTCGAACAAGGATTTGTGGGTAATGCGTGCATTGGCGGGCAGGGTGTCGGCATCGACGGCGAAACCGTGGTTTTGGCTGGTAATGACGACTTTGCCGCTGTCCAAATCTTGTACTGGGTGGTTGGCACCGTGATGGCTGAAGCGCATTTTCAGGGTTTTTGCACCGATGGCGAGGCTGATCAGCTGGTGTCCCAAGCAAATGCCGAAAATCGGTTTGCCGCTTTCCATTAATTTTTGTACGGCTTTGATGGCGTAGTCGCAAGGCTCGGGGTCGCCGGGGCCGTTGGATAGGAATACGCCGTCAGGATTGAGTGCCAATACTTCTTCCGCGCTGGTTTGTGCGGGAACGACGGTCAGGCGGCAGCCGCGCGAGGCGAGCATGCGCAGGATGTTGGTTTTCACGCCGAAATCGTAGGCGACGACGTGGAACGGTTGTTCGGCAGGGGTAACGAAACCTTTGCCCAATTCCCATTCGCCTTCGGTCCATTCGTAAGTTTCTGTGCAGGAAACTTCTTTTGCCAAATCTTTGCCGACCATGCTGCCGAATGCGGCAATCAGTTCTTGTGCTTTTTCAACCGTTGCGTCCGCACCGGTCAAGATTGCACCGCCTTGTGAACCTTTTTCACGCAACAGTGTGGTCAGGCGGCGGGTATCGATGTCGGCGATGGCGACGGTTTTATTGCGTACCAAATAGTCGTGCAGGCTTTCGGATGCGCGGAAGTTGCTGTGCAAGAGAGGCAGGTCGCGGATAATCAAACCGGCGGCGTAAACGCTGCGGCTTTCTTCGTCTTCGGCGTTGGTGCCGGTATTGCCGATGTGGGGGTAGGTGAGGGTAACGATTTGTTTGCAGTAGGAAGGGTCGGTCAGGATTTCTTGATAGCCGGTCATGGAAGTGTTGAACACGACTTCGCCGGAAGTCGAACCTTCGTAACCGATTGATGTGCCGTGAAATACGCTGCCGTCAGCGAGAACGAGAAGAGCCGGAGTGGTCATGATGGAATCCTGTTTGCCTGATGATGGTCGGTTCGAAAAAAATGGGTCAGGCCGTCTGAAAAATAAAAATTGTTTACAAAAAAGACAGCCTTCGGAAATCTCGGCTAAAAAAAAACACGCTCCGCAGCTTTGATTTTGCTGTGTAACGTGCTTTTTCAGACATAGCGGTCTATGCCGTAGAAGCAGTGTATTTTAAGTCAAAGTAATAGGAATTTCAAGCGTAGAGCAAATAATCGATAATTTAAAAACGTTTTATCTTTACGGTACAGTCTCTTGCTTTTGAAATGCTTGATGAATAAGGCTGAACTAAATATTCAGTCAGGCCGTCTTAAAACTGAGCAGACAGATTGTTTCATTTTTGTTGTGTTTGAAATGCAGGTGTAGGGAAATTCAGCCGAATCAAACATGAAACAGGCTGTTTATGCTAAAATCGTAGCCCCATAAAAAATAAAAACAACGTCATTTTTAGCTGAGATTATCCGATGAAAAAAGAACACATTATGCAAAACGCTCCATCAGGCCGCCATCGCCTCATTCATGCAAGCATCGCTTCCGCTTTAGCCCTCATTAGCTTTTCCGTTCAGGCAAATCCCCAGCAATCTAAAGAAAAAAATGGTTTTGCCGAAATTCCGTTTTATCTGAAAAACGTAAACGAGCCTATCGGCCAACCCAAAGTCAAGCATAATATTATGTTTTTGATTGATGACTCGGGCAGTATGTTGGCTGATGCAGAGGGTAAATATTATGTAGATAATGGGAATGAAGAAATCAATGCGAATAGAAAAATCAATATTGCAAAATCGGCATTAAAGAAGATTTTGGAGCGGTATAAAGATCAGTTTAACTGGGGCTTGCAGACTTTGCACAATAATCCTCGGTATTGGAAATGGGATGAGGAAAAAAGGAAAAAGGATAATGCTCTTTACGCATATGTAAAACTGTCTAAACCCGACGATACCAAAGGCGATATGAAGGATAATGAAGGCTTTACGGATGGTTCTGCCGATCGGAACTGGAAATATGTCAGTAAGAAGGTAGATGAGATGTTGGCTTACCAAGCTACGCCGACAACGCGCCGTTATTATGAAGTCGTCAAAAATTTTGTCATACCGAATATCAAATACCGCTGTCAGAAATCCTATGTTGTCGTGGTTTCTGATGGCGATGCCAATATGAGTTGTAGCAATCAGGCCTCTGGAGAAAATCCAAGTAATTCTGACAATACTAACTTCAATTATGACCGAAAATATTATTATTCAAACTATTACCGTGCTATTGATCGTAGCTCGGATGAGGTCTATAAATATTTTGGGCCGTCTGAAGTAAAAGCTTATGAAGATAAACATGGGCAAGGCAAATATTTTTCAGGAAATGGTCTTGAAGGATATTTTGATCTGCCGATTTATGATCCGAGATCGAAGACTCCTGATGGGGAGAAAAAGTTTCAATGCCAATATATGGGCGATAAAGAAATCATTGTTCCTTATTGGGATAGAAACTATGGTAATGAGAAACGCGGTATGCGTTTCTTTAGTCAGACTTTGGCAGAAAAAGATATTAAACCTGCGATTAAGTCAGAAAATCGTCTAGATGCTGCGATTAAGCCAGAAGATCGTCGAGATGCTGCAGGCAAGAGCTGGGATGGTGATCCAAGCGATCCTAAAGGCGTAGATTATAGCAAGCAATTGGTTCAGACTTTTACCGTGGGCTTTGGTGAGGGAATCTCTCCAGTCGGGAAGAAGTATCTGGAAAAGGGTGCCAGTCGCCCGGAATGGTATTTCAATGCCTCAAAACCTGAAAAGTTGCTTGAGCACTTTAAAACCATTATCGACAATATTGAAACTGACAGCAAAATAATGAAATTTGAAGGGGCAGCTTCAACTGCGCCGGTGACGACCAGTACAGGTATTCCCGATATGGCGGCAACGGTTCATTTAAATACCGGCTCTTGGAGCAGTCAGTTGCGGTTTTATAAATTAAAACGCGATGGTACGCCTATTAATACGACTGAGTTTGTTCAGCCATCATTTAATAACCGTCTTACTTTGGTTAATGATGGCAGTAAGACCTATTTCATCGATAGAGTTGCAGATAATGAGGCTTCAAACGCCGATTTTGGCATTTCAGACGGCAGTGCAAAAGATAAGTTGGAATGGAAAAATGCATTGCTGAAATGGACTGGCCGAGCAGGTAGTGATGAAGCCATCAAAGCGGATGCAGGAGCAAAAGGTTATAGCCAGTCTTATCGTATCCGTCCGACTGACCCTAATGACCCAAATAAAGATGAACGTAATTTGGGCGATATTTTAGACGGTTCGGTTGCTGCTATTGGGAATAAGGATAAAGGCCGTCAAGAGTTTTTGGTCGCCGCTGCCAATGACGGCATGGTACATATTTTCCGTAATGATACGCCTAGCAATCCTTATGACTTGAAACTCAGCTATATTCCGGCAGGCATGGAACGCGAGGACGATCAAGGCCAAGCAACAACTTTAGGTAAAGTTCTGAAAGATATTGCACGCGATGGTTACGGCTCCAGCACGCCGCACCGCTATATGGTTAATGGTGGTTTTGTTCTCCGCCAAACACCTGATAAGAAGCAAACCTTTATGTTTGGTGCGATGGGTCAGGGTGGACGCGGTGCGTATGCGTTGAATATTGGTGCGGTAGCTAACAGCGATCGTAGTGGTTGGAATAAGACTGTGCCTTTGTTTGAAACAGAAAAAGGCGCTGGCAATAAGCTGGGTTATACCATTGGTTCGACACAAATCGGCCGTGTTTCCATCAAGCGCGATACCACTCCGGTCAATCTGGAATCGAATGTGCGTTATGCGGGCTTCTTGGCCAGCGGCTATCGTACTGAAGACGTGAACAGTGAGGATAATGACACGGCTTTATATGTCTATGATATGACGGGTAAAGAAGCGGGCACAAAAAATAATGGTGATCAGGTTTCTAAAGCCGGTATACTTTTGGGGGATAAAAAAATTCCTGCACCAAATGGCAAAGGTGGACTTTCTACACCGACTTTGGTGGATACCGATTTTGACGGCATTGTCGATATTGCCTATGCAGGCGACCGTTACGGCAATATGTTCCGCTTCGACTTGAGAGGTAAAACCCCGTCTGAATGGTCGGCGCAAATGATTTTCCAAGGCTCGGGTAATCAACCGATTACGTCTGCGCCTGCGGTATCACGTCGCGGTAAAGATAAGTATGTCGTCATTTTTGGTACGGGTAGCGAGATTTATCAGAATGAATTGACCAATATCAATGGTCAAATCAATGCCGTTTACGGTATTTACGACGATGTGTCTACTGATGAATCCAAAAAAGCAGTTTTGGCAAAAAGCAGTGAGTTGGAACAGCAAACCAGAGAAAGTGACGGCGAACACATTTATGTCAGCGACAATAAGGTTGGTGAAGGTAAAAAAGGCTGGAGTCTGACTTTAGATCCGAATGAACGTGTGACTGTCAAACCGACGATGATTTTGCGTACAGCCGTTGTGACCATCCGCAAGTATGAAACCAAAACAATTCATACTGACTCTTCCAGTGCCGATGTTTGTTTGCCGGACAGTACGTCCACACAAACGACTGCGAAAACGATTATTCTGGGCGTCAATGCCGAAAACGGCGGCCGTTTGGGTTTGCGTGATGCGCGTATTTCCGATAAAAACCGCCAATTCATCAGACGTGAAAACAACGGTCAAGTTTATTACGCCAGTGGTATGGTGTTTGACGGTGTGGTCAACTTTACTTATCTGAACGGCTCTAAGGCCGATGATTCTCCGGTAACTGCCGATGGCGATAGCGGCGGCACGGGTACGGATAAGGAGTTGAACGCTACGCCGAGCGTGCCAAACAATAAATGTTTTGCAACCAAAGGCGATCGCAGTCTCTTGTCTAACCAACTGGTCAGCCTGGAAGTACAAGGCCGTACATGCGGACTCAAACGCATCAGCTGGCGTGAATTGTTCTTTTAATCTGTAAGGCTTAAGTATCGAGGCCGTCTGAATTTTTCAGACGGCCTTTTCTGTTGAGTGGTAGTAATTGAGAGATGCTGGATTAAAAAATGGAAAACCTTGTTTGTAGATATAACAAGGTTTAATCAAATTGAAAGCTTAGATAGAGCTAAACGACAGACTTAGGCTATTCTTTTTTAATTTTCTACTATTTGGCTAAGAAGTTAAAAGGCCGTCTGAAAAATATCTTTTCAGACGGCCTTTGATTTAAAAAGAGCCAATCAAGGAGTGCATTTTAGATGCTGTTTTTAATAATTTTCCGCAGGGTGGACAGTTGTCGGCGGCTGACGGGTAATGGGGTCGGAATATCAAGAATTTTTGCGCCCCATGTGGATGCGGATTCGTCGTTTTCGTCATCGTCTAGTCGAATCAGGCTGTCGAGGGTGTGGCGGAAGACGAGGGCATTGCGGTGGATACGGATGACTTTGTCGCCCAGTAATTCTTCCCAGTAAACCAAGGTCTTCGGTAATTCGTAGCTGTGGCCGTCGCCAGTAAACAGATAGACGGTTTTGTGTTCCGCCATCAGGTAACGCGCCTGTTGCCATGGGATTTCGACCATGCGTTCGCGGTTGTAGACTTTGAAATGGGTAAAACTGTCTGCTTTTTCGCGGTTTTTCTCGATGATGCGGTCAAGTGCGGTTTGCAGGCGGGTCATTTTGATCGGTTTGAGCAGATAGTCTGCGGCAGCCAGCTCAAACGCGCGCAGGGCGTGTTCTTCGTAGGCTGTGGTGAATACAATTTCCGGCTGGCGTTTGGCGGTACGCTTAATGCGTTCGACAAACTCGAGACCGTCAATTTCCGGCATGCCGATGTCGGCAAAGACGATGTCGACTTCGTGGACACTCAGCCACTCCAATGCTGGCATGGCATGGTGAAAGACGTTCAGCAGTACGACATTGCACTCTTCCAATAATACACGTAAGCGTTCTGCTGCTAATACTTCGTCTTCTACAATAATGGCACTTGGCATAGCGGTATTCTTTTTGTTGTATCGTGGGAGATCTGCCGCGCTTTGTCATCCTCAATAACGCGTCAGCCGTATGTTGTTACAACCCTGAAATTATCAGTTTGTGACAATTTTAGGAAATTTTTGAAATATACATGATTTTTCGCTTCTTGGGCATGGTTTGGAATGGATCGTAAGATTACTTACATAATTTTATGAAATATTGTAATACCTAGAGTAATTTTGTTGTAATCATGCTAATTCAGTCCGTGATAATGGACGATTTTGGGATTTTGTCCATTTGCCAGTGCGCTACCGTCCAATCGAGCAATTCTTGCGGACGGTTCACGGTAGGTGCATCGGGTAGGTTGAGGTAGGTTAGGACTTGGCGGAGAAGTTGTTCTTTTTGATTCAAATCCAAAGCCGGGGCAAGGGTTTGTTTCGACCATTTTTGCCCTTGGCTGTTGGTCAATAGGGGAAGGTGTGCGTAGGCCGGTGTGGGAACGCCGAGGCATTGTTGCAGATAGATTTGGCGCGGCGTGGAAACAAGCAAATCTTGACCGCGGACAATATGGGTTATTCCTTGATCGGCATCGTCGGCAACCACGGCAAGCTGATATGCCCAATAGCCGTCGGCACGAAGCAGGACGAAATCGCCGATGTCGTGTGCCAGATTTTGTGCGTAATGTCCGACAATGCCGTCTGAAAAACCGATCACGCGATCAGGCACTTGAATGCGCCATGCCGGAGTTTTGTTTTGCGTATTGGGTCTTTGCTGAGGATTGCGGCAACGGCCGTTATATACAAATCCGTCTGCGCCATGTGTTGCCGCCGCCTGCCAGTCTTTGCGGCTGCAATAGCAGGGATACACCAGCCCGGCTGCTTTGAGGCGGTCGAGGATGTCTTGATATAGGTCGTAACGGCGGCTTTGATAGGCGACTTCGCCATCCCACTCAAAGCCGAAAACTTCAAGCGTACGCAAAATGTCGGCAGCGGCGCCGGGCATTTCGCGCGGGGGGTCAAGGTCTTCAATGCGGACCAGCCATTTGCCCTGATGAGCGCGCGCATCGGCATAGGAGGCGACGGCGGTCAGTAGGGAGCCGATATGAAGCAGGCCGGTAGGGCTGGGGGCGAAACGTCCTATATACATGGCAGGGTGGTTTTGTAGGGCAGGGGAAGTATGCCTGCACGGTATTCAAATCGTGATAGAAAAGGGCGTGCCGTACACGCCCGAATTTGGGTTTCAGACGGCCTGAGACGTTTCAAAATGATTTAAGTTTCTCGGCCGTCCGTTCAATCCGCTTAAGCCAAGGGAGCAAGCAGTTTGGCAAAAGCGTCTTCAAATTGTTTCAAACCGTCTTCCTGCAAACGCGTTGCCAAAGTTTCGACATCAATGCCGAGTTTCGCGGTTTCGGCAAGCTGCGCTTGGGCTTCGTCCACACCTTCGGTCAAAGTGGCTTTGGCGGTGCCGTGGTCGATAAAGGCCTTGAGTGTGGCATCGGGAACGGTGTTGACGGTATGGGCGCCAATCAGGCTGTCAACGTACAAAGTGTCAGGATAGGCAGGGTTTTTCACGCCGGTAGATGCCCACAGAAGTTGTACGCGGTTGGCACCTTTTTCGGCAAGTGCGGCAAATTCGCTGCTGCCGAAGTATTGCGCCCAATCTTGATAGGCGGCTTTGGCCAGCGCAATGGCGACTTTGCCTTTGAGGTGGTCGGGCAGGGTGGCGTCCAATGCGGCATCGACACGGGAAATAAAGAAGCTGGCGACAACTTGGATATGGGAAACGTCGTGTCCCGCTTCCAAACGTTTGGCAATGCCGCGCGCGTAGGCCGCATAGGCTTTAAGGGTTTGGGCGCGGGAGAAAAGCAGGGTCAGGTTGACGCTGATGCCGTCTGAAACGAGGGTTTCAAGTGCTTTGATGCCTTCGTCGGTTGCCGGTACTTTAATCATGACATTTTTACGACCGATGGCGGCGTGCAGGCGGCGCGCTTCTTCAACCGTACCTTGCGCGTCTTTGGACAATTCAGGCGAAACTTCGAGGCTGACGAAGCCGGTTTTGCCGCCGGTGGATTCGTGTTCGGCAAGACATACGTCGCAGGCGGCTTGTACGTCGGCAACCGCCATGGTTTCGTAGCGTTGTTTCGGGGTCAGGTCCTGCTGTTTGAGTGCGGCTACTTCATCGGCGTACAGGGCATCTCCGGCAAAGGCTTTTTGGAAAATGGCGGGATTGGAAGTTACGCCACACACACCTTGCTTCAGCATTTCTGCCAATTCGCCGCTTTGTACCAGCGAACGGGAGAGATTGTCCAACCAGATTTGTTGTCCTAATGCTTTAACGTCCGATAAAATAGTCATCTCTGATTCCTTTTACATAATAGGTTTGTTTGTGAAGTGGCGGTAATGCTACGCCGATTCGATGAATTTGAACAGTTTACAGCCGATTAATTTGGGCAAAACAAACCTAAATTCAAGCACGAAAGGTGGCTTTGATGGCGGAAAACACACTTTATCTCGACTGGGCGCGCGATGTATTGGATACGGAAGCCGAAGGTTTGCGTGAAATTGCGGCGGCTTTGGATCATGATTTTGTCCGTGCGGCAGAAGCGTTGTTGCACTGCAAGGGCAGGGTCGTCATTACCGGCATGGGCAAGTCCGGACACATCGGCCGCAAAATGGCGGCGACCATGGCTTCGACCGGAACGCCTGCGTTTTTTGTCCATCCTGCCGAAGCGGCGCACGGCGATTTGGGCATGATTGTGGACCACGATGTCGTGGTTGCCATTTCCAATTCCGGCGAAAGTGATGAAATTGCAGCGATTATTCCGGCGTTGAAACGCAAAAACATCACGCTTATTTGTATCACTGCCCATCCGACTTCCACCATGGCGCGTCATGCCGATATCCATATTACCGCGGCGGTTTCCAAAGAAGCCTGTCCTCTCGGCCTTGCGCCGACTTCCAGTACGACCGCCGTGATGGCGTTGGGGGATGCGCTGGCAGTGGTATTGCTGCAGGCGCGTGCGTTTACGCCGGACGATTTTGCGTTGAGCCATCCGGCTGGCAGCTTGGGCAAACGCCTGCTGTTGCGCGTGGCGGATATTATGCACAAAGACGAAGCCCTGCCTGCCGTTTTGTTGGGTACGCCGTTGAAAGAAGCCATCGTCCGCATGAGTGAAAAAGGCTTGGGCATGTTGGCGGTAACCGATGCCGAAGGTCGTCTGAAAGGCGTATTTACCGATGGCGACTTGCGCCGTCTGTTTCAAGAACGCGACAGCTTTGCCGGTTTGAAAGTGGACGACATCATGCACGCCTCTCCGAAAACCATCTCTGCCGACCGCCTTGCCACTGAAGCTTTGAAAGCCATGCAAAGCGGCCATGTGAATGGTTTGCTGGTGGTCGAAGAAAACGGCGTACTGATTGGTGCGCTGAATATGCACGATTTATTGATGGCACGAATTGTCTGAATCGACGGCAAAAACGTTTTCAGACGGCCTTATGCTAGAATAGGCCGTCTGAAATAAGGAAACCTTATGCAAAACCTCTCTTCCGACCTGCAACAACGCGCTTTAGGTATCAAACTGCTGATATTAGATGTAGACGGCGTTTTGACCGACGGCCGCATTTTTATCCGCGACAACGGCGAAGAAATCAAATCGTTCCACACTTTGGACGGACACGGTTTGAAAATGCTTCAGGCTAGCGGCGTGCAAACGGCGATTATTACCGGCCGCGACGCGCCTTCCGTCGGTATCCGCGTGAAGCAGCTCGGTATCAACTATTACTTCAAAGGCATTCATGACAAACGTTCCGCCTACGCTCAATTACGCGAACAGGCCGGTGTGGAGGAGCATGAGTGCGCCTTTGTCGGCGACGATGTTGTCGATTTGCCCGTGATGGTGCGTTGCGGATTGGCGGTTGCCGTCCCCGAAGCGCATTGGTTTACTTTGCAATACGCCCATTATGTAACCCGACGTTCCGGCGGCGCAGGCGCGGTGCGTGAAGTGTGCGATTTGATTATGCAGGCGCAAGGTACGCTTGAACCTGCTTTGAAAGAGTATGTACGATGAAAATCAGATGGCGTTACGGAATCGCCTTTCCGCTGGTGTTGGCCGTTTCACTCGGCGCACTGGCGGCGTGGCTCGGCCGCATCAGCGAAGTGCAGGTCGAAGAAGTCGTCCTCAATCCGAATGAGCCGCAATATTCGATGAAAGGCATCAACGGCAAACGTTTTGACCAAGAAGGCCGTCTGAAAGAAAACCTGAGCGCGGTCGATGCCGTCCAATATCCGAATAGCGCGGACGTGCATTTGGACAAACCGCATCTTTCGTTTTACCGCGACGGCAGCCTGCTGTACGAAGTCGGCAGTGACAAGGCTGCGTACAATATTCAAAACAAAAAAGTCGTTTTTGAACAGAATGTTGTCTTAAACAAAGCGGCAGATGCCAAGCGTTTGGCCGGCATCGTCAAAACCGAACGCTTGAATGTCGATACCGAAGCGCAATACGCACATACCGACAGCCCCGTTACTTTCCAATACGGACAGTCCAGCGGTCAGGCAAACGGCATGACTTATGACCACAAAACCGGTTTGCTGAATTTCCCTTCCAAAGTGAAAGCCACAATTTATGATACAAAAAATTTGTAAAACCTTAGCCCTTGTTGCCGTTTTTGCCGCCAGCCCGGCCTTTGCCCTGCAAAGCGACAGCAAGCAGCCGATTCAAATCGAAGCCGACCAAGGCTCGCTTGACCAAAACAACCAAAGCACCACCTTTTCCGGCAACGTCATCATCAAACAAGGCACGCTCAATATCCGTGCCGGCAGCGTAACCGTTTCGCGCAACGACAAAAGCGAGCAGTTGATGAAAGCCACCGGCTCGCCCGTCAAATTCAGCCAAGAGTTGGACGGCGGCAAAGGCGTGGTCAACGGTCAAGCCAATACCGTGACGTATTCTTCCGCAGCCAACCTCGTTACCCTGTCCGGCAATGCCAAAGTACAGCGCGGCGGCGATGTGGCCGAAGGTGCGGTCATTACCTACAACACCAAAACCGAGGTTTACACCATCAACGGCAGCGCCAAATCCGGTGTGAAATCCGCCGCAAAATCCGGCCGCGTCAGCGTGGTCATCCAGCCGTCCAGCACGCAGAAAAACAAATAAGAAAACACACAAAAAGGCCGTCTGAAAAAGGCTCAGACGGCCTGAGGTCAATATCGAAAGTCAACAGAATATGAGCGCAAACAACAGCCGTCTTGTGGTTCAAAACCTGCAAAAAAGTTTCAAAAAACGCCAAGTCGTCAAAAGCTTCTCCCTTGAAATCGAAAGCGGCGAAGTCATCGGCCTGCTCGGCCCCAACGGCGCGGGTAAGACCACCAGCTTTTACATGATTGTCGGCCTGATTGCCGCCGATGCAGGCAGCGTGATGCTGGACGGACAAGAGTTGCGCCACCTGCCCATTCACGAACGCGCCCGCCTCGGCGTCGGCTATCTGCCGCAGGAAGCCTCGATTTTCCGCAAAATGACCGTGGAACAAAATATCCGCGCCATTTTGGAAATCAGCATGAAGGACAAAAGCCGCATCGATGCCGAACTGGAAAAACTGTTGGCCGATTTGAACATCGAACGCCTGCGCAACAACCCCGCGCCGTCTTTATCCGGTGGCGAACGCCGCCGTGTCGAAATCGCGCGCGTGTTGGCCATGCAGCCGCGTTTCATTTTGTTGGACGAACCTTTTGCCGGCGTTGACCCGATTGCCGTCATCGATATTCAGAAAATCATCGAGTTCCTCAAATCACGCGGTATTGGCGTATTGATTACCGACCACAACGTGCGCGAAACCCTCAGCATCTGCGACCGTGCCTACATCATCAGCGACGGTACGGTATTGGCTTCAGGCAAGCCGGACGACTTGGTCAACAATGAACAAGTCCGTTCGGTTTACTTGGGTGAAAATTTCAAATATTGAATGCATATTTGACGGCAATCGTAAAACCGGTTTCACACGAGGCTCTCATTTCAATTGAGGGTAACTGTAAATATTGAAATAATTACTAAGAATACAAATATAATACCTATAACCTAGTTTTTCAGACGGCCCTCCGTACAAAGGCCGTCTGAAAAACTATCTATACACTTCGAAAAAAAACGCTATGTCTTCACTCGTCCTTAAACTCAAACAGACCCAGCAGCTCAACCAGCGGCTGCAGCAGTCTTTGCGCATCTTGCAGATGTCGGGTCTTGAGCTTGAGCGCGAAGTGGAAGACTGGTTGTTGGACAATCCTCTGCTTGAGCGTCCGGAAACTGATGAGTTTGCCGATAGCGGGCTCAACCGTGCGGTAACCATGCCGCGCGCAGGTCAGCAGTTGAGTGGCGACGATGCCGAAGATATTTGGAGCAACATCGCCGAAGAAGAGGATTTCAAACACTATCTGCATGCCCAAGTGTGCGAGCATCCGCTCTCGCAAGTGGAAGCGGCCTATGTTCACGTTTTGATTGATTTTTTGGATGAACAAGGCTACCTCACCGACAGCCTCGAAGAAATCATCGACCACACGCCGTTGGATTGGATGCTAGACGAAGAAGCCCTGCAAAATGCGCTGGATGTATTGCAAACCTTTGAGCCGCCCGGCGTAGCGGCGGCCGATTTGACCGAGTCGCTCATGCTGCAATTAATGCGTTTGCCGGCTTCTCCTGCCCGACAAATGGCCGCGCATTTGGTGCAAAGTTCGCTTCAAGAGTTAGGCAAAAACCGCAAACAAAACGTTCTGCGTTTCCGCAAACTCTATCCCGATACCGACAGCGAAACCATAGAAGCCGCGCTCGATATGATTGCCGAGCTCAATCCCTATCCGGCCTACGGTTTCGCCTCTGCCACGCCTACACCTTATATTCAGCCTGACGTTTGGGTCAAAGAGGGCAAGGACGGCTGGGAAGTCATCAGCAACGAGGCGGCTTGGCCGAAGCTGCAGCTCAATCAGGAATATTGCGACCTGATGAAATCGGCGGAAGAGGGCGCGCCGGGGTGGAAGGAAAAAATCAGTGAAGCCAAACAGCGCATTGATTCTTTGGAACTGCGCAAAAGCACAGTCCTCCGCCTTGCCGAGTATATTGTCAAAAATCAGGAAGATTTTTTCATCTTCGGAGAAATCGGCCTGTCGCCCATGCTGATGAAAGATGCCGCCGCCGAATTGGGTTTGGCGGAAAGCACCATTTCGCGCGCTGCCAACCAGAAATATTTGTCTTGCCCGCGCGGCCTGTTTGCGTTACGCTATTTCTTCACACAGGCAGTCAATGCCGATGATGACGGCGAAGGGTTCAGTCAAGGCGCAATCAAAGCTGTCTTGAGCCAGCTGATTGAAAGCGAAGACAGCAGCAAACCTTATTCGGACGAGGCCCTCGTCAAATTATTAAAACAACGCGGCATTGAAATCGCCAGACGTACAGTTGCTAAATATAGAGAATCATTAGACATACCACCGGCACACAAACGAAAATTTACCGAGTAGATATATTCCGATCCGTTTTGACGGACTAATCAACCGAAGGAGCTGTATCATGAATCTGAAAATCACCGGTCTGAATTTTGATGTTACCGAAGCCATCAAAAACTATGTTTCCGACAAGTTGGCACGAATCAATCGCCACGCCGACAACATCATCTCTGTGACCATTACGCTCTCGGTGGAAAAAGTCAATCAAAAAGCCGAAGCCGATGCGCATCTGGCAGGCAAAGATTTGCACGTTGAAGCGATTGAGCAGGATATGTACGCCGCGATTGATGTTTTGATGGACAAGCTCGACCGCGCTGTTTTGAAACATAAAGAAAAAAGCGGCGATGTCCGCAGCACTGTCAAACCTGAAGCAGAATAAAGTTTTTGTATGATAAAGGCCGTCTGAATATTCAGACGGCCTTTTGTTTTGCTAGAAGTTTTAGACTGGCAATCTAGTTACTCACTTTTTGACCATTCCACGGTGCCACTTTAAACAGCAGCAACATGCCCGGTATGCCCAAAGCAAAACACAGCCAGTAGAAATTGAAGTAACCCATCGCTTCAATCAGATAGCCTGCCGTTGCGTTCATAAATGTACGCGGTACGGCAGATAGGCTTGTAAAAAGGGCTAATTGCGTTGCCGTAAATGCCGTATTGGCTTGTTGCGCCATATACGAGACAAACGCTGCTGTGCCTAAGCCGACGCCGATTGCTTCAGCCGCAATTACAACCGCTAAAAAGATTCGTTCCGATGCACCGACATGGTCAAAATGTCCGAAGCTTGCCAGCCATGCAAAGCCTAAAATGGTGACCCACTGTATCAAACCGAATAACCACAGAGCACGATTAACCCCAAGTTTGGTGATCCAAATGCCGCCGATAACGCCAAAAATTACAGCCGGCCATAAACCTGCGTTTTTTCCAATCAGACCAATATCGGTTTTAGAGAAGCCCATATCGAGATAAAACGGTTGAGCCAAAGCAGTTGCCATGCTGTCGCCCAGTTTATACAGCAAGATGAACGCCAAAATAGTCAAAGCCTGCTTCACACTCTGGCGGGTAAAGAAATCGTGAAATGGTTCGATAACGGTTTCTTTTAAGCCTTTGGTTTCAAGAGTTGAGTGATCTGGCTCGCGTGCTATGAACAAGGTCGCAAGTAAACCTGGGATCATAAACAGGGAAGTAATGATGAAGACGGTTGACCAAGGCAATCTGTCGGCCAAAATCAGACTTAATGAGGCCGGAATTAATGAAGAAATACGGTAGGCATTCACATACAGCGAGTTGCCTAATACCAATTCTTCATCTGACAGTACTTCGCGTCGGAATGCATCAATCACAATATCTTGGCTGGCGGAGAAGAATGCTGTAGCACAAGCTAAGCCTAAGATGATGGATAAATGTTCTTGCGGTCGGACAAATGCATAGGAAGCCAAAAGCAATAGGAGTGCTATTTGGGTAATCAGCATCCAACTGCGCCGTAAACCTAAAAATGGCAGGCGTACGGTGTCCAAAAGAGGTGACCAGATGAATTTCCAAGTGTAGGGGAAACCAATCAATGCAAATAGTCCAATGGTTTTCAAATCAATGTGTTCGCTACGCAGCCATGCTGGAATCAGGCTGTATAGAAAATAAAGCGGCAACCCCGAAGTGAAGCCTGTGAAAATGCAGATCAGCATTTTGCGCGAAAAAATCTTGCGCCAAGTGCTGGGTTGGGGTGCGGTTGTCATAGTGGAATCAATAAAAAAGAAAAGGGATATTGTAGCAAAGATGGGGGATATGGCGAATCAACTTCTGCTATCTTTATTGAATAATAAAAGGCCGTCTGAAACTTTGACAAATTAAGTTTCAGACGGCCTTTTGTTGGAACAACTGGTTTGGCGGGCAACGGAGACTTCAGGACGGAAGAAGGGTTGCTTGGGTGTATTCATAAAATTGAAGTTAAGAAAGTTTCAGACGACCCCTAGAGATCGTTTGAACGATGAGAAATATCAGTGGTAATTTGTGCCGTCAGTGTAGCCGTTTCCTGATTTGTCCACAGCAAAAGCAGAAATCGGACCGATCGTTACTGTCCCTTTAGGCTGAGTTTCTTGGTAATACTCATATGCTGCAACACCCATACCAGTTGCAGCACCAACAGCAGCACCAATTGTGCCACCGACCATAATAGCTGGTCCGGCAGGAATACTGCCAAAAGCTATACCGACACCCAGACCAATACCTGCACCAATTGATCCCCCTATTTATGCACCATTTGCTCCTCCTTGAAGGATTCTCTCTCCTAAGCCTCCTCCATAAATTAGTTCCAGATCCTCAATGGATAGTTCAATCATGTTATTTTTCCTTTTCAAAAAAATTAGATGTAGAATATT
Source organism: Neisseria sp. HMSC073G10 (assembly GCF_001812605.1). Taxonomy (NCBI): domain Bacteria; kingdom Pseudomonadati; phylum Pseudomonadota; class Betaproteobacteria; order Neisseriales; family Neisseriaceae; genus Neisseria; species Neisseria sp. HMSC073G10. The sequence continues at coordinate 51,517 of NZ_KV809513.1, read as the reverse complement.
GAGTCAATACACCCAATATGGAAAAAATAATAAAAGCATGAATATAAATCATAAAATCAACATTATCTCCTTGGTAGCTTTCATAAATAAAAACGATTGGTATTGATATACAAATTAAAATATACAGGTACTTTGAAATTACCAGTAACTTATACACAAATTTTGATTTCATAGCCTAGTCTTTCATTTGAATAAAATCTACCCTAATCAACTTTCCAACCAACTTCCTAACTTCTTCATGCTTTCCCTGATTGAAGTTAACCAGTAGATTTTTCAACAATATGTATATTATGTTAAATAATAAATGGTAATTGTCACATTCAAATATTAAGGATAACCTACTTTGAAACTATATCGCTTTGATGCGTAATTCTATAAAAAACATTGAATTTTCATGTTTTCTATTTATCCAGTATTTTGGAGTTGATAAGTGAGAGCAAAAAACTTTGGAAATCTACGATTCTCCTTCCAACACCTCATCATTTCTCTAGAGAATTTAGGCAAAGGAGATATTGATAACTCATTTCATTAAATTGAACCAAATGAGAATGATTTATTTTTAAAATCCTTTTAAATTAATGGGTTACATAAAAATTGATAAAATAAAATTGACTATTCTCAATAAAATGAGTAAAATTCATCCGCAAATACAAATTTTTTATTGTGATACATCTATTAACCGCATTGAGAAAAGGAGTTAGTTATGCTAAGTAAGTCAATTACAGCAAAATTAAACGAACAAATTAATCTCGAGTTGTATTCATCAAATGTCTATTTGCAAATGAGTGCATGGTGCCATAAACATGGTTATGAAGGCGCTGCAGCATTTTTACTTCGTCATGCCGATGAAGAATTGGAACATATGCAAAAGTTGTTTACTTATGTGAGCGAAACCAGTGGAATGCCTTTGTTAGGTAAAATTGACGCCCCTAAACACGATTACGCTTCATTAAAAGAAGTTTTTGAAACAACACTTGAACACGAAAAACTAGTGACATCTAAAATTAATGAGTTAGTTGAGAGTACTTTTGCAGAAAAGGATTACTCTACTTTTAACTTCTTACAATGGTATGTAGCTGAACAGCATGAAGAAGAAAAATTATTTAACAGTATTGTTGATAAATTCAAACTTCTTGGTGAAAGTGGTACAGCGCTCTACTACATTGATCGTGAATTAAAAACTTTATAAGAATAGGAGAAATAAAATGTTATCAAATAGCGTGATTAAACTATTAAATGATCAAATGAATTTAGAGTTTTATTCTTCTAACTTATATTTACAAATGAGCGCCTGGTGCGAACAACAAGGTTTCGAAGGAGCTGCAAAATTTTTATCAGAGCATGCGGCTGAGGAAATGCAGCATATGCGTAAACTCTTCACTTATTTAAATGAGACCGGCGCATTGGCTATCATCACACAAATTGATGAACCACCTCATCAATTTTCATCATTGAAACAAGTACTTGAATTAACTTATGAACATGAAAAGTTAATTACCTCTAAAATCAATGAATTAGTTGGTAGAACTTTTGAAGAGAAAGACTACTCTGCCTTTAACTTCTTACAATGGTATGTGGCTGAACAACATGAAGAAGAAAAATTATTCAGTGGAATTTTGGATAAATTAAATCTTCTTGGTGAAGATGGTAAAGGTTTGTTCTTAGTTGATAAAGATTTAGGCGCATTAACAACAAACAACTAATCAAGTCTGATGAAAAAGGCTAAGTCATTATCGATTTAGCCTTTTTTTATATCAAAATCTAGCTACTTTTGTCTAAAAGTGCGGTGCTTTAACGGTTCATTCTTACCGCCGATTAGGTTTTGAAATGCCCGTAAGACAGGCAGATATGCTTGTCTTACGGGCATTTTATTTTCAGACGGCCTTCGATCTTGCGTTGCAACTGCGGTAGAAGGCGATCAGACCGTTGGTGGAGCTGTCGTGTGCAGGCGTGCCGCGTTCGAGTTCGGGTTCGATGGTTTTGGCCAGCTCTTTACCGTATTCCACGCCCCATTGGTCGAAGGGGTTGATACGCCAAATCACGCCTTGAACGAAAGTACGATGTTCGTAAGCAGCCATCAGCATGCCGAGGTTGAAAGGCGTCAGGCTGTCGATGAGCAGGCTGTTGCTCGGACGGTTGCCGGGGAATTCTTTTTGCGGTGCAAGGCGGTTGCGTTCGTCTTGGGGCAGGGCGGCCAATTCGATTTGTACTTCGTTTAAGGTCTTACCTTTCATCAGCGCTTCGGCTTGGGCGAAGGCATTGGCAACGGTAAAGCGGTGTTGGCGGTGGTTGCCGTAGACTGTGGTCATGGGGACGATGAAGTCGACGGGAATCAGACGCGTGCCTTGGTGTAGAAGCTGGAAGTAGGCATGTTGGCAGTTGACGCCTTCATCGCCGAAGACGATGCCGCCGGTGGTGCAGGAAACGGGTTGGCCGTCTGAAGTACGCTGTTTGCCGAGGCTTTCCATATCGAGCTGGTTGAGCCACGGGGTAAAGAGGCGCATGTTGTGGCTGTATGGGACAACGGTTTGTCCGTCTGAATGTTGGAAGTTGTTGTACCAAACATTGATGAGCGCCATCAGGACGGGAATGTTGCGGCGGAATGGCGTTTCGAAGAAGTGGGTATCCATCGCGTGTGCACCGGCAAGCATTTTGCGGAACGCTTTTTCGCCAACGGCAACCATCAGCGGCAGGCCGATGGGCGACCAGACGGAATAGCGGCCGCCAACCCAGTCGGACATGGCGAAGACTTTGTCGGGGGAGATGCCGAAGTTTTGGGCTGCGGCCACATCGGCGGAAATGGCGCAGAAGTGGCGGTAGATGCCGGAATCAGGCAAACCTGCATCTCGATACCAAGTACGCGCAGCGTAGGCATTGAGCAGGGTTTCCGGTGTGCGGAACGATTTGCTGGCAATGCTGAATACGGTGGTTTCGGGGTTGAGGCCGAGAAGGGTTTGGGCCAGGTCGGCATCATCGGAGTTGCTGACAAAGTGGACGCGTATGTTTTGCCAATAAGGCTGCAGCGCCTGTGTGGCCATGCGCGGCCCTAAATCGGAGCCGCCGATACCGATGTGAACCAAGTCGGTAATCGCTTTACCGGTAATGCCTGCGTGCGTGCCGTCTAAAAGTTGGCGTGCGAACTCGAATGCGCGGTTGAGTTCGTGATGAACATTTGGCACGATGTTTTCGCCGTCAACGTAAACAGGTTTGGCATTGGCAGGCAGGCGCAGGGCGGTGTGGAGGACGGCGCGGTGTTCGCTGGTGTTGATTTTTTCACCGCTGTTCATGGCCTGCATATATTGTGGCAAATCGGCTGCTTCGGCGAGTTGGCACAATAAGTCAAGGGTGTTTTCATCTAGGCGGTTTTTACTGTAATCAAATAACAAACCGTGCAGAATTTCGTGCATATTGTTGAAACGTTCGGCATCTGCGGCGAAGCGTTCGCGCAGGGTAACGTGTTGCGTATCGGCATGATGGGTTTCCAAGGCCTGCCATGCGTCTGAGTATGAGGACATCTCGTTTCCTTAGTATGTAACGGTAAACAAGCAGGGTATCTATTTTCTGCTTTTTATAGTTGTTTGTAGTTTAACAAATTTGCACAACTTTTGGGAGGTGGTAGGGTCGGTTTTGCTTAAGAAATGTATGCAAAATGCAATAGAAATGGTTGATTATCATCAAGTTTCTGTAAAAAAGGGGGTATGACACCGATGTCTGCTGTGTTATCCTATGTAACATTATTGAAATCCTGTCGGGGCGGGTTCGTAAGATGGCTACAATTTATGATGTCGCTGCTTATGCCGGGGTGTCTCCCAAGACGGTCAGCCGGGTAATTAACGGCGATGCGCCGGTCAGCGATAAAACCCGTTCCAAAGTAGAAACAGCGATTGCCGCTTTGGGCTATATCCCGTCTTCTGTGGCGCGGATTATGCGGTCCCACCGTTCTGGCTTGGTCGGCCTGATTACCGGCGCCATTTCGCGGACGGGTGAGAATACGGGCGGACACGGCATTCCGGATATGTTCTTGATTAAGGGCATTCAGCAGCAGATTCGCGCACAAGGCAAGATTTTGATGATTGCCGACATCGACAACAAGTCGGGGCAGCCCGGTCAGATGGAGCCGCTGATTCGTACCTTTATGGAGCATCGTGCCGAGGGGATTTTATATGTGGCAGGTTTCCATCAGGAAGTATTGCTACCGGAAGTGCCCAACCGTTGTCCGATGGTGTTGGTCAACTGTTTTGATTTGGCAGGTACGCCGTCGGTTTTGCCGGATGACGAAGCAGGGCAGTATGGCTTGGTGCGCCGAATTATTCAAAGCGGACACAAACGGATTGCTTATGTGACTTTGCAGCCGGGCGTAGAAGCAACGAGATTGAGATTGGCCGGATACCACCGGGCTTTGGCAGATGCGGATATTGTCTTCGATCCTGATTTGGTGCAAACTGGTTATCCTGACTTCAGCAACGACAGCGGGTCTTTGATTTCGGCTATTTTGAAGCTGCTGTCTTTGCCGCTTCCGCCGACGGTAATTTGCTGCGGTAACGATGAAATGGCAGTGCGCGTGTACGGGATTTTGAGGACGCGCGGCGTGCGGGTTCCCGAGCAAGTTTCGGTTGCCGGATATGATAACCACAGCGCGATTGCGGAAACGCTGTTTCCGCCGTTGACCAGCACCGAGCTGCCTTATCTGCGTATGGGTGAAATGGCGGCGGATTTGCTGTTCCAATACATCGAACATCCGGCCGGTACGGCTCAGCCCGTCAAGGTTGTTGGGGAAACCATCTGGCGTCAGTCTGTGATGAATAAATAGTTTCAGACGGCCTAAAAATAAGCTTCAAACAACACAAACACACATCAAAATAAGATTCATGTAAACGGCCAAAATAAAGGCCGTCTGAAAACAGGGTTGCCTCATTGAAAAAGGCGGCCCAATACAATAAGAGCGTCATACCGCTGAAATTGGAGTTTGTTGTTTCCATAGTTTATTATCCAGGAGTAGCCTTCCTATGAAAATCTCCCCACAAGTGGCGATGACACTTCGCCAGATTATGCTGATGAACTTCGGTTTCTTCGGCATTCAATACAGCTTCGGGTTGCAGCAGACTGCGATTAACCCGATTTTCAGCTTTCTTCATGCCGACCCGAGCCAATTGCCGATTTTGAATATGGCAGGCCCGATTACCGGTTTGCTGGTGCAGCCGATGATTGGTGCGATGAGTGACCGCACTTGGGTGCCGGGATTGGGTCGCCGCCGTCCGTATTTCTTGATCGGCGCCATCGGTTGCAGCCTCTGCCTCTTTATTTATCCGCACGTTACCGCCTTGTGGGTGGCCGTATTGCTGCTGTGGCTCTTGGACATCAGCAACAACACGGCAATGGAACCTTTCCGTGCCTTTATTGCCGATACCGTTCCTGAACAACAGCAATCCACCGGTTTCTTGATGCAGTCCGTGTTTACCGGCTTGGGCATTACCCTGGCCAACGTTTCCCTCTACATCTTCCAACAAATCGGCTGGTTGCAACAAACTTCCGAAGCAGGCATTCCGTATTGGGTATTCGGTTCGTTTTATATTGGTGCGGTCTGCTCCATCGGTTCGGTTTTGGTTACCGTTTTATCAACAGCCGAACGCGAGCCCAGCCCTGAAGAAATGGCGGCCATTAAAGCCCAGCCGAGCGGTCCGGCCCATGCTGTTAAAGATATTGTCGTTGCCGTGCGCGAAATGCCGACTGCCCTGTGGCAACTGGCTTTGGTGTATCTCTTTCAATGGTACGCGCTCTTCATCTACTGGCAATATATTTCCCACAGTATCGTCCAATCTGTCTGGGACTCGACCGTTGAAAATACCGAAGCGTATAGCCAAGCGGTTGCATGGACCGGCCTGGTAAACGGTTTCTACAACGTGGTAACCTTTATCTCCGCCTTCGGCCTGATGTGGATGGCGCGCAAATACGCCGCCAAATATGTTCACGCCTTTGCCGTAACCCTTGCCGCGCTGGCCTTGCTCACCATTCCGCACATCGGCAACAAATACCTGATGTTTGCGCCGATGATTGGTTTCGGTGTCGGTTGGGCAAGTATGATGGGCGTGCCGTTTATGATTGTGGTCGGTTCTATTCCGAAAGAACGTTACGGCGTGTACATGGGTATTGTGAACATGATGATTGTGATTCCAATGCTGATTGAAACCGTATCTTTCGGCTGGGTGTACAGAACTTTCTTGGGTTCAAACCCTGCCAACGCGATGACTTTTGCCGGTGTTTCCCTGGCCATTGCCGCAGCGGTGACCTTAACCATTAAAACTGCGGCCAAACCGGCTACTGCAGAATAACGAAGTTTTGATTTAAAACCAAAATGAAAAGGCCGTCTGAAACATGAAAGGGTTTCAGACGGCCTTTTTTGTCGAAACGGATTCCATTTGCTGACCTGATTCGGAAAGCCTTATTGTCGCTGCGCTACCGTTCATCACTCAAATTGGCTATGACTACCGATTTTGCTTTACAATATCCTTCTTTAATTTATTTCGTTTTACCATCCTGATGACAGAACACATTTCCGCTCCAAGTCCATCTCCTGTCGGTGAAGACTACCTGCTGTTAGGTCAATACGCCGAACGCGCCTATCTCGAATACGCCATGAGCGTGGTCAAAGGCCGCGCGCTGCCTGAAGTTTCAGACGGCCAAAAGCCTGTACAACGGCGTATTTTGTTTGCCATGCGCGATATGGGTTTGACGGCGGGGGCGAAGCCGGTGAAATCGGCACGCGTGGTCGGCGAGATTTTGGGTAAATACCATCCGCACGGCGACAGTTCTGCCTATGAAGCGATGGTTCGCATGGCGCAGGATTTTACCTTGCGCTATCCCTTAATCGACGGCATCGGCAACTTTGGTTCGCGCGACGGCGACGGGGCGGCGGCGATGCGTTACACCGAAGCGCGGCTGACGCCGATTGCGGAATTGCTGTTGTCCGAAATCAATCAGGGGACGGTGGATTTTGTGCCGAACTACGACGGCGCGTTTGACGAACCTGTACACCTGCCCGCCCGTCTGCCTATGGTGTTGCTCAACGGTGCGTCGGGCATTGCGGTGGGTATGGCGACCGAAATCCCATCGCACAATTTAAACGAAGTCACACAGGCGGCGATTGCGTTGTTGAAGAAACCGACGCTGGAAACCGCCGACCTGATGCAGTATATCCCTGCGCCCGATTTTGCCGGCGGCGGTCAAATCATCACGCCGGCAGACGAATTGCGTCGGATTTACGAAACCGGCAAAGGCAGCGTGCGCGTGCGTGCGCGTTATGAAATCGAGAAGCTGGCGCGCGGACAATGGCGCGTGATTGTGACCGAGCTGCCGCCGAACGCCAATTCCGCCAAAATCCTTGCCGAAATCGAAGAACAAACCAACCCGAAACCGAAAGCGGGAAAAAAGCAGCTCAACCAAGACCAGCTCAACACCAAAAAGCTGATGCTGGATTTAATCGACCGCGTGCGCGACGAGTCAGACGGCGAACATCCTGTGCGTCTTGTATTTGAACCAAAATCCAGCCGCATCGATACGGATACTTTCATCAACACGCTGATGGCGCAGACTTCTCTGGAAGGCAATGTGTCCATGAACTTGGTAATGATGGGTTTGGACAACCGCCCTGCGCAGAAAAACCTGAAAACGATTTTGCAGGAATGGTTGGATTTCCGCGTCGTTACCGTAACACGCCGTCTGAAATTCCGTTTGAGTCAAGTGGAAAAACGGTTGCACATCCTCGAAGGCCGTCTGAAAGTCTTTCTGCACATTGACGAAGTGATTAAAGTCATTCGTGAATCAGATGATCCGAAAGCCGATTTAATGGCGGCGTTCGGGCTGACCGAAATCCAAGCCGAAGACATTTTGGAAATCCGCCTGCGTCAGTTGGCGCGTTTGGAAGGTTTCAAACTCGAAAAAGAATTGAACGAGTTGCGCGAAGAACAAGGTCGTCTGAATATTCTTTTGGGCGACGAAAACGAAAAACGTAAGCTAATTATCAAAGAGATGCAGGCGGACATGAAGCAGTTTGGTGACGCGCGCCGCACGCTGGTGGAAGAGGCCGGACGCGCCGTGCTGACACAAACCACCGCCGACGAACCCATCACGCTGATTCTGTCGGAAAAAGGCTGGATACGCAGCCGTGCCGGACACAACCTTGATTTGAGCCAAACCGCGTTCAAAGAAGGCGACCGCCTCAAGCAAACCATCGAAGGCCGCACGGTTTTACCCGTCGTCATCCTGGATTCATTGGGCAGAACCTATACGCTTGATGCCGCCGAAATCCCCGGCGGACGCGGCGACGGCGTGCCGGTTTCATCCTTAATCGAGCTGCAAAACGGCGCGAAACCCGTCGCCATGCTCACTGGTCAGCCCGAACAGCATTACTTGCTTTCAGGCAGCGGCGGCTACGGCTTTATCACCAAGTTGGCCGATATGATCGGACGCGTGAAAGCGGGTAAAGTGATCATGACCGTGGACAGCGGCGAAACCGTCCTGCCGCCGGTTGCCGTCTATGCTTCTTCGCTGATCAATCCCGACTGCAAAGTCGTACTGGCCAGCAGCGACCACCGTCTCTTGGCGTTTTCCATCGGCGAACTCAAAGTCATGCCTAAAGGCCGCGGTTTGCAGCTGATGTCGTTGGCTGAGGGTGCATCTTTGGAACACATTATGGTGACGACCTCTCCTGAGTTTACCGTTGTATCGGTCGGCCGACGCGGCGCAGAACATCAGGAAAAACTGCGTATTGCCGATATTGACGGCAAACGCGGTAAAAAAGGCAAGGTATTGGAAATATCAGGCCGTCTGAAAAGTTTGTCCTGAAACAAGAACAAATATATCTAAATAAATTAAATTTATACGACATTGCATGATAATAAAAAAGGTTCACTTATGAACAGAGCCAATCTTCAAGAACTGGGTAATCTGAGGGAGCGGATTCCCGGTGTAATCAACATTGCCCGAATAGCCATCGTCTTGCCGCTTTTGGTTTTGCACGCGTTCGGCAGCTACACGGGTGGCAACCTGATTGGCGTTTCGTTGCCGGCCGTTGAGTTTTATATCTGGGTAACGCTGTATTTCTTCCTGATTATGCTCTCCGTGCTCCGCCCGGGCTGGCAGTGGCAGTCTTTGGATTTGCCCAATGCCAGTGCCGTGGTCGACATCACCATGATGATGGTTTTGGTGTATATCTCCGGCGGTACGGCTTCTGGTTTCGGAATTTTGGTTTTGCCGTTTGTCGCCACGTCGTGTCTGCTCAGTTATGGCCACTATCCTATGCTGTATGCAGGCTATACGGCAATGTTGTTTATTTTGAACCTGTTTTTAGACGGCAGTATGCGTTTCGATTCATTTAATTGGGATGCAAAATCAGTGGCGAATTCTTTGATGCTGATCGGCGCCAGCTATCTGGTGGCGATGCTGACCTCGTTTGCCGCCCGTTATCTGGAGCAGGCCACAGAGTCCGCCAGCCGCCATCAACTGGCCTACCGCCGGATCAGCGGCTTGAACCATTTGGTTTTGAACCGCGTACAGGAAGCGGTTGTGGTGATTGATGCGACCCAACGCGTGTGGCTGTTTAACAAACAGGCAAAAATCTATTTCCCCAGCCTGATTATCGATCAGCAGGAAATCGTGTTCGGCGAACTGGTGGCTCGCTGGCAGCGTCAACCCGACAAACCTTTTGAAACCGATATCCATATTTTCCAACACGCCATGCACGTCCGAGCCGTTCCGCTGATTCAGGAGCAAACCGAGCTGCTGATGTTGTACGTCCGCTCATTGCGTGAAGTGGCTGCGGAGGCCATGTCCACCAAGCTGACTTCGCTCGGACAGTTGACTGCCAACCTCGCCCACGAAATCCGCAACCCGATGTCCGCCATCCGTCATGCCAGCGATTTGTTGCAAGAGGGTGATGAGGCAGATCCGCTCAAGGCCAAGCTCTACAACATCATCGACAGCAATATCCAACGCATCGACAAGATGTTGGAAGACGTATCCCTGCTTAACAAACGAGACAACATCAGCCGCCAGCCGATTAATCTGATGAAATTTTGGTTGGAATTCAAGCAGGAATTTACCTTAAACAATCCCGATGCCATCGGCTGTCTGCGCATGAATATGGACGGCAACAACCTGACCGTATTGGTTGACTCCATGCACTTGCAGCAAGTGATGTGGAACTTGTGCAACAACGCTTGGCGACACAGCCGTCAGGACGAAAACGCCATTACCGTTCTTATCCGCTCTAGCGGCAGGATGCATATTTCCATCGTAGTGGCGGACAACGGCAAAGGCGTGCCGCCCGATGTACGAAATCATCTGTTCGAGCCGTTTTACACCACCGAAAAACAAGGTACCGGTTTGGGGCTTTACGTCGCACGCGAGTTGGCACACGCCAATATGGGGCAGCTGCATTATCACCCTGAAATGAACGGGTTTGAACTGATTTTACCGAAGGAGCAAGCGCAGGATGAATAAATTGCAAGAGCCGGTTTTGGTTGTCGATGACGAGGCAGACATCCGCGACCTGATGGAAATGACCCTGATGAAAATGGGTCTGCGCGTCAATACTGCGGCTGGTGTTGAAGAAGCCAAAGACAGGCTAGACAACAACGATTATTCGCTGGTGTTGACCGATATGCGTATGCCCGACGGCTCAGGCCTCGAGGTTGTCCAATACATTGATGAACTGATGCTCGACACGCCCGTCGCCGTGATTACGGCTTTCGGTAATGCCGACCAAGCCGTTGAAGCCTTGAAAGCAGGGGCGTTTGATTATCTGCAAAAACCGATTACGCTGTCGCAGTTGCGTTCATTGGTTAAATCGGCAGTATCGGTTTCCGATAATACTGCCGAACCCACGCCGTCTGAAAAAGTCAAATTGCAGCCTGCGCCTGTTTCTGCCGCCCTGTATAAACCCGAACCTCAGCCGGCCAAGCCTGTCGTTACGCCTCCTAAGAGCGTACAGAGTGAATTTAACCGGCCTTTGACTGTTCCAGAAGGACTCAATTCCTTAAAAGAGCGTTTTTCGGCCGGCAGCATCAATCCTGCTTTGCAACAAGACGCACCTATATTGGAAGGCGAGGACGATATGCCGCGCCTGTTGGGTACCTCGCCGCAAATGGTCGAAGTACGCCACCTGATTCGCAGATTGGCCCACAGCCTTGTTCCTGTTTATATCTCCGGCGAGTCCGGTACGGGTAAAGAGCAGGCGGCGCGCACGATTCACGAGCTGTCCGACCGCGCCGACAAACCGTTTATTGCCGTCAACTGCGGAGCCATTCCTGAAAACCTGATGGAAAGCGAATTTTTCGGTTACAAAAAAGGCAGCTTTACCGGCGCAGATCAAGACCGTTTAGGTTTTTTCCAACACGCTGACGGTGGCACTTTGTTCCTTGACGAAGTTGCCGATTTGCCGCTTGCCATGCAGGTCAAACTCCTGCGCGCCATTCAAGAAAAAGCCGTGCGCCGTATCGGCGATGCGAGGGAAACCTTTGTGGATGTGCGCATTATTTGTGCAACCCATAAAAACCTCGAAGCTTTGGTTGAAAGCGGCGCATTCCGTCAGGACTTGTATTACCGCCTCAACGTAGTCTCCCTGCACATGCCGCCTTTGCGCGAAATGCGCGAAGACTTGGGTGCGCTGATTCTGTATCTGCTGTACAAACACCGTCACGGCAATCAAACCTACAAACTCAGCCCGAAAGCCCAAGAAGCCCTGTTGCATTACAGCTATCCCGGCAACTTCCGCGAATTGGAAAACATCCTCGAACGCGCCGTTGCGCTGACGGTTGGCCAAGTGATACAAGTGGACGACTTGCAGATTCAAAACGCCCCACAAGTTAAGGCTGAACGCAGTGGCTTCTCCTTTGACGATATTGCCGAACCTGACGCGCGCGAAACTACGCTCAATCACAGCCCCATTCCGCCGTTTGATCCGCGTACCATGCAGATACAGGATTACCTCGACCAAGTGGAACGCAGCATCATCGAGCAGGCTTTGCGGCAAACCCGTTACAACCGTACCCAAGCCGCCAAACTTTTGGGCATCAGCTTCCGCTCTATGCGCTACCGCATGGAACGCCTGGACATCAATTAAAACGTTCAGACGGCCTGAGTTTTTAAGGCCGTCTGAAACATAAGCCTTATGTACAAGATTTATTTTGACGAAACCGCATCTGTCGAACTTCGCAGCCTTGCCGCGCCTTTCGGGCTGACCGTTATCGACCGGCAGCCTGAAGAAGGCAGTTTCCTTATCGCTGACGAAAGCGGCATCAGTTTGTGCCGCGCCGGTGAAAAAGGCCGTGTCCGCGTTGATTTTGATGGCGGTGCTGCCCATTATCGGCGCACTAAAGGTGGAGGCGAGTTGATTGCCAAAGCCGTCAACCACACTGTACAACCGACTGTCTGGGACGCTACCGGCGGACTGGGGCGCGACAGTTTTGTGCTTGCTTCGTTGGGCTTAAATGTACAAACTTTTGAACAAAATCCCGCCGTTGCCTGTCTACTTTCAGACGGCCTCAACAGGGCAGGGCAAAGTGAAGAAACACGGGAGATTGCCCAACGCATTACTTTGCATTTCGGCAATGCCGTTGATTTGATGCAGAAATTGGCTACTCAAAACGGCAGGCCCGATGTGGTGTACCTCGACCCGATGTACCCGGAGCGTCGCAAAACCGCCGCTGTGAAAAAAGAAATGGCTTACTTTCACGATTTGGTCGGCTCAGCACAAGATGAAGCCGAGTTATTGGATGCAGCATTGAATACCGCCAAAAAACGCATTGTCGTCAAACGTCCGCGCTTGGGTGAGTTTCTCGACGGGCGCAAACCTGCTTATCAATACACAGGCAAAAGCACGCGGTTTGATGTTTACCTTCCGACAAGGCTGTCTGAAGACTAGAAGCAAACTTGCAACATATCAAAAGAAACCGCCGACGTTATCAGCGCGGCGGCAAAGTGTGCTATAAATACCTTTTCCCAAACTTCATTGGAGCAAACTATCATGGAATTAGTATTCATCCGTCACGGACAAAGCGAATGGAACGCGAAAAACCTTTTCACCGGCTGGCGCGACGTCAAGCTGAGCGAGCAAGGTTTGGCAGAAGCCGCGGCAGCAGGTAAAAAGCTGAAAGAGAAGGGCTACGAGTTCGACATAGCCTTTACTTCCGTTCTGACCCGTGCCATCAAAACCTGTAACATCGTTTTGGAAGAATCCGATCAACTGTTTGTTCCACAAATCAAATCATGGCGTTTGAACGAGCGCCACTACGGCCAGCTGCAAGGTATGGATAAAAAACAAACCGCAGAAAAATACGGCGACGAGCAAGTCCACATCTGGCGCCGCAGCTACGACACCCTGCCTCCGCTGCTCGATCCTAAAGACCCTAACTCCGCCCATAACGACCGCCGCTATGCCAACCTGCCTAGCGATGTCGTACCTGATGGCGAAAACCTCAAAGTTACCCTCGAGCGCGTCCTGCCTTTCTGGGAAGACCAAATCGCTCCGGCCATCTTGAGCGGCAAACGTGTATTGGTTGCGGCACACGGCAACTCCCTGCGCGCTTTGGCCAAACACATCGAAGGCATTTCCGACGAAGACATAATGGGCTTGGAAATCCCAACCGGTCAGCCGCTGGTGTACAAATTGGATGAAAACCTGAAAGTGATTGAAAAATTCTACCTGTAAGGTAAAGGGAAAAAAGGACGTGTTGGACACGTCCTTTTTTGTACTTGTCAGTATCGAGGCCGTCTGAAGGCAGTTGATGGCGGGCGACATGAAAAAAGGACGCGTAAAGCGTCCTTGATGGAGATTAAACCCTGTATTACTGGTTTTTCTCGATGATTTCTTTGAGGTGGGGCATAGGGCTGTAACCGCTTTGGCTGCGGCCGTTAGGGAAGACCACGGTCGGTGTACCGTTGAAGCCGAATTGTTCGCCCAATGAAGTGGTTTCAGCAACAGGGTTTTCGCAGTTTGCTTTGCCGCTTGGGAGTTTGCCTTTGCGCATCCAGTCAATCCATGCCTGGGTCGGATTAGGTTGGCACCACAACAGCTCGGCTTTGCGCGCGGCATCAGGGTGCAGGCTCGGAATCGGCATCATGAATGTATAAATCGTGATGTCGGTCATTTTTTCAAACTCATGCTCCAAGCGTTTGCAGTACGGGCAGTCCGGATCGGAGAAAACAGCGACTTTCAGTTTGCCGTTGCCGCGTACTTCTTTGATGGCTTTGTCCAAAGGCAGCGAAGCGAAGTCGATTTTGTTCAAATCGGCGGCGCGTTCTTCAGTCATGCTTTGGCGCGTGTTGACGTTGATGAGGTCGCCAACAAGCATATAGTCGCCTTTGGCATCGGTATAGATGATTTGTTTGCCGCTGACGACAACTTCATAAATGCCTTTAATTGGTGTTTCACTGACGCTCAAAACTTTCAAATCTTGGGCGGCATAGACTTTTTCCAGACGTGCTTTCAAAGAAGCGGCAACGGATTTGTCGGCAGGCGCTTCCGCTTTGGCAGCCTGAGCAGGCGCCGCGTTGGCGTTGGATACGGCAGGTTGACCGCATGCCAACAAAGGAAGGACGGCAAACGGTGTTAAGATTTTGATTAACTTGGTTTTCATGCGAGAGACTTGCGTGTGTTAAAAGTAAGGCATTGTATCAAACCTCCGTCATGCCTGCATTGTATTGAGGCTCAAATTATTGTCTGAAAATAGCTTTCGGCTGTTAAAATACGAAAAAATGATTTGATTGTTTGTATGTTCTACCACCGTATTGCCGTAAACGTGCCGCTTTCAGACGGCCTTTTGACGTATTCCTATTCCGAGCCGCTTCCTCCGGGAACGCGGGTGCTTGTGCCTTTCCGCAATAAAACCGTTGTTGGGATTGTGTGGGAAACGGATATTGCGCCCGATATGGATACGGCGCGGATTTTGAGTGTTCAGACGGCCTTTGTAGAAGAAAAGCCGTTGCCTCAAAGCTGGCGTGATTTGTTGGCGTTTACCTCGCGTTATTACCACTATCCGACGGGGCAGGCAGTGTTTGCCGCGCTGCCGCAGGGTTTGAAGGAAACGCGCGCGGTGGAAATGCCGCAGCCGCCGCTGTTTTACGCGCTGAACGAAGCGGGCAGGGCGCAAACGCCACCGCCGACTCGGTTCAACAAAAAAACGGCTTTGTGGGATGCGCTGCTGTCGGGCGGGATGACGATGGCGGCGTTGAAGCAGGTAAACGCACAGGCGGCAAAATTAATCGAAGATTGGGCGGAACAGGGCTGGATTGAAACAACGGAAGCGGCGAAGTCCGTTTTAGAGTCGTGCCATGGGCAGGCTTCGCACTCTGAATTTGTGTTGAATGCCGACCAGCAGAAGGCTTCCGATGAAATTCAGACGGCCTTTGGTAAATTTCAGCCGTTTCTGCTGTACGGCATCACCGGCAGCGGCAAGACTGAGGTGTATTTTGATGCGATGGCGAAAGTGTTGGCGCAGGGGCGGCAGGTGTTGTTTCTGTTGCCTGAAATCAACCTCACGCCGCAGCTTTTGAAGCGGGTGGAAAACCGTTTTGCCGACGTGCCGACTGCCGTGTTGCACAGCCAGATGGCTGCAGGCAAGCGCACGCAGGATTATTTGCGCGCGATGTTGGGGCAGGCGAAGCTGGTGATCGGCACGCGGCTGGCGGTGTTCACGCCGATGGATGATGTCGGGCTGATTGTGGTCGATGAGGAACACGACGGCTCGTTCAAACAAGACAACGAATTGCGCTACCACGCCCGCGATTTGGCGGTGTGGCGGGCGAAGCAGAGCGGCTGCCCCATCATATTGGGCAGCGCCACGCCCAGCTTGGAGAGTTGGCACAAGGCGCAAAGCGGCGCGTACAGCCTGCTGCAACTGACCGAGCGCGCCCATGCTTCCGCGCAACTGCCGCAAGTGGACATCCTCAACGTAGGCCGTCTGAAACTCGACAACGGCTTCTCGCCGCAAGCCTTGCAGCTTTTGAAACATAACTTTGAAGCAGGCGGCATGTCGCTGGTGTACCTCAACCGGCGCGGCTTCGCGCCCGCGCTGTTTTGCGGCGACTGTGGCCATACCTTCGGCTGCCCGAACTGCTCCGCCAAAATGGTGCTGCACCAACGCGCCCGCCAACTGCGCTGCCACCACTGCGACCACCGCGAACCCATCCCGTACAAATGCCCCGACTGCGGCAACCAAGACCTGACCGCCGTCGGACACGGCACACAGCGCGTCGAAGAAACCCTGCGCGCCTTCCTGCCCAAGGCCGCCGTCGTCCGCGTCGATAGGGACAGCACAGCACACAAAAACGACTGGGCGGATTTGTACCGCCGCATCGCCGACAACGAAATCGATATTCTGGTCGGCACGCAGATGCTTGCCAAAGGCCATGATTTCGCGCGGCTCAACCTTGTTATCGTGTTGAATGCCGACGGCAGCCTGTACAGTGCGGACTTCCGCGCGCCGGAAAGGTTGTTCGCTGAACTGATGCAAGTGTCCGGCAGGGCGGGGCGAGCCGATAAACCCGGCAAGGTGTTGATACAGACCCAACTGCCTGGACATCCCGTCTTCGCCGCCGTCAAAGCGCAGGATTACGCCGTGTTTGCGGAAAACGAATTGAACGAGCGGCAAATGTTCACCATGCCGCCTTTTGGTTTTCAGACGGCCGTCCGTGCCGATGCGCCGCGTGTTGCCGATGCGATGGAATTTCTCAATGCCGCCAAAGAAACCCTCGCCCCGCTTTTGCCCGAAAGCGTCTCCCAGTTCGGCGCCGCCCCTATGCTGATGGTGCGCCTCGCCGAACGCGAA
Source organism: Neisseria sp. HMSC073G10 (assembly GCF_001812605.1). Classification (NCBI taxonomy): domain Bacteria; kingdom Pseudomonadati; phylum Pseudomonadota; class Betaproteobacteria; order Neisseriales; family Neisseriaceae; genus Neisseria; species Neisseria sp. HMSC073G10. Next base: position 34,694 of record NZ_KV809513.1, on the reverse strand, counting down.
CGTGCGCAAGTTTTCCTCGAATCGACATCTCGACAAGATTTGCACCGCGCCGTGAGTTTGTGGGTACAAGTGTTACAGCAAAACCGCGACAGCAAAATCCGATGGTCGGTGGACGTTGATGTGCAAGAGGCTTGATTGGAATGATTCAATTAATAGGGCAATAAAAGGCCGTCTGAAAATCTGTTTTTCAGACGGCCTTAAGTTTTGGAATCAGTTTAGAAGAATTTTGCAGCGATATAGCCGAGTGCAAGCAGACTCAAAACGGCGAATACGATAGCCATTGTAAGCAGAAATTGTGTTTTCTTCCTTGCTGCAAGTGCGGCCAGCTCAGGATTTTGGCCTAACTCTTCGCGTAATTGGGATTCCAATTCGGCACGGATTTTTTTGCGCAGTTTTTTCTCTTCCTGCTCACGTTCGTATTTGAGCTTGTGGGCAATTTCGGTTTGTTTTTTATGCTCGAAAGAGATTTTTTCCTGCCATTCAATGCGCTTGCGCTGGATGGCCAGCTCATTTTTTTCTGTCAAATCAAAGTGGCAGGTTTTACATTCCTGTGCATCTAATTCGTCAATAATCGTCATGCAGACGGGGCATTGGATAGGGTCGGGAGTGTTGACTGCCAACACGGGTTCTTCTTCGACCGCTTCCAATTCCATAGCCTGACGGACAATCACGTCCAAACCCAAATAGCTGAAGTAATGCTGCGCATTTTCTCGCTCGTCTTGGGTACATTTTTCAGCCACAATGGCTTGCGGACGTTCGGCCAAGGCTTGAATCAGGCTCTCGACTTCGTTTTCGGGCAGGTTCTCATACAGGCAGGCGTGGATGAGCTCCCTATCCGTGTTCGGCGGATAGGAAACGTATACGTCGAAAAATTTTTCTTGTTTGCTCATTGATATCCCATGAGTATTTCGACTGCGTCAACCAAATGGGTTTAGCCTAAGGTTTTGTTATTGTGTTTGAGCTGTCTTGGCTTCTGATACGAGCCGGAACAGAGGCTGCAGTCTCAGGCAGACCAAGTACGGTTTGCCTTTGTGTCGTTAATCGGCTGGACAATAATTTTTTATTTATATGGCAATATGCATGTCCAATGTTATGTCTATTGTAGAGTAAATATTCACGCCCGATATTATTATTATAAGGTAAATCTGATATTGTTTAAAATAAATTCACACAAAAGGCCGTCTGAAGATACAGACGGCCTGTTTTTTGTGGCAAAAACGGATTGTTTATACGGAGAAGGACGAACCGCAACCGCAAGTTGTCTCTGCATTCGGATTGCGGATGACGAATTGAGAACCTTGCAGGCTTTCGGTGTAGTCGATTTCCGCACCAACCAGATATTGGTAGCTCATCGGGTCAACCAAGAACGTCAGGCCGTTTTTCTGGATTTCAAAATCGTCGTCGTTTTTGATTTCGTCAAAGGTAAAACCGTATTGGAAGCCGGAGCAACCGCCGCCGTTGACGAATACGCGTAATTTCAAATCGGGATTGTTCTCTTCGGCAATCAGGTCGGCAACTTTGGTGCAGCAGCTGTCAGTAAAGATAATAGGGCTTTCGTCTGACATGATGTGATTCCTTTTATATGAATATTTTTACTATTGTCGCGCAAACCGTTAGCCAAGGCAAGTTTGTGCAGACAGGGTCTGCCAGCTTACATGGAGGGCATGGCAGAAATTTCAAGCACCAGTATGTCAGATTTAGATACTTCTGCCAAACCATTCGACACGGCCGATGATGGCAACGTCGTCGGTCGGATTTTTAAAGTCGATTTCAAAAGTAGGGTAGGCTTCGTTGGCAGAAATGACGTTGACGATGCCGCCGGGTATCAATTGCAGGCGTTTGACCAAAAGGTTTTCGTTGAGGCGTAAAACATAGAGGCCGTCGCGCGGCGTGGTTTGTCCGTGATTGATGAGGATGGTGTCGCCATCATTCAGCACGCCTTCCATCGAGTCGCCTTTGACTGAGATAACGGAAAGGTTTTTGATGTCGCGCGTTACATAATTTTCAATCCAATAACGTCGGAACGCCATGGCGAACATGGGCTGTTCGTCGCCGACGAGCTGACCGTGTCCGGCCGCGGCCTGGATGTCGTAACGTGGCACAAAGACAAATTCGTCTATATCGACTGGGTTGCCCAGTGTGTCGGTTGCCGTGGCTTTTGGGGCTTCGGAATCGGGGAAGGGGGAACCTTCGCCTGTCAAAAGCCAGTCTATGCTACAGCCTTTAAGTTGTTTGATTTTTTTTAGCGTTTCCGATTTCGGCAGGCCGCCTTCGTTCCAGATACGGCTGAATCCGGCGATGGTCATATCAATATCGGCGGCAATTTTGGCTTGGCGGGCTTCATCTTTCCATAAGAAAGCCAGGCGGTCTTTAAAGGTATCCATGTTTATGCCTTTATGGAGGTATGTTTTTTATATGGTTTGGACGATTTGAGTGTATTTTACCTTAGTTTTTATAAAATTGTAAGAAAAAAATTACTCAATCTAAGAAAAAGTATTGCATATTTTATTTTTTCTTAGTACTATTCGTTTTGTCTTAGATAAATCGATATTTCTAGTTTTATATTTGATTTTTCTTAGTTTGGTTTTATTTGGTTTAGTTTTTCTGACTTGAACCTGCTATATGATTATGATGAGAGGTGTGAAATGACTCGTTCGCGTAAAAATATTTTTTGGGTGCTGCTGGCGTTGGTGCTGGGTTTTTTTGCCCTGCCTTTCGGATCTTCGGAAGCGCATGAAGCGGACGGTAATTTGACGGCTTCGGAATGCGAACGCTTGGGCAGTTTGAGTCTGGATCAGATGGACGGCAGGCTGCTTGCCTTCGCCAAAGAATGCGATATGGTGGAGGCTACCCACGATTGGGAGCAACAGTACGGCAACTTGAATGAAGAAGAAATGCTTGCCGGCGTGGTGTATGAGTGATGTTTGTGAATAAATTGATAAAGGCCGTCTGAAAAACCATTGTTTCAGACGGCCTTGTGTTTTTAATAAGGATGATATTAAGGCATCAATGGTGCATTAGTCAGGCCGGTGGTTTCGGGCAGGCCGAACATAATGTTCATATTCTGCACGGCTTGACCGGCTGCGCCTTTAACCAAGTTGTCGATGACGGAAAGAACAATCCACACATCGTCTTGATCGGGCGCTTTTTGAACGCTGATACGGCAGAGGTTGGCGCCGCGCACGCTGCGGGTTTCAGGTGTCGAACCTGAAGGCAGGATATCGACAAAAGGACTGTCGCGGTAGTATTCGCGCAGTAAGGCTTCGGGATCGGTATGTTCTTGCAGGTGCAGATACAGGGTGGCATGCATACCGCGTATCATCGGAACAAGGTGTGGCACGAAAATCAGGCCGTCTGAAACATGGTCTTGCAGTCTGGACAGGGTTTGTTGGATTTCAGGCAAATGGCGGTGGCCGCTGACGCCGTAGGCTTTGAAGTTTTCACCTGCTTCACACAATAGGGCGTGGGTACTGGCTTTGCGGCCTGCACCAGAAACACCGGATTTACAGTCGGCAATCAGCGGCGCGTTGGCTTTCAGACGACCAGCCTGAAGCAGCGGCAATAAGGGCAGAGAAACGCAGGTAGGGTAGCAACCCGGATTGGCCACCAGCATGGCTTTGGCGATGTCGTCTTTGTAAAGTTCGCACAAACCGTACACTGCTTGGGAAACGAGTTGCGGCGCTGCATGGGTCATTTTGTACCATTGTTCCCATGTGGGGATGTCGCGGATGCGGAAGTCGGCAGATAGGTCAATCACGCGTACGCCTTTTTCCACAAGGGCCGGTGCTTCTTTCATGGCTACGCCGTTGGGCGTAGCGAAGAATACGAGGTCGCAGAGGTCAAGCCCGGCCTCTTCGGGCGTTTGGAATGCAAGGTCGTAAATGCCGCGCAGGCTGGGGAAGTAGTCGGCAACCGCAATACCGGCTTCGCTTCGGCTGGTGACGGCAGTGACTTCTGCGTTGGGGTGGCTGCTGAGCAGGCGCAACAATTCGACGCCTGTGTAACCGGTTGCACCAACGATACCAATTTTAATTTTTGTGGTCATGGTGTGGCTCCTTTGTAGGGATGACAATGCGTTTGATTATATAGTAATTAATTGCAGTCGGTCAGCGATGCTTGTGCCAAGCTTTGCAAGGGACGGTTAAACAGGCCGTCTGAAATATAGCATGAATAATATTCGAGAGCGGGTTTCAGACGGCCTGAGCGTTTGAAAAACGCAGTTTGCGGTTCGATTTGTCTGTTGATTTGTGGTGGGTGTTTCGTCTTTATCCTATCCATACAAACACAAAATAAAAACGCAAAAAAATGCCCCCGGGTTGGAGAACCGGAGGCAAGTATCCAAGGAGTAGCTCTCATTAATAAGAACTAGTTACTTAGTACTATATCTCTTGTTAGGATTGAAAGCAAGCGTTTTGCACATTTTAACATTTAAATAATTTTTTCATTCAAATTCAGAGAGCTATCAAACAGGGCTTGAATTTTGGGTTGGTGGCTGATGCCGATGACCAAAGTATTGGGCAAATGTTGCTTGAGGGTCTGCATCAACATCAGGGCGGATTCGTCATCAAGCTGGTTGGTGGCTTCATCTAGGAACAGGATTTGCGGTTTGTGCAGCAGTGCGCGTGCAAGGCTGAGGCGTTGTTGTTCGCCGCCGGAGAGAATGCCGTGCCATTCGTATGAAGTGTCCAAATCGTTCATCAACGTGTGCAGTCTACCCGTGGGGCTGTTTAGGCCGACTTGTTTCAAAACGGTTTGAATCAAATGGTCGTCTTGGCAGGCTGAGTAAGGGTAGCTGACGGTTTGACGCAGGGTATCGGTAGGCAGGTAAGGGCGTTGCGGGAAGAACAGGCGGCTGCCTTCAAGGGAAAAACTGCCGTGATAATACGGCCATAAACCGGCAAGCACGCGAAGCAGCGTGGATTTGCCGATGCCGCTTCGACCTTCAAGCAATACCCATTCCGGAGAACGGGCTTGGAGGTGAATATCAGTAAGCAGGGGGCTGCCGGTTTGGGTGTAGACGGTAAGGTTTTGCAAGACGACCTTGCCGCTATGATGCGGCAAATCTGTTTGGTGTGACTGAAGGGAGGGGCTTTTTTGTTCTGCTTGTTCCAAGGCCGTCTGAAAACCGGAAAGCCGTTCGATGACTGCCGCCCATTCAATCAGGCGGCGGTATGCATCGGTAAACCAGCCGAAACTGTCTTGAACGCGGGCAAACGATGTGCGCGTCTGCATCATGTCGCCGAAGGTCATGGTTTTGGCGAGGTACATGGGCAGGGTGGCGAGGATGGGGATGAAGATGCTGATGCGGACATAGGTTGCCCAGAAGGTTTCTTGGCGGAATTCGCAGTTGGTGAGCCGCCGCCAGTTGTCGCGGATGCGGAGGTAACGTTGTTTCAGACGGCCTGTTTCCGCTTCGCCGCCGTTGTAGAAGGCGATTTGTTCGGCATGGTCGCGTACACGTAAAAGGGCTGCGCGGTAGTCAGCTTCGCGATGCTGGCGGTCGATATTGAGGTTTTTTAGTTTGCGGCCGACAAGATGGGCGATGACGGTGCTGAAGATGGAATAAATCAGTGCAACCCAAACAAGGTAGCCGTAAACGGTAATGCTGTATCCGCCGATGTTGAAAGTCTGTACGCCGGACAGCGTCCACAGTACGGCGACAAACGCGCTGAATTTGGCAATATTATTGATGAAGGAGCGAAAGAGGCTGATGCTTTTGTCGGCGAGGAGGTAGATGTCTTCGGCGATACGTTGGTCGGGGTTGTCCGGTTCGCCTGTCAGGCGCAGACGGTAGTGTTTGTGGCCTTCGAGCCAGTTTTTTTGAAATTGCTCGGTCAGATGGGTGCGCCAACGGAAGATGAGGCGTTTTTGCAGCCAGTCGGCACAAACGATACAGCCGATAACCATCGCCATATAGCCGAGGTATTCGACAATGAGTGATGGCATGGATGCGCCGTCAAACGCGGCCAGCGCGTCATAGAAGCGTTTGTCCCATGCGGCAATCCAAACGCTGATGGTGATGGAGAATAGGGTAAACCCTATCAAAACGGCGAGCATCAGCCATTGGAGGCGGCCGTGTGCCCCTGACCAAAAAGGGTGGGCAAGGTAAAAGAATTTTTTGAGCGTATTCATGATGAATGCTTGTGAATGCGTGCGAATGGCCATCTGAAAGTGAAATTGTACTTTCAGACGGCCTTTTTATCAGCAATAGTTGGTTTATGCTTTTAAAAAATGAGCGGTCAACCCGTGCTTGCTATGCTGCTATTTACATTTTCCACTTCAGGCTGAACACGGCATTGCGCGGTTCGCCGTAGAAGTTGCCGCTGTTGGCGGCACGGCTGTATTGGTTTTCGTAGTAGCGTTTGTCGGTCAGGTTGTTGATTGCCAGTCCCAGTTGCAGGTTTTTGCTCGGACGGTATTGGACGTTGGTGTTCCAAATGGTGTAGCCGCCTTGCTTGATGGAGCCGGAAGAATTAGCGGTTTTGCTGCTGCTCTTCAAGCCAAGACCGACCGTCCATTTGCCGTCATCCACCGGCAGGACATAGCTGGTGTAGAGGCGGAACATATGCTTCGGCGTATGGCTGCTGAAGTTGTAGCCTTTTTGGCGCGATTCAACATTGCCGGTAACGCTGCTGCGGTTGGTGCTGCGGTTGAAGGTGTAGCCTGCATAAACTTGCCAACGGTCGCTCAGGCTGCCGGAGATTTCGGCGTCCAAGCCGCGGCTGCTTTGGTTGAGCGGTTCCCAGTAGGCGTGCGGTTTGGCATTGACGCGTTGGTTGTTGTTGTCTTTGTCGGTGCGGTAGAGGGCGACAGAAGTATTCAGACGGCCTTCGTTCCATTCGCCTTTCCAACCGAGTTCGTAGTTGCGTCCCATAATCGGCGGCAGCAGGTTGTCGTTGTAGTCGCGGTTCATCGTTTGTTTGAAGATGGACGTATAGGCGGCGTAAATACTTTGTTTAGGTGTGATGTCGTAAGTGATGCCGGCATAAGGAACGAAGCGGTTGCGTTTGAGCGAGTCTGATGAACCTGCTACCCCGTCTTTGAGGTCGCGATCCCAATAGTAGTCGCGTTTCCAGCTGGTATAGCGTCCGCCTGCGATGATGTGCAGTTTTTCGGTAGGATTGATGCGCGCGCCCAAACCAAAGGCATGGGTAGTATAACGGCCGTCGCCGCCACGGGCTTTGGCTGTGGCAGAATCCCAATCGGGTTTGGCTTTCTCGCTGCCGTTAAAGGCATCTGCGTCATAGTTGCTGCTGTCGTTGAGCCAGCGGTTGCTTGAATTCACGTTCTCTTTGGAATAGCTATGCATGAAGAAGAGGTCGTGATTTTGGCCGAAAGCGAAGATGCGGCCGGTCAGGTTGTTTTGGAAAGTAAACTGGCGGTTGCCTGCATCGTAACGGTCGAAGCTGTATGTGGTTCCCAGGCCATCTGTGCTGATGCCGTTACCTGTGCCGCCCAGCGTGTAATATTCTTTTGAACTGGTATTCTTGCGCCAGTCCAGTTTGCTGCTCAGTTTCCAGTTGTCGTTGAAATAATGTTCAAACTCGGCAAAAAGATTGTATTTTTTCAGGCGAGCTTCGTTCCAATCCGCACCTAGATAGCGGCTGCGTTTCCACTCTTTGCCGTCTGCACGCATAGGCAGGCCGTCAGGATCAGGTGTTTCAGTTTGGTTGAGATAGCTTGCGCCCCAGGTAAGTTTGCTGTTGTCGCCGATGTCTTTGTCCATCACGCCATACAGAAGGATGTCGCGTCCGCCGGATTGGTCTTTGAAGGTTTTGTTGCTGCCTACGGAACCGACAAAGCGTCCGCGCAGGCCGTGCTCTTGGCTTAAGGTACCGGATGCATCAAAGACGCTGTTTACTTTGCCCCATGAGTTTGCCATCAAATCGGCGGAAAGCTGGCGTTTTGCAGTCGGCTTTTTGCGGACGGCGTTTACCGTGCCGCCGGGTTCGTTGTTTGCCTGTGTCAAACCTGCCGCACCGCGCACTACTTCAATGTGGTCGTACATTGCCATATCGGTTGCACTGGTCGGGTCGCCGGCCGGGCCGCCTAAGCCGAATCCTCCGGGAGAGCCGAGTTGCGTGGCAATGCCGTCTTCTTCAAATTGTTCGATAAAATAGCCGCGCGACATGAAATGCGTGCGTCCGCCGCTTTTGAAAACATTGATGCCGGTAGCGTTTTGCAACGCACCTTCTAAGTCGGTGATGCCTTGGTCTTCAATTTGTTTTTTAGTAATGACGCTGACGGATTGGGGGATTTCCCGCGGAGAGAGGACCAGCCCCGTGGTTGAGCGCAGGGCGGATACTGTGTAGCTGTTTTGACTTTCAGTGCGCAAGCTTTTGTTTTTGCCGACAACGGTAACTTGTTCCACTTCAGCCTGCCGTACCTCTTCGGCAGCTTGTGCGGCTTGGGGCAATGCGGCAAGGCAGAGGGCAAGTGTGCTCAGTTTGAATAGTTTTTCAGAATGATGCATTTGATGAGGTCCTTGATAAAGAAAGATCTGTTTGTTTTTAAATATTGGCGGCAATATCTGTTTAAATTGAGCAGTTATTTTTTATAATCCATTTTGTTTTAAAAATTAAATTTAAATCTCCGAATCATTTTATTTGATTCAATTTCGATTTTGCCAAACCATCGGGTCAAAAAAAGTTGCCGCCGGAAAGGGAGCCGTTGGCAACGAATGGAGGTGGTAATGCAATGAAAACTAGATACAAAGGGTGGTATCAAACTAGCCATAAAGAACTATATCGAAATTGTAAGAAAAATCAACAGAAGTTGCCTGTTACTGGCAAAAATTTTAGTCGGCTTGCCTAAAATCAAATTTTTGAGTAATTGCTTGGTTAGTTGATGCAGGGATTGGCATTGGTAGCTCTAGCTGAATTGTTTACAGGCCGTCTGAAAATTTTCGGAGTGGTTCGGCTATAATGCTGTTTTGGTTTTTTAAGGCTTTTGCAAAAATACGGTTTTGTAGTTTTTAGTTGAATGTGTACCTGATATGTTTGTAAAGGTTTTGAGGTATGAGGAGAATGAGATGAAGAAAGTTTTGGTGTTGCAGCATGGGGATTTGGGCGTTTGCGACTGGTCGGCCTTTGGCGGTTTAGTGTCTGCGCCATCAGGAAAGTCGGTGTTGCGTGTGCCGGTTGATGATGATTTTGAATTGACGGACGAGATGCGTGCGGCGTTGATTGCGCAGCAGATAGATGGCGCGGTGTTGCCGGATGTGGCTTTTGCTGATTTGGGACTGATTGTCAGCGATATGGATTCGACGCTGATTACGATTGAGTGCGTGGATGAGATTGCGGCCGGTGTCGGGCTGAAGGATGAGGTGGCTGCAATTACGGAGCAGTCGATGCGCGGCGAGCTGGACTTTGAGCAGTCTTTGCGTAAGCGTGTGGCTTTGCTGGCCGGTTTGGACGAGTGCGTGTTGGAAGAAGTGTACGAGAATGTGTTGCAGCTGTCGCCGGGCGCGGAATTTTTGTTGGAAGAGTGTAAACGGAATGATGTGAAGTTTATGCTGGTGTCGGGCGGATTTACGTTCTTTACGGAACGTCTTCAACAACGTTTGGGCTTGGATTTCCATTTTGCGAATGTGTTGGAAGTGGAAAACGGCAAGCTGACAGGCCGTCTGAAAGGGCGAATTATCGATGCGCAGGCTAAGATGGATTTGTTGCGTGAATACCGTGAACGTCTGGGTTTGGCTCCGTGGCAGGTGGTGGCGATGGGTGATGGTGCGAATGATATTCCGATGATACGGGAAGCCGGATTCGGCATTGCTTATCGGGCGAAACCGAAAACTGAAGCGAATGCGGATGCGTGTGTGCGCTTTGGTGGTTTGGAGCGGATACGCGGTTGGTTTGCGTAAACGGTTTGAGGATGTTTGTCAGTCAGGCCGTCTGAACAATCGGGAAACCGGTTTTCAGACGGCCTGATGTTTTATAAGGCGATAAAACGGTAGCCTTCAGCATCGACTTCGAGAATGGAGGCGTAATTGTCGCGCCAGTCGCCGAGTACGATGCGGGTGTAATCGGCATTGCGGTGGATGTTTTCGCGGTGGGTATGGCCGTGAATGAGCAGGGGCGTGTGGAAGCGTTGGACGGTCTCGTGGGTAAAGGTTGGATTGACGTCCATAATGTCGGCGGTTTTGTGTTGTTTGTCCTGTTTGCTCTGCTTGCGGATTTTGGTGGCGATGTTCAGTCGGAGTGTGAGTGGCAGGAGCAGGAACAGGCGTTGCAGCCATTTTTGATGGACAGTACGGCGGAATTTTTGATAAGAATGGTCGTCGGTGCAGAGGGTGTCGCCGTGACAGAGCAGGGTGGGTGTGCCGAACAGGTCGACAACGGCGTACTCGGGCAGTAAGGTCATGCCGGTATCGCGGGCGAAGGTTTTGCCGATGAGGAAGTCGCGGTTGCCGTGGATAAAATAGCAGGCAATGCCGCGCTTGGTTAGGTCGTGGATGGTTTGTTTGATGGTTTGAACCAAAGGGTTGTTTTCGTCATCGCCGATCCAAAAATCGAAAAGGTCGCCAAGAATGTATACGGCTTGGGCATGAATGGCTTTTTCTTGGATAAATTTCTGGAAGAGTGCGGTCAGTTGAGGATGGGATTCGCTCAGGTGCAAATCGGCGATGAAGTAAATCGGCATGATGATGTGGGGTGTATGGGAAGGGTTTTATTATAACTTGGGTTGTCGCGTTTGGATTTTGGCTTGGTATTTTTCGTTGTAATGCGGTGATTTTATTGTTTTGATTTTGTGTGATAAAGGCCGTCTGAAACATCTTTTCAGACGGCCTTTGTGGTTTATTGGGCTTTGCCCTGATAGGTGATTTGTTTCAGTGTCTCTTCTTGGTACAAGTCGCTGATGGGGACGGTATAGAAGAATTCGTTGCTGCGGACAAAGCGGTTGACCAAGTCTTTGTCAAGGTGGAGGACGTGGTGTCTCAGTTTGTTTAAGCCTTTGAATATCATGGTGTTCCAACGCATATAGCCGTCTGAATTGGGACGGATGTCGTTCATGGCATCAAGGGCGAGGAGTTTGCGGTTTTGCTCTTCTTTATCCAAAGGATGGGAATAAATGCTTTGGAAGTAAAACGGTTGCTCGGAGGGCGGCGGCAGGCTGAGGGAAGACCCTACTTTGCCGATAGGGAAGTCGTCGCTCAGATAATGTATGGTGTGCAAAAACAGATTGCCGCGGCGGTAATCGATTTTACGCAGGGCTTCGATGGCGGCCAGCGCAGTATGTTGGTGGTCGGGATGCGTATCAATATTTGGGGACGGCGTCACGATAATATCCGGCTGGAACGTTTCTATCAGATAGCCAAGGTTGTCTACCAAGCTGTTCCAAGTCGAGCCGGGTTTGAGATGTTTCGCCAATGGGGAGGTATTGGCACTGCGGAAAATATCGACATCGGTCGTATCGATTTTGGTCGATTTAATCTCTTTTTCCGGATTTTGGCGCATGGCGGTCAATGTGCTGTCGAAGTAGCCCAGCTGCAGGATGTTTTCAGACGGCACGCCGGCCAAAAGGGGAACGGCTAGGCTGTTCCAAACGCGCATCCGGCCTTTTTGCAGATATTGTGCCTGGGTATCGAAGTCGCATGTGCTGTAAAGGTTGCCATAGTGGAAGCTGCCGCCTTCGCTGGCGGTTAAAGTGCAGATCATTGAATTAGCGGCGTGTTTTTCGTACAAACCGTATGCGCTGAGTTCAGCATCGTCAGCATGAGGCGCGAGGACAAGGATTTTTTTGCCGTCGAGGTTTTCACGCGGATAAACAGAGAGTTCGATTTCTTGATCTGGCAAGGACAGGTATTTGCCTTCAAAGCGGATGGTTTTGTCGTTGTCGGAAAAGGTGTCGCTCAGATTGATATAGCGCACGCCTTTTGCGCCGTATTCGAAATATTGCTTCCATTTGCCTTTAGATGAAATGGTTTCAACAAAAGGCAATATCAGTAATCCTGCCCAAGTGGATTTGATACGGATTTTGGCAATAACGGTATCTTGTCCGCTGATAGTAGCAGGCAAAGTCAGGCTGCCACTCTTGAGGGTAGCATGCGCGGTAGAGGGAAGGGAGGGATAGTTATAATCTTGGTGTGTGTCGTAGGCGAACTGTTTTTTATGAATAATTGAAGTAATAATAAACAACGTAACAAAAAAAATCAGTATCAGCCCCATTAGTATCAGAAACATTGTCAGGTTCCTTTATTGTTATAACAGCTATGATATTGCTTGCGAAGTCTATTTGTTTGTTTTTCTTACAAACGGTTGTTTTTTGTACTCTAACGTCATTAAAGAAAACGTTTAAAATAAAACAGTTTGCGGGTTGATTATATATAAACGACCAAAATGTAGAAAGGCCGTCTGAAAGATTTGAAAGAAATTTCAAAAATTTCAGACGGCCTTGATATTTTAAAGGTTAAGCCGGTAAATTATGCTTCTTTTGTTTCAACTGCTTTCTGACGCAGACGCAGGCTCAACTCGCGAAGTTGCTTGTCGTCGACCACATTAGGTGCATTGGTCAGCAGACATTGTGCACGTTGTGTTTTCGGGAAGGCAATCACGTCGCGGATAGATTCTGCACCGGTCATCAGGGTAACCAGACGGTCGAGGCCAAATGCAAGGCCGCCGTGAGGAGGCGCACCGAATTTCAGGTTGTCCAAGAGGAAGCCGAATTTCTCTTGTTGCTCTTCAGGGCTGATTTTCAGCGCGGCAAACACTTTCTCTTGTACGTCTGCACGGTGGATACGGATAGAGCCGCCGCCGATTTCCCAGCCGTTCAATACCATGTCGTAGGCACGGGCCAAGCAGTTTGCAGGGTCGGAAACCATCAGGTTTTCATGACCTTCTTTTGGTGCGGTAAACGGATGGTGTACGGCAACGTAGCGGTCAGCTTCTTCGTCGTATTCGAACATTGGGAAATCGACAACCCACAAAGGCTTCCATTCGTCTACGAAGTAGCCGTTGTCTTTGCCGTGTTCCAAACCGACTTTAATACGCAATGCGCCGATGGCTTCGTTTACGACTTTGGTTTTGTCTGCTCCGAAGAAGATGATGTCGCCGTTTTGCGCGCCGGTACGCGCAATGATTTCTTTCAGGGCGTTTTCAGACAGGAATTTGACGATTGGAGATTGCAGGCCGCTGTCTTCGCCGTTGGAGAGGTTGCTCACATCGTTTACTTTGATGTATGCCAGACCTTTCGCGCCGTAGATGCCGACAAATTTAGTGTATTCGTCGATTTCTTTGCGGCTGAATTTTGCACCGTTAGGCACGCGCAGAGCGACTACGCGGCCGCCTTTCATGTCGGCTGCACCACGGAAGACTTTGAATTCTTCCGTTTTCATCAGGTCGGTCAACTCGGTGAATTTCAGGTTGATACGCATATCCGGTTTGTCGGAGCCGTAGTAGAACATGGCTTCAGAGTAAGGCATGCGTGGGAAATCGCCCAAATCTACGTTCAAAGCATCTTTGAAGACTTGTTTGGCCATGCCTTCGGTGATGTCCATGATTTCATCCTCGTTCAAGAACGAGGTTTCCAAGTCGATTTGGGTAAATTCAGGTTGACGGTCGGCACGCAAATCTTCGTCACGGAAACATTTGGTGATTTGGTAGTAACGGTCGAAACCGGCAACCATCAGCAATTGTTTGAACAATTGTGGAGATTGCGGCAGAGCGAAGAATTCGCCCGGATGAACGCGGCTTGGTACGAGGTAGTCGCGCGCGCCTTCGGGAGTGGAGCGGGTCAGCATTGGGGTTTCAATGTCGATGAAGCCTTGCGCATCCAAGTAGCGGCGAACGCCCATGGCCACTTGGTAACGCAGACGCAGGTTGCGTTGCATGGTAGGACGGCGCAAGTCGATAACGCGGTTGGTCAGGCGAACGTTTTCGCTGATGTTTTCATCGTCGATTTGGAACGGAGGCGTAGCGGCAGCGTTCAAGACTTCGATTTCTTTGGCAAGGATTTCGATTTTGCCGGAAATCATTTTGTCGTTGGTTGTACCTTCTGGACGGTTGCGTACGCGGCCGGTAATGCTCAAAACGTATTCGTTGCGGGAAGAGTCGGCAGCGGCAAATGCTTCCGGAGTGTCAGGGTCGATAACGACTTGAACGATGCCTTCGCGGTCGCGCAGGTCGATAAAAATCACACCGCCGTGGTCGCGTCGGCGGTGCACCCAGCCTTTGACGGTAACGGTTTGGTCTAAGTATTGCTCGCTGATAAGGCCGCAATAGTTGGTACGCATATTATTTCCTTGTTTATATATTGAAGTGTTTAATTTATAACTAAGAAATTGGTAATTATGGTGTCCAACCAATTTCTGTAATTTGAATCACATTTTTAATTTTTTTAAAGCCTACTTCCATTCCTGAGTTTTCGGCTTCGGGATAAGTCTGTGCTACAAACACATGATTCTTATTTTTCCAATTAATATTAATTTCTACTTCATTTCTAGAAGTTTTATATCGACGATTTTTATTTGGAAGAACGTTTGGGGCCTCACCTAGATTTTGAGTTAGATTGCGATATTCTTGATAAGCTTCATTTATAGATGAGCCATGATAAGTACAATTCCTTTTCCAACCCTCTGTTACATTAATGGGTATGATTTTTTTGCATGAAAGCTCCCCTGATGAAAATGCTAGTGAGCTATATGTAGCTAGAAAAATAATAGATAGTATTTCCCGTTTCATGATTATCCCTGTGAGTAAAATGTGAGGAGATTTATTTACGGATTAGTGCTGTGGTAATGATATTAGCATGATTGTGTGAGTCATTCTCTTTGCCTTGTGTAACCATGCTTAAAATATTTCCTAAATATCTTTGAAATTAAATATGCAGGGAGCTATTCCAGTTACCGCGCAGTTCTCCGCTTTATAATAACTACGTTTCCAAAAAATCGCAAAATTACTATTACATTCAATCATATTTAGATACTTCTAGTAAGTTCGCAGTTTGTGTAGGTTGCCAGTCATTATGAATTAGTAAGTGCGAGCTTTGTGGTAATTCCTTAGTGGTTATATTTTTTGGGATAGGCTAAATATTATGATTAATAGATATTTATGCATTATTCTGTTGTTAATAATTTGATTAATAAGTGCTATAAACTATCAGTTTTTTTATCTTGGATGGTTTTAATTTGTATTTCATCCGGCATCACCATGCCCAGTGAAATCACATATTTCAATGCCTGATCCACGCTCATGTCCAGCTCGCGAACGTCGCTTTTTTTAACCATGATGTAATAGCCGCCGGTCGGGTTGGGCGTGGTTGGGACGTAAACGGAAATATAGTCGTCATCTTGCGGCAGGCTGCCTTTGAGTTTGTCGGGGATATGGCCGGAAACAAAGGCTATCGTCCAAATGCCCGGTTGCGGAAAGGGAACCAGTACGGGGGTTTTGAACGAGCGGCTACTGTCGGAGAGCAGGGATTCGGAAACTTTTTTAACGCTGGAGTAGATGGATTTGACGACGGGAATGCGTCCCAAAAGGCTGTCCCACGCGCCGAGAATCCGTCTGCCCAATACGTTGGCGGCGAATACGCCGGTAACGAACAAGACGACTGTGGCGGCGACGATGCCCAAGCCGGGAATGTTGAACCCCCAGAAATGCTGGGGCTGCCAGCTTTCCGGTAATAGGTTGATCAGTTTGTCGGCGGCGGAGATGATATAGCTCATCGCCCAGATGGTTACGGCAATCGGCAACCAAACCAGCACGCCTGTAATTAGGTATTTCTTTAAAGCCTTGGCGATTTTTCCGCTTTCGGCTGCGGCTTCTGTCATCTTTGTTTCATTCCGGCAAGTTTTGCCCAAACTTTGCATTATACGCGTTTGGACGCTAGGAAACGAGTATTTTAAACGAATGGCTTGTTTTGTTTCATTGTTTCAGACGGCCGCCTTGATTGCACAGGCCGTCTGAAACAATATGGGGGAATTAGATTCCGTCCCAGTCGTTGAACATCAGGCCGAAGCCGATGCCGTTTTGTTTGTGGTTGTAGTCAATCAGGCTTTCGCCGTAGCCGTGGAAACCGCGAACAACGCCTTTGAGTTTGCCTTTGAGCGGGAAGGTATAAGCAGCTTCAACGGCACCGCGTCCGCTTTTCGGGTTGTAACGCAGGACGGAATAAACATTTTGTTTGTCATTGAAGCGGTATTGGACTTTCAAGTCGCCGTAGCCCATGTATTTGTTGATGTCAGGATTGTCGTCGTCCTCTCCTTTTTGGTCGAAGGCGCGCATCCAAACTCTAGGAATAACGGTCAGCTTGCCCCATTCCATGCCGGCCATGGCATAAACGCGGTTCCATGAGCGGGATTCCGGGCGGCTTTGACCGTTGGATTGGTGAACAAAACCTGCGCCAACCATACGCAGTTTGCCGCCGAAAGGCAGGTCTGCTTTAACGGGTTGGGTAATGAAGATTTCAGGCTCGTAGTCGGTGTTGCGGAACGGTGCGGATTTGCGGCCTTGGTTAAAGATTTGCCAGTCGGATTTTTGGGTGTAGCCAAACCATACGTCGGCACGGGTTTTAAATAAATCTTCGGCAATCTTGCTTTTGAAAGAAACCTGCATTTTGGTTTCGAGGCGTTTCTGCTCGCTGAATTTTTCCTGCGTGGTTACGCCGCGACTGGGGGATTCAGGGTGGTAGTTGGGGCTGCTGTTGTGCCAAACGGGCATGAGGTACATAGGGTTATGCTCGCGTACGCTCAACAGGCCGCGCGTGTCGTTTTTATCCAAATCGTACATCAGGCTTAAAGGCGTGTAGCTGTCAGCAGTTTCACTTAATACGTCGTCTGAAATATTCGGATGGGTAGGGTTGTCGAATACGATGGCCGCTTCTTTTTTCTCAATGCTCTTGCGAACGCTTTGTTCGAGGTCAACTGGTGTTTTGGCGGTTTCGGTTTGTGCTTGCGGCAGTGGGGATTGAGGGGGAAGTTGCGCCGAGTAGATGTTGTCGTAACATGCCAAACGGGTGGCGTTGTCTTGAATGGTGGTGCAGTGTAGGGCGGTATCGGCGGCAGCCAGTGGGGCGGCGGCAATGAATCCGATACTTAGGGAATGTTTCAACATCTTGTTCATGAGAGTTTCCGTTGTTTTTCAGACGGCCTGATGAAAGGGTAAATGGTTTTATTTAGTCGGTTTAGGCTGTGAATACGGCAATGCCCCTGAAAGGCAAGACCTCAGGGGCATCGTATCAGCTCGATTATCCTGCTTTGGTTGTCAGGATTTCCGGCATCTGCGTCAGTATTAAGCCAAGGCTTTTACTTTAGCAGACAGACGGCTTTTATGACGGGCTGCTTTGTTTTTGTGGAATACGCCTTTGTCAGCGATACGGTCGATGACTTTAACGGATTCTTGGTAAACTGCTTGAGCAGCAGCTTTGTCGCCGGCTTCAACTGCTTTCAACACTTTTTTCACAGCGGTACGGAATGCAGTACGCAGGCTGGCGTTGTGGGCGCGTTGTTTAACCGACTGGCGGGCACGTTTGCGGGCTTGTGCGCTGTTTGCCATATTGAATATCTCCTGAAAAATAAATTCTGTAAACGCGCAATTTTAAAGACAGATTTCCTTATATGCAAGCTTTTTCTCTATAAACGCGCGCAAATCAGCCGTATTTTGCCCAAAAACGACAGCCGGTGCAATGCTTTTGGGAAAAAGATGATGTTGCTTTGCCTTATTTCAATAAAAATCAGATGGATATTGCTTTTCGTTTGCTTACGTTTCCATTACAATAGCCTAACTCTGCGCCGGGGTGTTTATGGGGTGCAGGGTTTCTTATTTATTGACATTAACCACTCTTTCATCAGGAATCTGCCCGTATGAAAAAATCTGTATTAGCCGTATTGGCCGCATTGTCTTTGGCCGCGTGCGGCGGTGGCGAGAAAAAAGCCGAGCAACCTCAAGCAGGCAGCGCGCCTGCTGCCAATGCCGAGGCAGCCGCTACCGATACTTTGAATATCTACAACTGGTCAAACTACGTTGACGAAAGTACAGTCGAAGACTTCAAAAAAGCCAACAATTTGAAGCTGACTTACGATTTGTATGAAAACAACGAAACGCTGGAAGCCAAAATGCTGACCGGCAAATCCGGCTATGACTTGGTTGTGCCCGGTATTGCCTTCCTGCCACGTCAAATTGAGGCAGGTGCATACCAAAAAATCAATAAGGATCTGATTCCGAACTACAAAAACATCGACCCTGAATTGCTGAAGATGTTGGAAACCGCCGACCCGGGTAATCAATACGCCGTTCCATACTTCTCAGGTGTGAATACGATTGCGATTACGGCGAAGGGCAAGGAGCTTTTGGGCGGAAAATTGCCTGAAAACGGCTGGGATTTGCTGTTCAAACCTGAATACACCAACAAGCTGAAATCTTGCGGCATCGCTTTGTGGGATACCCCGAGCGAAATGTTCCCAATCTTGTTGAACTACTTGGGTAAAGATCCTAAAGGCTCGAATCCTGAAGATTTGAAAGCGGCGGCGGAAGTGTTGAAGTCTATCCGTCCTGACGTGAAACGTTTCAGCCCTTCCATCATTGACGAATTGGCGCGCGGCGATATCTGCTTGGCGGCAGGTAATGGCGGCGACTTGAACTTGGCCAAAGCGCGTTCTGAAGAAGTGAAAAATAATGTCGGCATTGAAGTGTTGACGCCGAAAGGCATGGGCTTCTGGATTGAATCTTGGTTGATTCCGGCAGATGCGAAAAACATCGCCAATGCCCACAAATACATCAACTACACGCTTGATCCCGAAGTAGCTGCGAAAAACGGTATCGCCGTAACCTTCGCACCGGCCAGCAAACCTGCACGCGAAAAAATGCCTGCCGAGCTGGTGAACACACGTTCTATTTTCCCGAACGAGCAAGACATGAAAGACGGTTTCGTGATGCCTCAAATGAGCGCAGATGCGAAAAAACTGTCTGTCAACTTGTGGCAAAAAATCAAAGTCGGTTCAAATTAATTTTGAGCTGATTGTTTGAAGCAAAGCAAAGGCCGTCTGAAATTTTTCAGACGGCCTTTTTTGATGTCCCAATCTTTATCGTTTCAAAGCCAAAGTCAACACACCTGCGGTTACCAAGCCTAAGCCTATCCACTCCTGCGTGCTCGGGCGTTCGTCTAAGAAAACCACGGCCATCAGGGCGACCAAGACCAGGCTGAATTTGTCGACGGGTGCGACTTGCGAGGCGTTGCCCAGTTGCAGGGCTTTGAAGTAGGCAAGCCAAGATGCGCCGGTAGCGAGGCCGGATAGGATGAGGAATGTCCAGTTGCGGCTGGTAAAGCCGTTCACGCCCTGCCATTTGCCGGTGTAGGTTAAAAACAATACCAAAGCGGCGAGGATGACCAAGGTGCGGATAAAGGTGGCGAAATCCGAATCTATGCCCTGTAAACCCATTTTGGCGAAAATAGCGGTTAATGAGGCGAAGCCTGCCGATGCCAATGCCCAAAACAGCCATGCGTTGCTGCTCATGTTTTATTCCTTTGTTTCAAATTGTTGACAATATGAATCCGCTTGTTGATGAGATATCGAAATTTTCACTGCGGTTTGTCTTTGGAAAACGCTATAATAGAACTAATATTCTTTTTCTTCCAGCCGTCTTTATTATATTGTTTCAGACGGCCTTTCCCTCTCTCAATAAAGGAAAATCATGAGCTTCAAAACCGATGCTGAAATTGCCCAGTCTTCCACCATGCGCCCGATTGGTGAAATTGCCGCCAAGCTGGGTTTGAACGTTGACAACATTGAGCCCTATGGTCATTACAAAGCCAAAATCAATCCTGCCGAGGCATTCAAGCTGCCACAAAAACAAGGCCGTCTGATTTTGGTGACCGCCATTAATCCGACTCCTGCGGGTGAGGGTAAAACCACTGTAACCATCGGTTTGGCGGACGCATTGCGCCATATCGGCAAAGACTCGGTTATTGCCCTGCGCGAGCCTTCTTTGGGTCCGGTGTTTGGTGTTAAAGGCGGTGCGGCAGGCGGCGGTTATGCCCAAGTTTTGCCGATGGAAGACATCAACTTGCACTTCACCGGCGACTTTCACGCCATCGGTGCGGCGAATAACCTGCTCGCCGCCATGCTCGACAACCATATCTATCAAGGCAATGAGTTGAACATCGATCCGAAACGCGTGCTGTGGCGTCGCGTGGTCGATATGAACGACCGCCAGTTACGCAACATCATCGACGGTATGGGTAAACCTGTTGACGGCGTGATGCGTCCTGACGGTTTCGATATTACCGTTGCCTCCGAAGTGATGGCGGTATTCTGCCTTGCCAAAGACATCAGCGATTTGAAAGAGCGTTTGGGCAACATCCTTGTCGCCTATGCCAAAGACGGCAGTCCTGTTTATGCCAAAGATTTGAAAGCGAATGGCGCGATGGCGGCATTGCTCAAAGATGCGATTAAGCCTAACTTGGTGCAAACCATCGAAGGCACTCCGGCCTTTGTACACGGCGGCCCGTTCGCTAACATCGCCCACGGCTGTAACTCTGTAACGGCCACCCGTTTGGCGAAACACCTTGCCGATTATGCCGTAACCGAAGCAGGCTTCGGCGCGGATTTGGGTGCGGAAAAATTCTGCGACATCAAATGCCGTCTGGCGGATTTGAAACCTGATGCGGCTGTTGTCGTGGCCACTGTCCGCGCTTTGAAATACAACGGCGGCGTGGAGCGCGCCAACCTCGGCGAAGAAAACCTTGAAGCCTTGGCAAAAGGTCTGCCTAATCTGCTGAAACACATTTCCAACCTAAAAAACGTATTTGGCCTGCCTGTGGTGGTTGCCATCAATCGCTTTGTGTCCGACTCAGATGCCGAGTTGGCCATGATTGAAAAAGCCTGCGCGGAACACGGCGTTGAAGTTTCTCTGACCGAAGTATGGGGCAAAGGCGGCGCGGGTGGTGCAGACTTGGCGCACAAAGTCGTCAACGCCATCGAAAATCAACCGAATAACTTCGGCTTCGCCTACGATGTTGAATTGAGCATTAAAGACAAAATCCGTGCGATTGCCCAAAAAGTGTACGGCGCGGAAGATGTCGATTTCAGCGCGGAAGCGTCTGCCGAAATCACTTCACTGGAAAAACTGGGCTTGGACAAAATGCCGGTCTGCATGGCGAAAACCCAATATTCTTTGAGCGACAACGCCAAACTTTTGGGCTGCCCTGAAGGCTTCCGCATTACCGTGCGCGGTATCACTGTTTCCGCAGGCGCAGGCTTTATTGTTGCGTTGTGCGGCAATATGATGAAAATGCCGGGTCTGCCGAAAGTTCCGGCTGCCGAGAAAATCGATGTGGACGCAGAAGGCGTGATTCATGGCTTGTTCTGATTTAGATTGATTTTGAAATAGATAAAGGCCGTCTGAAACCGAGGTTTCAGACGGCCTTTTATGATTTAAGTGAATTTCAACCGGCTTTTTAAGAAATTGAAGAAATTGTCTATCATGTCGAACATCGTATTGCGGTCTTCGCCAAACAATGAAATGCTGCGGTCTTTACTGATTCTGTCATACGCGGCAAAAATGGTTTTCAGCTCTTCAGTGGTTAAACGCAGTTGCTTTTCATGCAAGATTCGACTTAAGAGGGTTACTTCTACTGGGTTCAATTCAGGGAAAAGGTGGCTGAACCACAATTCCATGGTGTATTGGACGGATCTGTTGATTTTGTCTCTTTTTTTGCTTTCTTGAGTTGTGTGTATCCTGTATGACAACAAAGGCTCGGGCAGGTTGGCAAAGGTTTTGCCATGTAGGGCGCATTGCACCCACATATGGAAATCGGGAGCGGTTTCTGTCGCAGTGTAGTTTATCCCGAGGTTTTTAATGCTGTCGTGCCGCCACATGGTGGTGGGGTTGAACATGTTTTGAGCGGCAAAGGAGAGAAAGGCTTTAATGTCTTTGTCGAGCAGGGGGAGGTCGCTTAAAACGGGTTCTCTTCCAGATTGGTCATCGAAAAAGATGGTGGCTTGGCTGCCGACAATATCGATTTCGGGATTGCTGTCTAAGAATTGAATTTGTTTTTCAAAACGATCCAAGGCGCAAATATCGTCCGCGTCCATTCGTGCCACATATTCGACCTTTACGTCTTTGAGCATATCCATGGCAAATTGGCAGGCAAACGGCTCGCCCTTGTTTTCCGGAAGATGGAAAACCTGCAAACGTGAATCTTTGGCTGCGTAAGCCTCGAGGATTTCACCGGTTTTGTCTATTGAAGCATCGTTGATGGCGATGACGAAAAAGTCGCGGAATGTTTGATTCAATACCGAATCCAAGCATTCAGGCAAATAAGCTTCGGCACAATAGGCCGGCAAAATAACGGCGAGTTTCATGTTTGTTTTCGATGTGTTTGATGTGTGGTCGGTGGAAGATTTTACTATAAATTTCCCAAAAGCTAAGGCCGTCTGAAAACTTGGCAATAAGGTTTCAGACGGCCTTAGTGTGAATCCGATATACGGATTATTTAACGATTTGGTTCAATTCGCCTTTGGCGTATTTGGTTGCCATTTTTTCCAAAGAAATCGGTTTGATTTTGCCGGCTTGGCCTTCGCAACCGAATGCGAGGTAGCGGTCAAGACAGATTTGTTTCATGGCTTCGACGGTTTTGCTCAAGTATTTGCGCGGGTCGAATTCGGATGGGTTTTCTGCCATGAAGCGGCGGATGGCACCGGTAGAGGCGAGACGCAAGTCGGTATCGATGTTGACTTTGCGGACACCGTGTTTGATGCCTTCGACGATTTCTTCAACCGGTACGCCGTAGGTTTCACCGATTTTGCCGCCGTGTTCGTTGATGACTTTCAACCATTCTTGCGGAACGGAACTCGAGCCGTGCATCACGATGTGGGTGTTGGGCAGGGCTTGGTGGATTTCTTTGATGCGGTCGATACGCAATACATCGCCTGTGGGCGGACGGGTGAATTTGTACGCGCCGTGGCTGGTGCCGACGGCAATAGCCAATGCGTCAACGCCGGTATCTTTAACGAAACGTACGGCATCTTCGACGCTGGTCAGCATTTGGTCGTGGGAAAGTTTGCCCACTGCGCCGACGCCGTCTTCCTCGCCGGCTTCGCCGGTTTCGAGGTTGCCCAATACGCCGATTTCGCCTTCAACGGACACGCCGCAAGCGTGGGAGAAGTTAACGACGGTACGGGTGGCGTTGACGTTGTATTCGTAAGAAGAAGGGGTTTTGCCGTCTTCCATCAGCGAGCCGTCCATCATCACGGAGGAGAAGCCTAGTTGGATGGAGCGTTGGCACACATCAGGAGATGCGCCGTGGTCTTGGTGCATTACGACAGGGATATGCGGGAATTCTTCGACTGCGGCCAAAATCAGATGGCGCAGGAATGGGGCACCTGCGTATTTGCGTGCGCCTGCGGATGCTTGAACGATAACGGGGGCGTTGACTTGGTCGGCCGCCTCCATGATGGCGCGCATCTGTTCGAGGTTGTTAACGTTGAATGCGGGCAGACCGTAGCTGTTTTCGGCAGCATGGTCCAACAGTTGGCGCATGGATACGAGTGCCATGAGGAGCTCCTGAAGTAGTGAAGGGTAAATTTATCCGATAAATTATAATGTTTTTTGAAATGAAAAACTACAAGCTGCTACATTGTTTTTATATATTAACGAACAGGGTCTCGGTTTATAATGGCGTAGTATTGAAAACGGGTGTGCGAAATGGATAGGATTTCGGTGGCCGAGTGTGATAAGCCTTTGTTTCAGACGGCCTTGACGGTGCAGGTGGGCGATGTGAACTATGGTAGCCATTTGGCGAACGATGCGGTGTTGCGTTTGTGCCATGAAGTGAGGATGCGTTGGCTGGCGAAGCTGGGTTGGAGTGAAATGGATGCCGGAGGGGCTGGCCTGATTATGGCGGATGCAGCGGTACAGTATTTGGCACAAGGTCATCATGGCGATGAGCTGTCGGTAGAAATGGGGGCAGCGGGCGTGGCCGGTGTGGGCTTTTCTTTGCTGTACCGTATCCGCAGGATTTCAGACGGCCTTGTGCTGGCGAAAGTGCAGACGGGCATGGTGTGTTTCGATTATGGCAAGCAGCGTGTCTGTCGTCTGCCTTCGGCCTTGAAAGCAGCATTGGAGGCCGTCTGAAATGGCGGAATCAAACAATTTTGCGCTTCATCTTGAACGCTATCTGAAAACCTTGCTGCAACAAGGCAAGTCGGAGCATACCGTTTCCGCTTATCGGCGCGATTTAAGTGAGTTGATGCGCCTGTTGCCCGATAACCTGGGAAACGGCCTGCCGACGCGCCGTGATTTTGTGGCGGTATTGAAAAAGCTGTCGCAAAAGGGCTTAAGCGAAAGTAGCTTGGCGCGGAAATTATCGGTGTGGCGGCAGTATTGCAGTTGGCTGGTGCAGATAGAAGTCATGGAAAGCGACCCGACATTTAATATGAAAGCGCCGCGCCTGCCCGAACGCCTGCCCAAAGCGCTGCCGCAAGAACCTTTAAACCATATTCTTGACCATGCGCCGGTTGATGATGAGTTGGACGTACGCGATAAGGCCATGTTTGAATTGATGTATGGCAGCGGTTTGCGCCTGAGTGAGATACAAGGTTTGAATCTGGACGGTATCGTCTTGGATGAAGGCTGGGTCAGCGTGAAGGGTAAAGGCGGCAAGCAGCGGCAAGTGCCTTTGGTGGCTAAAAGCATTGCGGCATTGCGCGATTATCTGGCAGTGCGTATTGCCAAAGAGGGCGAGCAGGCCTTGTTCACCAATAAGAACGGCGGCAGGCTGGGGCAACGTCAAATCCAAAAACGCCTGCAGGCGTGGGCAGTGCGCGTGGGCAGTGCCAGCCATATCTCGCCGCACATGATGCGCCACAGCTATGCAACCCATCTTTTGCAGGCATCGGGCGATATCCGTGCCGTACAGGAATTGTTGGGGCACAGCAACCTTTCCGCTACGCAAGTTTATACAAAGCTGGACTTTGACCATTTGGCGCGCGTTTATGATGAGGCGCACCCAAGGGCGAAACGGAAAAAATGATTTTGTTTGAATTAGGCCGTCTGAAAGAATGTTTTCAGACGGCCTGATGTTTTATGGATAAAAAATACAGATGGTTTGAAACCATTTGAATTTTTATCGGTCTGATGAGGTTTAAATATTGGCCTGATGTGCGGATGGCATAAAGATTGTAAGAGTCGATGGCTTTTTTAATACCGTTTATCTTTTCAGATGGCCGCTTGTTTGATAATATTAGTAATGAGAGCTAATATCATATTATGATATACAGCCTTTAAAACAGCAGGTCTATAAACTTTCTCTATAAGCATTAATGCTTATTTTGACTGTAAAACGACTTGCAAACGGGAATTGTTGCTATTAACATAACGGAATTATGGATAAAAAACGAATTTTAACTCCAGCCGTCGTGACTTCCGTTGCGTTGATTCACGTCGGTTTGGTTGCACTTTTATGGCACGCGCACAAACCGCCTCCTGTCGAAATGGCGAATATTGAATTTGTCGATTTAGGCGATTTCGGCGGTGGCGACGGTAGTCCTGAGGGCGAAGGCGCACCTGCCGCCCCCGAGCCAACCCCCGAACAACCGAAACCCAAGCCGAAACCCAAACCTAAGCCTGTCGAGCCGCCCAAACCTGTTATCAAACCTGTGGTAACGAAAAAAGAAAAAGCGGATATCGTACAGCAAAAGGAAAAACCAAAACCGATCGAGAAACCTAAGCCCGAGCCTAAGCCGGAACCCAAACCTGAGCCGAAGCCCGAACCAAAACCTGAACCAAAACCAGAGCCGAAGGCAGAACCTAAACCATCTCCCAAAGCATCTGAACACTCAGGCAGCAAAACCGGGCCGAATACTGCTGAAAACGGTAAAGGCAACGGCGAAGGCAAAGCCTTGGGCGGAGAAGGAAAAGGCAACGGCGGCGGTACGAAAGGTACAGGCAGCGGCCGTGGCGAAGGCAGCGGATCTGGCAGCGGCGGTGCGAAAGGTGAACATGGTTCCGGCACCGGCGGTGGCGGAGGTGGCAGCGGTACAGGTGCCGGCAGCAGTAAAGGCAATCCTGCAAAAGGAACCTGCCATATTCCAAGACCTCCGTATCCTTCACTGTCCACTGAAAATGGTGAAGAGGGCTTGGTTGTTTTGAAAGTCTTGGTTGGTCCCGGCGGTAAAGTGGATTCAATTAGTGTGAATAAATCAAGTGGTTATAGTCGTCTGGATAATGCAGCGCGTAAAGCCGTTAAAGATGGTAGCTGTCATGCAAGCGTTTGGACTGAATTTAAAGTACCTGTCAAATTCACGCTCGAATAAGTATCTAGGCCTAAGCTGATTGATTAGAAAATATATGCTGTTGGGAAATGATTTTAAATGACCCGATAGAAATTTTAATTTTATTTTTAACTTGGAAAAATTATGGATTTAAGTTTAGTTTTCAAATCAGGTGATGTGGTACTGATTGGTGTATTTGTCCTGATGTTGTTGATGAGTGTGGTGACTTGGAGCGTTATTGTGATCCGCTGCATCAAATACCGCAAAGCGAAAAAAGGCAATGCTCAGGTAAAAGAGTTGATGCTGAATGCGTTTACGCTGGCTGATGCCGTACAAAAAGCCAAAGCGGTAGAAGCACCGATGAGCAGTGTTGCCGATGAGTCTCTGCGCGCATACCAAAACTACCGTCAAACGACAAGCAAATCGCTGATTGACGAATTGCCTTTGAACGAATATTTGGTCGTTCATATCCGTAACAGTTTGGCCCAAACCATGCGCCAGTTTGACTACGGTATGACCGCTTTGGCCTCTATCGGTGCAACCGCTCCGTTTATCGGTCTGTTGGGTACTGTTTGGGGTATTTACCATGCCCTGATCGGCATCAGCGAAAGCGGTCAAATGAGCATTGCTGCGGTAGCCGGTCCGATTGGCGAGGCTTTGGTATCGACTGCTGTCGGCCTGTTTGTGGCGATTCCGGCCGTATTGGCGTACAACTTCCTCAATCGCGGTACGAAAACCATCGCGCAAGATATGGACGCATTTGCACATGACCTGCATGTCCGCCTTCTGAACCAAAAGGATTAAACCATGGCTTTCGGATCAATGAATTCCGGCGATGATGCGCCGATGTCGGATATCAACGTTACGCCTTTGGTGGACGTGATGCTGGTGTTGCTGATTGTATTTATGATTACCATGCCGGTGCTGACCCACTCGATTCCTTTGGAGTTGCCGACTGCTTCGGAAAAAGCGGCAAAAGAGGATAAGCAGCAGCCTAAAGATCCTTTGCGTTTGAGCATTGATGCCAGTGGTGCTTATGTTGTTGGCGGCGATTCTGATGCCAAAGTGGATTTGGCAACGGTAACTGCCAAGCTGAAAGAAGCCAAAGCGAAAAACGAAGATGTGATTGTGGCGATTGCGGCGGATAAAGCGGTTGAATACGATTATGTCAACCAAGCCCTGCAAGCGGCGCGCGAAGCCGGTATCAGCAAAATCGGTTTTGTAACGGAAACCAAAGCGCAGTAATCTTTTGAATACAGTCAAGGCCGTCTGAAATTTGAGTAAAGTTTCAGACGGCCTTTTGTTGTATTTGGTAACTATATGTCCAGGCTGTATAATTAGCGGATTAAATTGAATAATGACAATACAGGAACCACTATGACAGAAACCATCGAACGCGACAGTATGCAATACGATGTCGTGATTGTCGGCGCAGGCCCGTCGGGTTTGTCTGCCGCCATCAAACTCAAGCAGCTTGCCGAAAAGAATGGACGCGAAATCAGCGTTTGCGTGGTGGAGAAGGGTTCGGAGGCCGGTGCGCACTCGCTTGCAGGCGCCATCATCGATCCGATTTCTTTGAATGAGCTGATTCCTGATTGGAAAGAAAAAGGCGCGCCGCTGACGCGTACAGTGACGAAGGACAGGGTTTTGTTCCTGACCGAGAAAAAAGCGTTCAACCTGCCGATTACCCCGAATTTCGACAACCATGCGAATTACATTGCCAGCTTGGGCGAAGTTGTCCGCTGGTTGGCAGAGCAGGCGGAAAATTTAGGCGTGGAAATTTATCCGGGTTTTGCCGCTGCCGAAGTCCTTTATCACGAAGACGGTTCGGTCAAAGGCATTGCGACCGGTAATATGGGTGTGGGCAAAGACGGCGAACCGACCGATTCATTCCAGCCCGGCATGGAGCTTTGGGCGCAGCAAACCATATTTGCCGAAGGCTGTCGCGGCTCGCTTTCCAAGCAAGTCATTGAACAATTTAAGCTCGACCAAAACAGCGAACCGCAAACTTACGGCTTGGGCATTAAAGAAATTTGGGAAGTGCCGTCTGAAAAACATCAGCCCGGTTTGGTTATGCACAGCGCAGGCTGGCCGTTGGACAGCAAAACCTATGGCGGATCGTTTATTTATCACTTTGACGAAAACAAAGTTGCTGTCGGCTTTGTGGTAGGCTTAGATTATCAAAACCCTTATCTGTCGCCGTTTGAAGAGTTCCAACGTTTCAAAACCCATCCTGAAATCCGCAAAACCTTTGAAGGCGGCCGCCGTATCGCTTATGGCGCGCGTTCGTTGATTGAAGGCGGTTTGCAAAGCCTGCCGAAACTCTCGTTCAAAGGCGGCGTTTTGGTCGGCGATGCCGCAGGTTTCCTGAATATGCCGCGCATCAAAGGCATCCATACGGCCATGAAATCCGCCATGCTTGCCGCAGAAGCCGTATTTCCTTTGTTAGAAAACCTCGAAGAAGTGGAAAGCTTCGACAGTGGCAAAGAAGCCACCGATTATCAGCAACGCTTTGAACAAAGCTGGCTGTATCAAGAGCTTTACGCCGCGCGCAATGTCCGTCCGTCATTCAAATGGGGCGTTTACCTCGGCTCAATCTATACCGGCATCGACCAAATGATTTTTAGAGGCAAAGCCCCGTGGACCTTGAAACATCACGGCAAAGACAACGAGCAGCTCAAAAAAGCCGCCGAATGCAAGCCGATTGATTATCCGAAGCCTGACGGCGTTTTGACCTTCGACCGTTTGAGCAGCGTTTTCCTTGCCAACCTTGCACACGAAGAAAACCAGCCTGACCATTTGGTGCTGAAAAATCCGCAGGTCATGATAGATGTAAACTACAAAGAATACGCCTCGCCCGAAACCCGCTATTGTCCGGCCGGCGTATATGAAATCGTCGAAGAAAACGGTAATCCGCGCCTGCAAATCAACGCCGCCAACTGTGTTCACTGCAAAACGTGCGACATCAAAGACCCGACGCAAAACATCACTTGGATTTGTCCCGAAGGCGCGAGCGGACCGAATTACGGCGGAATGTAATTTACTGTTTTGAAGTCAAAACCTAAAGGCCGTCTGAAAAGTTTCAGACGGCCTCTATCCTATTATTTCATCAATGGAAGCATTATGAACACGCACATTTGGCAGGCAGGCCGATTTGAAATCGCCTTAGACAAACCAAAAATCATGGGCATCGTCAATCTGACCCCCGATTCATTTTCCGATGGCGGCACCTATTCGCAAAATGTCCAAATAGCATTGGCACATGCCGAGCAGCTGTTGAAAGACGGTGCGGATATTCTCGATATCGGCGGCGAATCTACCCGCCCAGGTTCGGATGATGTTTCTCTTGAAGAAGAATGGGCCAGGGTACAGCCGGTTTTGGCGGAAGTCGCCAAGTGGAATGTTCCCGTCAGCTTGGATACGCGCCGCACGGTGATCATGGAAAAAGCCTTGGCGCAAGGTGGCGTCGATATTATCAACGATGTTGCCGCATTAAGTGATGAAGGCGCAGTCGCATTGCTGGCGCAACAGCCGAAGACGGGCGTGTGTCTCATGCACATGCAGGGTTTGCCCAAAACCATGCAGCTGAATCCGCAATATCAAGATGTCGTCGAAGAAGTCGCGCGTTATTTAAAAGCACGCGCGACAGAATGCGTTCAAGCAGGCATTGCCCCCGAACGCATCACGCTAGACCCCGGCTTCGGTTTCGGCAAAAACCTGCAACACAATATCACCCTGATAAAACATTTGCCTGAGTTGATGAACGCAACCGGATTCCCCCTTCTGATCGGCGTATCGCGCAAACGTATGATTGGCGAACTGACAGGCGAACAAGATGCCGCCAAACGCGTATACGGCAGCGTGGCAGCCGCTTTGGCCACAGTCGCCCGAGGCGCGCAAATCATCCGTGTTCACGATGTCAAAGCAACATCGGACGCTTTGAAAGTTTGGGAAGCATTGGGCGTATCGGCATAATGCCCGAATAGAAAACCAACAGGCCGTCTGAAACATTTTCCCGGCATCTTGAACAAGCAACAAGTTATGCTATAATCCGCATCTACTCTTGACGGGTCTGTAGCTCAGGGGTTAGAGCAGGGGACTCATAATCCCTTGGTCGTGGGTTCGAAACCCACCGGACCCACCAAATATTAAAAATGCCCGAGGCTTTTGGCTTCGGGCATTTTTTATTCATTGTTTTTTGATGGGGTTAAGATTCAAATTGATAAAGGTGAAGAGATAATTTACACTGCGAAATTAGGTTCAGGTAGTGGATTTTCGACAAATGGAACTATAGGGTGGCAATGGACAGCATTTAAGAAAAAAAAACACCAAATATAAGAGTAAAAGCACCAATATCTAAGTTTAGTGCAAATGTAAGGAAAAATTAAATGATAGCATTAATACCTTATATATTTTTTGGTTTGATATTTTTGTATCTTGTTACTATATTAACTAATTTTGTATTGGTCTATAAAATTCTAAAATCAGAAGGAATGACCTTAAGTTTTTTTGAGTATTTCATTACTGCTAGGTTTATGAGTTTTAAGTTTTTTAGGGTTTTATTTGGGTGGAAAAAATATCAAATAGATCTTATTTAAGGGCATTAAGAATAAATTGTATCTTTGCTACAATTATTTTTCTGTTAGAAGCTTATCATTATATTTTGTGATTTTGCTTCCTAAGCCCCATAACTACGACCCCAGGTAGAATACAATGAAGAATAATGTTAAAAATTGGACAACGGAAGAAGTCAAGCAATCATTAGATGAATTTAATGATGTTTTAATTAAAAATACTTTTCTTCTTCAGTATCTGAAAAAAGAGTTTTCAGCTTCAAGTGCTTATTGTTTGTCTATGCTGCCTGAAGAAGAAGATATATATGAAATATTGGTTAATGGGAATATTATTGTTGATTTAGAATTTAATAAACATACAAATGAAACAGTTGTTATTAATGTTACTGATGTTGATGAATACTTGAAAACTTTAACCAATGAGAGTGGTAGAGTATTTTTTACATTAGCAAAAGAAATCGGCAAACAGAAAAACATTTAACAAGAGCGAAATACAAATTAAAAACTCAATGGAGTGATGGCGTATTTAGGATAGATATGTTGAATGAAAAAAACAAATCTTTGTTTTTGGGGCTGACGTAGATTAGCAGTATGGAAATTTTTGTCGTGTAGGAATATGTCGCCCAGACTTGCAAGCAACGCTTCCATCAGGTAAAAGAGTGTATATTGAGTACGATCGAAGCACTTCATCGCGCGGAATACCACACGCAGATAGAATATTCAGCAATGATAAAAATGCTATTGTTATTTTAAGGACGTTAGATTGATT
>NZ_KV809513.1:0-3045 GCF_001812605.1 Neisseria sp. HMSC073G10 | reverse complement strand
CTATTGTTATTTTAAGGACGTTAGATTGATTATGTAATTACTCTACGGTATTTGGCTTCATTACCATTGCCAGAAGGTTAATCTGTAGAAAAAGTGTAATCATTTTAATGGTTGATATTTTATAAACCAAAATAATACCGTCTGAGATTTCACAATCCAGACGGTATTTTATATTTTAAAGAAATATTTACAAGGTAAAACTCTATGGATTCATAATCAAAATTATATTCGTCATGGCCACGAAAGTTTTACTAACGTTCCCAATTTTGTATTGGAAAAAGACCGTTACGTTGACTGGGAAGATACTTGGCGTACTTTTTGACTAGGGAATAAGTAAATGGCGAGCAGTTACTTTTTGCTTGCTCTGGTCGATATCTTTCTATTATTTTAAAATTAACAATGCCGTCTGAAAATCTTAATTCCAGACGGCATTGTTTATTATTTTTCCGAGTAATACCACACGCCCCTATATTGAGAGGCTGATGATTATTTCGATATAGCTTGACTGTTTTCAGACGGCCTGAAGATTTAATCAACCATTCTGCGTATTTCGTTGATGGGGATGCGCGGGGTATAGAGTATGTCGTAGGTTGGTTTGTCCAAAAGATCTTGCAGGGAGTATTGATCTAAATGGTTGAAGAAGGCTTTGATGGCGCCGGTAATGATGCCGGTCAGTCGGCAGGATGGGGTGATGAGGCATTCGTTGTTATCGCCCATGCATTCGACAACCTGCATCGGCTCAAGATGGCGGACGACTGCGCCAATGTTGATTTTTTCAGGAACATCCGCCAAGCGCAAACCGCCGCCTTTGCCGCGTACGCTGACCAGAAAACCGCCTTTGACTAATGAGGTAACCACTTTCATCAAATGGCTTTTGGAAATATTGTAAGTCTCGGCAATGGTGCCGATATTGACGAGGGTGTCGTCGTTGATGGCGGTATAAACCAATACGCGCAATCCGTAATCGGTATGTTGGGTCAGATACATGGCTGGCTCTTTAGATATTTTTATTATATGTCAAAAGCGTAGTGCTTGGTGAGGGGCTGTTTGACTTTATGTGGGATTGGGTTTCATAATATCTGAAACATTTGAATTAATCCAGTTTGACAAACTGTTACCATTATAACGAACTTATGAAGCCCTTGAAACGCCATCCTGCCTTAATAGAACTTTCCCGCGAACATCATGGCTCGCTGTCGTTGTGCGTCCGTCTCCTGCGTACGCCCGATCAAAGCCATCAGGCGGAGCTGGAGCCTCATTTTATTGAGCTGGAGCCACATTTTTTGGAAGAGGAAACCATGTTTGCGCCGTATTGGGATAAAATTGACCCTGCGTTGCGGCAGCGTTTTGAAGGCGATCATGCCAAATTGCGTGCGATGATGGCGCATCCTGAATATATGAATGAATCATGGAATAAGGAGTTTGCTGTTACTTTGCGCGATCATGCGCGCTTTGAGGAGCGCGAGCTTTTCCCTGCGATTGAACCTTTTTTGCCTTTGCCTGAAAATGTGTAACAGGGAAAGGAATCGATGGCCGTCTGAAAAGTTTCAGACGGCCTCTGTTGCTGTTTTATGATGATATAAAAATTGAAGGAACCACCATGAACGATTTGTTCAAACACCCGGTTTGGGCAATGGCCTTCCGCCCGTTTTATTCGTTGGCGGCTTTGTATGGCGCATTGTCTATACTGCTTTGGGGCTTCGGCTTTCAGGGTACGCCTGAGTTGCCTGGTTTTTATTGGCATGCCCATGAAATGATTTGGGGCTATGCCGGATTGGTTGTCATTGCATTTTTATTGACGGCCGTGGCGACTTGGACAGGCCAGCCGCCGACACGCGGTAAGGCGTTGGCCGGTTTGACCGCATTTTGGCTGTTGGCCCGCATTTGTATGTTTATCCCCGGTTGGGGGGTAACGGCAAGCGGCATATTCGGTACGATCTTTTTCTGGTATGGCGCGGTATGCATGGCTTTGCCGGTAATTCGTTCTCAAAACAAGCGCAACTATGTTGCCGTGTTCGCTATTTTTGTTTTGGGCGGCACCCATTTCGCCTTCCATCTGAAAGTGCAGCCGTTTGATGCCATTGCGCTGATGACCGGTTTGCAATCCGGTTTGATTATGGTGGCCGGCTTTATCGGTTTGATCGGCATGCGGATTATCTCGTTCTTTACGTCCAAACGCCTGAACGTGCCGCAAATCCCCAGCCCTCAATGGGTAGCGCACGCATCGCTTTGGCTGCCTATGCTGGCTGCCATGATGATGGCGCATAACATATTGCCGGGATTGGCTGCTTTGTTCTCTTTTGCTGCCGGTGTGATTTTTACCGTGCAGGTGTACCGCTGGTGGTATAAAGCCGTACTGAAAGAGCCTATGCTTTGGATTTTGTTTGCCGGCTATCTGTTTACCGGCTTGGGTTTGATTGCGGTCGGTCTTTCCTATTGGATTTCAAACTTCCTGAATTTGGGCGTGCACCTTATCGGCGTTGGCGGTATCGGCGTGCTAACTTTGGGCATGATGGCACGAACCGCGCTTGGCCATACCGGCAACTCTATTTATCCGCCGCCTAAAGTGGTTCCTGTCGCCTTTTGGTTGATGATAGCTGCAACGGTTGTCCGTGTTTTGGCTACCTTTGTGAGCGGTACGGCATACACGCACAGTATCCGTTGCTCCGCCGCTTTATTTGCCGCTTCTTTGCTGTTATACGCATGGAAATATATTCCTTGGCTGATCCGCCCGCGTTCGGATGGTCGTCCGGGTTAACGGTTTGGCGAAATGAAAAGGCCGTCTGAAAAGTTTCAGACGGCCTTTATTATTGATAATAAAAAAGCCTGAGACCTTTGCAAAATTCCTTTCCCCCAACAGCCGAAATCCAAACACAGGTTTTCGTCTATTTCCGCTCCTACATTACTCCTGATTTTACCCAAATATCCCCTTAATTCCCCTTGGATACCTGATTAATCAGGCATCCGGGCCGCCTTTTAAGCAACAACAGGCACACTTAGCCTGTTAGCCACTTTCAAAAGGTTCAAACACATCGCCTTCAGATG
>NZ_KV809512.1:49033-68120 GCF_001812605.1 Neisseria sp. HMSC073G10 | reverse complement strand
TAAATGTCTTGGTGGGAATTTAGGGGATTTTGGGTGGATTTTGCAAAGGTCTCAAAAGGAGAAGAAATATTACAAACAGCTGTTCCGTTAATTGAGCAAATTGATGAGTTATTTTTCGGAAAGTTGGATAACGACGAAGAACAATTTAAGCATTTTCTTGTTAGATTAAACAAAGAATAAGAATATTATTTATGTAGTTGTCAATTTTGATAGCTCCATACTATATTTGAAACTCAAAAATAGAGCATAGCTATAGAACAGAAATTTATTCAAGAGAATTACCAAAGTATTAGAAGTCCTCTGTTTTTATTTTCAAAAAGTAAAACAGAGAACATAAATGGTTGGCTCTTGAAAGCAATGTGTAAAAATTTTACGTTAATATTGTAAAATATAATGATATAATTACTCTGTTATCGGGGTTATTTTTACGTATTTTTAAGAAAGTCATCAATATTTGATTGCAACAAGTTGAAATAATTAGAGTTTTATTTTTTCATTCTTTCCTTATATAGAAACAACCATTCTAATTGTTGAGCAACACAAAGGCCGTCTGAAAAATATACTTTCAGACGGCCTTTAAAATGATTTCAAAGAAAATCCTACATTTGCACCGAGCCGTTGACGGTCAGGCTGATCTCTTCCGAACCTGGAGAGGCTGGTATGCCATCTTCTATTCCTGCCGCTACTTCTGCAGCGGGGATTGCACGAAGCATTTTAGCGTGTGCAAAGTCGCCGCTGACTTGGCGGTTGCCGATATGGCCCAGGTTGAGTTTAACAATTTTGTAGCTGGAGAAGCCGAGCGTTTGGGCGAGGTTTTGGGCGCGGTCTTTGAAGCGCAGGATGACGGTTTTGCTCAATTGGTCGACGGTTTCTTCGCGTTTTTCTTTGGATACGGAAAATGAGGAGTTTTCCAAAACGGCGATATTGATGCTGTCGGCAATCAGGCGGTTGAGCGCTTCAAAGTCTTTGCTTTCTACTTTGAAGTAGGCGTGTTCTTCCCAGCCGGTTTGGGTACGTTTGCCGTTGGTGTATTGATAGCGCGGGGAGGCGTTGCGTTCCATCAGTTCGGCTTTAAATTTGCTGTTTTGGGAGATTTTGTTGAACTGGTTGAATTTCTTCATGAAGGCTTGGTTGACGGCTTGACGGTCTTTGCCTTCTGCGTTGACGCTGAAATATGCGGTCATGGTGTCCCGCGGTACTTCCATGTTAGCGGATTCGGAAAATTCAACGATGTTGTAGTTGAGGCTTTCTGCTGCTACGGGCAGGGAGGCGGCTAGCAGTAGGGCAATAAGGGCTGGACGGAGCATTTTGGTTTCCTTATAAGGGGATTTCAAAAAAGTAATTTAGCATGAAAGATGGAAACGTTGGCTTTGGCAAGCGTAAGGATTTGTATGGGCTGAGGCCGTCTGAGAAGAAGTTACTTTGTATCCGTCAGGCCGACTTCATGGGGATTGAGACGGGCGTTTTCTTCTTGGCCTAAGCCGATCAATTTCCTCAAGCGGGTCATGTAGGCGTTGACATCTAGGCCCCGTCCGTAGCGTTGCGCTTCCCAGATGGTTTCTGCCAAGGCTTCCATCATATCGTGTTCGGCTTTGACCCAGTCGCCGTTGTAACGGGCGCAAAGTTGTTGGTGGATGGCACGGATGCCCGGGGGCTGGTCGATGGCGCTTTGCTCTTGCAGGGAAAGGTGTAGCGACATGTGCAGGAATGGGTTGCTTTCGCCGTCTTCGGGCAGCCATTCTTTATCTAAATATTGTTCGATGTCTTCGAGATAGTGTCCGTATTCGGGATGGGCTTCGATAATGCGTAAGGCTTTTTGCTGTAGGCCGTCCAATTGGAGCGGTGCGAGCCTGTGTTGCCAGACGTGGGCGAAGAATCGTCGGACATCGTGGGTGTTTACGTCATACATGATGGGTGTAATTTGATTTTGGGATATGTGATTATATAGCGATTGCGATAAAAAAGGCCGTCTGAAAAACATGTTTTCAGACGGCCTTTGTTTTGCAGGGTTTAGCGGCGGTCGATGATTCGGTAATATACTTCGCCGTCTTGGACATAGCCCAATTCGACGCGGGCAATTTCGGCGATGGCCTCTTGTCCGTGTGCCAAGTCTTCAACTTCCGCATTGAGGAAATTGTTGCGTAAAGTGAGCGTTTGGTTTTTTTCCTCCTGACGGACGAGCTGCTCCTGCAATTCTTCCGTATGCCCGACGCTGCCTTTGCCAAACCAAAGGCTGTACTGACAGCACAACAGTGCGAAGGTTAAAACAAAAGTTACCCACTTCATACAATCAATATCCTATATTCTGCTTATTTGCCCAGTTGGTAGAATGCGGCTTTGCCAGGGTAGTAAGCGGCTTCGGCCAATTCTTCTTCAATGCGCAACAATTGGTTGTATTTCGCCATGCGGTCGGAGCGGGACAGGGAGCCGGTTTTGATTTGCATACAGTTGGTAGCGACTGCCAAGTCGGCAATGGTGCTGTCTTCGGTTTCGCCGGAACGGTGGCTCATTACGCTGGCGTAGCGGTTGCGTTTGGCCAAGTCGACGGCTTGCAGGGTTTCGCTCAATGTACCGATTTGGTTGACTTTGACCAGCAATGCGTTTGCCACGCCTTTTTCGATGCCTTCGGCCAAGATTTTTGGATTGGTCACGAACAAGTCGTCGCCGACCAATTGAACTTTTTTGCCCAATTTTTCGGTCAGCAGTTTCCAGCCTTCCCAGTCGTTTTCGTCCATACCGTCTTCGATGGAAACAATTGGGAATTCGTTAACCAGGCCTTCCAAGTATTCGGCAAATTCTGCGCTGGTGTAAGAGCGGCCTTCGGCTTCCAAGTGGTATTTGCCGTCTTTGTAGAACTCGCTGGATGCGCAGTCCAGGGCGAACAATACGTCTTCGCCTGCTTTGTAGCCTGCGGCTTCGGTTGCTTCTACGATCAGTTGCAGGGCTTCTTTGTGGCTGTTCAGGTTAGGTGCGAAACCGCCTTCGTCGCCCACGGTAGTTGGGAAGCCTTTGGCATCACACAGTTTTTTCAGTGCGTGGAAAATTTCGGCGCCGCAACGCAGAGCTTCGCGGAAAGATTTTGCGCCGACAGGCATGATCATGAATTCTTGGATGTTCAGGCTGTTGTTGGCATGTTCGCCGCCGTTGATTACGTTCATCATCGGAACAGGCAGAGCCATTGGGCCTGCGCCACCCAAGTAACGGTACAGCGGCAGGCCTGAATCTTCAGCGGCTGCGCGTGCTACGGCCATGGAAACGGCCAAAGTGGCGTTGGCACCTAAGTTGCCTTTGTTTTCAGTACCGTCCAATTCGATCATGATTTGGTCGATATAAGATTGTTCGTTGGCATCGATACCGATGAGGGCTTGCGCGATTTGGTTATTGACGTGGTCAACGGCTTTCAATACGCCTTTGCCCAAGTAACGGGATTTGTCGCCGTCACGCAGTTCCAAAGCTTCTTTTTGGCCGGTTGATGCGCCACTAGGTACGGCTGCGCGTCCCATGACGCCGGATTCCAACAATACGTCACACTCTACAGTAGGGTTGCCGCGAGAGTCTAAGATTTCGCGTGCAAAAATATCAACGATTGCGCTCATGAATATCTCCAAATAGGATGGTAAAAGAAAAGTAGCTTTGTTACGCTTCAGACGGCCTTGAGGATGATTGCCGAAGTCTGATGAATGCAGACATTATACCGTCTTTGCCGGGCATGGCATCGGAGTCGGTATGAAACCGACTGTAAGTTTGTTTCACGTCAATATCGCTCAAACAAACATAAGCCGTATAGTGTAACATTTTTTACCCTTTTTAGGGTGAAAAGCTGATTAAATAAGGCATAAGGCCGTCTGAAAAACGGATTAGCCTTCACCCAAAATCATTGAGCCTACGCCGTCATCGGTCAGCACTTCCAAGAGCAGGGCGTTGGGAACGCGGCCGTCTATGATATGCGTAGCTTTGACGCCGCTTTTGGCGGCTTCGACGGCAGAGGCAATTTTAGGCAGCATACCACCGTACAGCGTGCCGTCTTCAATCAGTTCGTCAATGCGGCTTGGCGTCAGGGTGGTCAATAATTTGCCTTCTTTATCCAGTACGCCGGGGATATTGGTCATCATCAACAATTTTTCGGCTTGAAGTTTTTCCGCTAGTTTGCCGGCAACCAAGTCGGCATTAATGTTGAACGCTTCGCCGTTTTGGCCTACGCCGATGGGTGCGATGACCGGAATGCAGCCGCGCTCGACCAAGCCTTCCACCAAACGGGTATCGATGTCGGCCACTGTGCCGACTTGGCCGATGTCCACGCCTTTTTGTTCGGGCGTGTCGATCAGGAGTTTTTCCGCTTTGATGAAGTGGTTGTCACGGCCGGTAATGCCGACGGCGCGACCGCCGAAGGTGGTAATCATGGAAACGATTTCTTTATTGACGTGCCCGCCCAAAACCATTTCTACAATGTCCATGGTTTCGCTGTCGGTGACGCGCATGCCTTGAACAAACTCTCCTTTTTTGCCGACTTTTTCCAACATTTCATTGATTTGCGGGCCGCCGCCGTGAACGATGACGGGATGCAGGCCGATCAGTTTGAGCAGGACGACATCGCGTGCGAAGCCCTCTTTTAAGGCCGACTCGGTCATGGCATTGCCGCCGTATTTGATGACGATGATGGAGCCGGAAAAACGGCGGATATAAGGTAAAGATTCGGCAAGGACGCGCGCTTTGATGGCAGGGGAGACAGATTGTTGCTGAGTCATGGTTTCAACCTTGTTTCATAATTTCGGCCTTTATCTTAATCCCAAAGGCCGTCTGAAACAATATTTCCAAGCGCTTGAAATCCTGTTAAATCAGTTAAATGGTTGAAACCAGCCTCATGCAAACGGTAAAATGACGGTTTGCTTCGGCCTCTTCGCCGATTACTAAGGATACCCATGATGAAAATCAGCACCCAATTCGATGCCGGTTCGGTCGTTGTCAAAGACTTGAGCAACCCTGCCGATATCCGTCTCGCCCTGCGTCCCGACAATGCTTCGGAGTTTGCCCAATGGTTTTACTTCCGTTTGCAGGGTGCGGCCTATCAAAACTGCGTGATGCATTTTGAAAATGCGGCGGACGCTGCGTATCCTTTGGGCTGGGAGGACTATCAGGCTTGCGCCTCTTACGACCGCCAAAATTGGTTTCGCGTGCCGACCAGCTATGAAAACGGCGTGTTGACCATCAACCATACGCCTTTGTCCAACAGCGTTTACTACGCCTATTTCGAGCCTTATTCCAACGAGCAGCATTTGAATCTTTTGGGCGATGCGCAGGGCAGCGGCTTGTGCCGTATCGACGACTTGGGCAGTACCGTTCAAGGCCGTGATATTAATCTTTTGACCATCGGCAACCAAGTCGAAAGCGACATGAAAGTCTGGATTATCGCTCGTCAACATCCGGGCGAAACCATGGCGGAATGGTTTGTCGAAGGTTTGCTGGGTCGTCTGCTTGATCCGCAAGATCCGACCGCGCGCATGCTGCTTGACCGTGCGACTTTCTATATTGTGCCGAATATGAATCCGGACGGTTCGGTTTTGGGTAATCTGCGCACCAATGCCGCCGGCGCCAACCTCAACCGCGAATGGGAAAATCCGACTTTGGAGCGAAGCCCCGAAGTCTTTACCGTCCGCGAAAAAATGATGGAAACCAGCGTGGATTTGTTCTTGGATATTCACGGCGATGAAGGCCTGCCGTTTGTCTTTGTGGCCGGTACCGAAGGCGTGCCGAACTACAACGAGCGCATCGAAGCCTTGGAAGAACAATTCAAACTCGCGCTGCTCAATGCCAGCCCCGATTTCCAAGACGATTACGGCTATGACAAAGATGCGCCGGGTCAGGCAAACATGACTTTGGCGACCAACTGGGTCGGCAATCATTTCAACTGCCTTGCCTATACTTTGGAAATGCCGTTTAAAGACAATGCCAACCTGCCGGACGATGATTTCGGCTGGAACGGCCAACGCTCGCTGCGCTTGGGTGAGGCCATGTTGTCTGCTATTTTGAATGTGGTTGGCGATTTGCGTTAAACCGTCCGACACTGCATACAGGCCGTCTGAAAGTTCAGGCTTTCAGACGGCCTTTGAGATAAGGAACACACATTATGATGATACATCCCCAGTTTGATCCGGTGCTGATCAGCATCGGCCCGCTTGCCATCCGTTGGTATGCCTTGAGCTATATTGTCGGCTTTATCCTGTTTACGATTTTGGGCCGCCGCCGTATCGCGCAGGGCAATTCTGTGTTTACCAAAGAAACACTCGACGATTTCCTGACTTGGGGTATCTTGGGCGTAATCTTGGGCGGCCGTATCGGCTACGTTTTGTTTTATAAATTTTCCGACTATCTTGCCAACCCGTTGGATATTTTCAAAGTTTGGGAAGGCGGTATGTCGTTTCACGGCGGCTTCTTGGGCGTGGTCGTTGCCATGTGGCTGTTTGGCCGCAAGCACAACATCAGCATTTTAAAATTGATGGATACCGTTGCACCGCTCGTACCGCTGGGCTTGGCTTCCGGCCGTATCGGCAACTTTATCAACGGCGAACTTTGGGGACGAGTTACCGAACTCAATGCTTTCTGGGCGATGGGTTTCCCGCAAGCGCGTTACGAAGATGCGGAAGCTGCGGCGCACAATCCTTTGTGGGCTGAATGGCTGCAACAATACGGCATGCTGCCGCGCCATCCGTCTCAGCTTTACCAGTTTGCCCTTGAAGGCATTTGCCTGTTTGTCATTGTTTGGATTTTCTCGAAAAAACCGCGTCCGGCCGGACAAACGGCCGCATTGTTCTTGGGCGGTTATGGATTGTTCCGCTTTATCGCTGAATTTGCCCGTCAGCCTGACGACTATCTCGGCCTATTGACTTTGGGCTTGTCCATGGGTCAATGGTTGAGCGTGCCGATGATTGTATTGGGTGTGATTGGTTTTGTTTGGTTTGGCCGTAAAAACAGTGTTGACAAAGCGTAAATAAAACAAGAATAAAGGCCGTCTGAAAAGGTTTTCAGACGGCCTTTTTATGGCTTCAAGCAAACGGATTTCGGGTTTAACCGAAAAAGCCCATTTTAACTTGAATG
This sequence comes from Neisseria sp. HMSC073G10, assembly GCF_001812605.1. Classification (NCBI taxonomy): domain Bacteria; kingdom Pseudomonadati; phylum Pseudomonadota; class Betaproteobacteria; order Neisseriales; family Neisseriaceae; genus Neisseria; species Neisseria sp. HMSC073G10. Next base: position 61,028 of record NZ_KV809512.1, on the reverse strand, counting down.
AGTTTTTCCAACTCCGGCAGGACGCGGCGGCGTGAGACGAAGAAGATAATGTGGTCGCCGTCTTGGAGGATGGTTTCGGTGTGGTGTCCCATGATGACCTCGCCGGTTGCGCCGCGGACGATGGCGGCGATGTAGCAGTCGCTCGGCCATTTGATGCCGCTGATGCGGCGGCCGACGATGGCGGAAGTGTTTTTGTCGCCGTGTACCACCACTTCGATGGCTTCGGCCGTGCCGCGGCGCAGGGGGTGGACGGCAACGATGTCGCCGCGGCGGATGTGGGCGAGGATGGAGCCGATGGTAATCAGGTGAGGGGAAACGACGATATCGATTTTGTTGCCTTCGAGCAAATCGACGTAGCTTGAGCGGTTGACGATGGTAATCACGCGTTTGGCACCAAGGTTTTTTGCCAACAGGCTGGACATGATGTTGTTTTCGTCATCATTGGTCAGTGCGCAGAAGACGTCGATTTCGTCGATGTATTCTTCGTCCAGCAGGGTTTCGTCGGTGGCGGAACCTTGCAGGACGAGGGTGTTGTCCAGATTTTCGGCCAGCCATTCGGCACGGTGGGGTTTGTATTCGATGATTTTGATGTCGTATTTGGATTCGAGCTGCTTGGCGAGGCGGTAGCCGATGTTGCCGCCGCCGGCAATCATGATGCGGCGGGTACGCGCTTCTTTCGGACGCAATTCACGCATGATGGCTTCAACGCTGTTGATGTCGGCAGCAAACAGGACTTCATCGCCTTCAATGATGACGGTTTGCGGCGTTGGGACGATCAGGCGGTTGTTGCGGTAGATGGCGCAGATTTGGCAGTCCGCACCTTCGAGCAGGTGCTGGTTGATGTCGGCAATTTCACGGCCGATCAGCAAACCGCCTTTGCGTGCTTGAACAATCACCATGCGGACTTGGTCGTTGGCGAAACTGAGTACCTGCAATGAGCTGGTGTAGTTGAGCAGGCCGACGAGTTGTTCGGTAACCAGCTGTTCGGGGCTGATGGTTTCGGTAATGCCGAAGATGTTGAGGCTGCCTTCTTCGGGGTTATCGCTGCCGTCAACCGGATATTCGAGGTATTCGCTTGAGCGCACGCGTGCGATGCGGCTGGGGATGTTGAATAGGTCGGCGGCGATTTTGGAGGCGACAATGTTGGTTTCGTCGCTGCGGGTCAGGGCAAGCAGAAGGTCGGAGTCCGCCGCGCCTGCCTGTTCGAGGGTAAAGGGCGATGCGCCGTTGCCGACGATGGTTTGGACATCGAGGCGGCTGCTGATGCGGTTGAGCGCTTTTTCGTCGATGTCGATGATGGTAACGTCGTTGCTGGGAACAGAGGCGAGGTTTTGGGCGACGGTCGAGCCGACTTGGCCGCTGCCGAGGATGAGTATTTTCACGGTAATTGAGTGTGTTCGGTAAAAATGAAATTGTAACAAAAGGCCGTCTGAAATTGGAGTTTTCAGACGGCCTGATTTTTCAATCGGCTAAAGGATTACCAATAGCCCAAGGCTTTCCACCACAAGATGCCGACAGTGCTGAAAATCAGAATTTCGACCACGCTCATGATGAAGCCGGCTTTCCACCATTCGGTCATGTTGACGTAGTTCGAGCCGTAAATGACAGGTGCAGAACCGGTAGCGTAGTGGGTCAGCGACATCATGATGCCGGTAGCGGCTGCCATAATCAGGGCAAACAGCATCGGTGGTGCGCCCAAGGCCAAGCCTGCGCCGTAGAATGCGCCGAACATGGCGGTAACGTGTGCCGTACCGCTGGCGAAAACGTAGTGGGCGTAGAGGTAGGCCAGCATCAACAGGGCGCAACCGGCTTCCCAACCCAAGCCCATATGGGCGATACCGCTTTGCATGGAGTCGGACAACCAGCTGATGAGGCCCAGTTTGTTGAGGAAGTTTGCCATCATCACCAAGGCCGCAAACCAAACGATGGTATCCCACGCGCTTTTTTCTTTTAGCGCATCTTCCCAAGTCAGTACGCCGGTCAAAAGGCACAGGCTCAAGCCGAGGAAGGTGGTGGCGGTAGCATCAACTTTCACGCCGAACAGCATCTCGGGAATACCCGCCCACAACAGCAGCAGAACCAGGAAAATGCCCAGCATGATTTTTTCTTCACGCTTCATCGGCCCCATGGCAGCCAAATGCTCTTTTGCCAATGCAGTGGCGTTAGGGGTTTGTTTGATTTCAGGCGGATACAGGAAGTACAGCACCAGCGGCATCAGCAGCATGGCAAGCAGGCCGGGTACGACCATCGCCAAGAACCAAGTACCCCAAGAGAGTTGGATTTGCGAATTGGTGGCTTTGGCAACCAATTCGACTACCAGCGGATTGGGTGCGGTGGCAGTGATAAAAATCAGACAGGTAATTACGTTGGAGTGGAAGTTGACCAGTGAAAGGTATTTACCGATTTTGCCTTCCGTACCTTTTTCAGGGTCAGAGTCGAAGCTCAGGGCAATGGATTTCATAATCGGATGTACGATGGCACCGCCGCGCGCGGTATTACTCGGCGTTACCGGACCGATGACCAAGTCGGCCAATGCCAAGCTGTAACCTACGCCCAGCGTGCGTTTGCCGAAGAGAGAAATCAAAAGATAGCCAATACGCATACCCAAGCCGGTTTTCAACAGGCCGCGCGAGATGATGATGGCGATACCGATCATCCAGATAAGTGGGTTGTTGAGGCTGCTCAAAGCGTCTTTGGTTGCGTCTGCAGCTTTTTCGTTGGTCACGCCGGTCAGTGCAACCAAGGTAATGCCCAAAATCGCCATTGCGCCGATAGGCATGGCTTTGCCGATGATGCCGGCAATGATGCCGACAAACAATGCCAAAAGATGCCATGCGTCAGGCGATACGCCTTGAGGAACGGGGATAACGAACCAGATAAGCAGCGTCAGCACAAGTGCGACCGCCGCAGGAATTGGCTTGAAGCCCATGTTGAATCTCCTAATTTGAGGATTTAAAGTATTGGGAAATCTGTTTTCAGACGGCCTGAGTGTTGCTAAAGCCTGTCTGAACGTATTTTGGTAGGTTCGGAAGGTATTTTTCTTATTGGGTTTCTCTTCAATCTTGGAAAGAAGAGAATGGGAGTCGAGTATCGTCTTTCAGACGGCCTTTACAGAAACAGGCCGTCTGAAAACAACGCCGTTTTACTCCTGTTCTTGCGGCAGGCCGTACTCTTCGGGGAAGGTACGCAGCGAGCTTTGCAACACGGTAACCGCGCCGTCAATCAAACCGCAACGGCCGCTTCGTGGCAACAGTTGGCACAGGCTTTGCAGGGCGCGCAGGTCGTCGGGAGTGCCGATGCCGGTGTCCACGCGGTTGAGCAGGCGGGAAAGCTGGAATGTGCCGCCTTTACACGGCGGGCATTGACCGCATGAGTTGGAAGCAAAAAATTCCACATACTCGGCCACTTTACGCACCACGCTGGTGCCTTCGGAAATCACAATCATCGCGCCGGTACCGAGGCTGGATTTGCGTTCGCGTACGGAAACGAAGTCCAAAGGCACATCCAAATCTTTTACGGTCAAAAGCGTGTTTGACGGGCCGCCGGTAAATACGGCTTTAAACGTACGGCCTTCGAGCATACCGCCGCCGTGATCGTAAATCAGCGATTGCAGGGTCGTACCCATCGGCAGCTCGTACAAACCCGGATTTAATACGTCGCCGGAAAGCGAGTAGAGTTTCGTACCTGCGGCATCGCCTAGGCCCAGCGATTTGTACCATTCCGCCCCTTTGGCAAGGATTTGCGGAATATTGGCGAAGGTTTCGGTATTGTTGATAAGGGTCGGCTCACCGTTGACACCGCTTTCGGCAGGGAAAGGCGGCTTGCGGCGCGGGAAGGGGAAACCGCCTTCCAGCCATGAAATCACGGCAGTTTCTTCGCCGCCGATATAACGGCCTGAAGTTTCAACCAGTTGCAAGTCCAAAGGTTTACCCAAGTAGTTTTCGATACGGATAAACAAATCGCTGTTTTTCCATTGCTCGATGGCCGGTGTGATGGAAGCGATGGATTCGGTTTGATGAGGGTTGACGTACAAAATTGCTTTGTTGGCACGGCAGGCAACGGCGGCAATCAGAACTCCTTCGATGACTTGGTGCGGCGTATTTGCCAGCAGTACGCGGTCTTTAAATGTACCCGGTTCGTCTTCGTTGGCATTGCAGACAACGTATTTGTCGCCATTTTTGCTTTGGGCGGCAACGGCAGCCTCCCATTTGCGCCAAGTTGGGAAACCTGCACCGCCCATACCGCAAAGATTGGCATCTTGCAGCTTGGAAACGATGCTTTGAGGATCGGCAAGCGCAGCCAGCAGGCCTTCGCCGCCGCCGACTTTGCGCCAAGCGGCTAAATCTGCGCCGACTTGGCGGGAAGGATGCAGTAAGTTTTGATTGGCTTGATTCATGATTGTTGCTCCTGCAAACCGGCGTGTTCGCGCAAATCGAATTTGCCGTAGTCGGGATATAAAACGGGGGCTTTGATGTCGCTGGTCAGACCGGCGCGGGTCATTTCGCGTTGCAGGTCGTGGACGTGTCCGACACCGCCGCGTACTTTTTTCAGCGGCAGGCCGCAATTTGCCGCGGCTTTACCGGCACGGCGGCCGAAGCTGATAATGTCCAAAAGCGCATTGCCCATCAGGCGGTTGCGGCCGTGAATGCCGCCGGTTACTTCGCCGGCGCAATAGAGACCTTCGACGCAGGTTGCGCCGTCGCTGTTGATTTCGATACCGCCGTTTTGATAGTGCAGGGTCGGATGAATCATGACCGGTTCAACAGCAGGGTCAATGCCGCATTTGTGGGCAACGTGGCCGAGTGTTACCAAACGGTTCAATACGTCAGGGTCGTTAGCAATCAGGCGCGGGGTGTCGAGGAATACGCCGATTTGACCGTCGCGTACCACGCCTCGGCCTTCGTGGCATTCGCGCAGAATCGCAGCGGCAACAACGTCGCGCGGTTGCAATTCGTCAACGAAACGTTCGCCCAAACCGTTGACCAGCTTGGTGCCTGCGGAGCGCACTGCTTCGGAAATCAGCGCGCCTGCCAAGTGCGGCGGGTGGGCAACGCCGGTTGGGTGGTATTGGAAAGAATCGACATCGCGCAGTTTGGCGCCGATACGGTAAGCCATCACCAGGCCGTCTGCAGTCGCGCCATAGTGGTTGGAAGTGGCGAAACCTTGCAAATGCAGGCGTCCGCTGCCGCCGGTTGCCAAAACCACGGCTTTGGCGTGAACCAATACCAAAGAGCGTTTTTCCAAATCGTACAAAATCGCGCCGACGCAGCGGCCGTGTTCGTCCGACAATAATTCGATGGCGGGGTGGCGGTTGAGCTGGGTGATGTTTTCGTCGAGTTCGACTGCCTCGCGCAGTACGCGCATCATTTCGAGGCCGGTAAAGTCGCGGTAACTCAAGATGCGCGGTACAGTCGTACCGCCTGCACGCTTGCGGCTCAACATGCCGTTGCTGTCCGCGCCTTTGGCAAGGTCGAAAGTCATGCCCAAACCAATCAGCCAGCGGATGGCGGACGGCGCGTCGGTAACCATTTGCGCCACCAATTCTTTTTTGCCGACGTTGTGGCCGCCTTTGATGGTGTCGTCAAAGTGTTGTTGCAGGCTGTCTTCTGCGCCGACCGCTGCTTGAATGCCGCCTTCGGCCATCACGGTATTGCTGTCGCCGATACGCAGTTTGTTCGCCATGATGACGCGTGCGCCGGCTTCAGTCGCAGACAATGCCGCCGCCGCGCCTGCACCGCCGCCGCCAATTACCAATACGTCAGTGTTTAAATGTTCAGCGCCTGACAAATTATAGTCGTCAATCAGAGGCTGACTGATTAAGAGTTTGGCCAAATCAGGATGACAGTAATCGCCTTGGTTTGGGCCGATAGGCAGTTTCACACGCGCATTTGCCTGATAGTCAGGGTGAAATTGGCTCAGTAATTCGTTCTTTTCAGGTAAATCGCCACGAAGCTCCAATGAGGACGCACGTAGGTTGGCAAGGGCGGTTTCGTAGTCTATGCCTTGGATTTTGTTAACCATTACACTGACTCCTCTTCAAATTCGACTTTCATTTTGCCGCTGTCGATTTCGCGCAGGCGGCGCATCAAATCCACCGGACGCAGCGTGCGCGCCGCTTTCATACGGCGAGCGAACAGGCCCAAGTGGTTCGGACGGATGTGTTCGGGGCAGGAGAGGGTGCAGAGGTTGCACATCACGCATTGGTCGAAGGTCAGCGCAGCCGCGCCGAAATCGCCGGAAACTACCTGCGCTACTCCGTTTTCCACTTGCAAACCTTTAGGACAGGCGCGATTGCAGCCGCCGCAATGACGGCAGTTTTGTGCTTCAGGGAAAGCTTTGGCGGTATCGTCCAACCAGTTCCAGCCGTCACCAATCTCGCCGACGTCGTAATATTGGATGTGCTCGGGGATAAAGTAATCCAAGAAGCTGACCTGCATGCCTTCTTCAACTTTGGTCTCGCATGCCAGTGCGGTTGTTACTTCGCGCTCGCCTTCTTTACGAATCATGCAGCGGCAGGAACCGCATACGCCTTGACCCATACAGCCGACATTGGCAGTAATCGCATTGCCTGAACGGGCATAGGCTTGGATGATTGACGAGTCGGCAGAAGCTTTGACTTCATGGCCGTCTATGGTCAGGGTTAACAAATTTTCACTCATGGTTTGTTCCTGTGAAATTGGAAGTTGGAATAGTGGGTAATTTGATTAATTGTATTTTTATTACATCTATCGTGTGTGAGGAAATATCCAAGTCATTTACTCAGAAATTCTTTTAAAATCAATATTTATCTGTATGGGTCAAAGTGTATCAGAATTTAGAGGTTTTGATGATAGGGGAAAACTAAGGTTTCATAGAGGAAGGATTGTAAGCAAAATATGCCTATTATTTAGACAAATTTATTACAAAAATTTGATTTTAAAAGTAAAATAAAATTACTTTTTTATTATAAATTTTAAAATATTCGTATATTAACTAGTAAAAATCATTATTATATGTTAGACAATTTTGCATAGATTATTGTATATATTGAATAATGTTCTGATAGGCGAGCAAGTGAAAAAATTGTTATAAAATTTCAGAAAATCAAACAAGTTTGATATCAGTCAAGAAGATTGAGGGAGAAAATGACACGGATTTTACAATTGTGTATTGTATTGGAGAATAAGAAAGGCCGTCTGAAATTTAGGTAGTTTCCTTTTAAATACAGGATACTAAATTTTTTCTCAGATACTTAAGGCAAGCATTTTCAGACGGCCTTGGAATAAGATTATCATTTAAAAATAATGTAATTTTGTTTCTATGTAAGTGAGTGGTCAGTGGATATAGATTATCAATAACCAAGTGATTTAATACGATATTAAATTCTATTTAAATCAATAAGGTATGAAAATGATATTGTCTGGGTCATTCATTTGAAAGCACTATTACATTATTGAAGGCCGTCTGAAAAAATCGGTCTCTTAAGAAATAAACAAACCCTCCCTACCATGACTCCCGAAAAGGAACACAATCATGACCGTCATCAAGCAAGAAGACTTTATCCAAAGTATTTTCGACGCTTTCCAATTCATCAGCTACTACCATCCTAAAGACTACATTCAGGCTTTATACAAGGCTTACCAAAAAGAAGAGAACCCTGCCGCCAAAGATGCGATGGCACAGATTTTGGTCAATAGCCGTATGTGTGCCGAAGGCCATCGTCCGATTTGTCAGGATACCGGTATTGCGACCGTATTCTTGAAAGTGGGCATGGATGTACAGTGGGATGCCGAGATAAGCGTACAGGAAATGGTTAACGAAGGCGTACGCCGTGCATACACCTATCCTGACAACAAACTGCGCGCCTCCGTATTGGCCGACCCGGCTGGCAAACGTCAAAATACCAAAGACAACACTCCTGCCGTTGTACACATGGAAATCGTAAAAGGCGACAAAGTTGAAGTCACTTGCGCAGCCAAAGGCGGCGGTTCTGAAAACAAAACCAAAGTTGCCATGCTCAATCCTTCAGACAATATCGTTGATTGGGTATTGAAAACCGTTCCTCAAATGGGTGCCGGCTGGTGTCCTCCGGGCATCTTGGGTATCGGCATCGGCGGTACGCCTGAAAAAGCAGTGCTGATGGCCAAAGAAAGCCTGATGAGCCATATCGATATTCAGGAACTCAAAGAAAAAGCCGATTCCGGTGCAGAATTGTCTACAACCGAAGCCCTGCGCTTGGAACTCTACAAAAAAGTAAATGCCTTGGGCATCGGCGCACAAGGTTTGGGCGGTTTGAGCACCGTGCTGGATGTCAAAATCCTTGACTACCCAACCCACGCAGCTTCCAAACCGATTGCCATGATTCCAAACTGCGCGGCAACCCGCCACATCGAATTTGAATTGGACGGCTCAGGCCCGGCCAAACTGGAAGCCCCGTCTTTGGAAGACTGGCCGGATTTGACTTACAGCCCTGACAACGGCAAGCGTGTCGATGTCAACAATCTGACCAAAGAAGAAGTGGCTACATGGAAAACCGGCGACGTGTTGTTGCTGAACGGTAAAATCCTGACCGGCCGCGATGCCGCGCACAAACGTTTGGTTGACATGCTCAACAAAGGCGAAGAATTGCCGGTAGATTTCACCAACAAACTGATTTACTACGTCGGCCCGGTTGATCCAGTCCGTGACGAAGTAGTTGGCCCAGCCGGTCCAACTACTTCCACCCGTATGGATAAATTTACCCGTCAAATGCTGGAACAAACCGGCCTCTTGGGTATGATCGGCAAATCCGAGCGCGGCGCAGCAACTTGCCAAGCCATTGCCGATAACAAAGCCGTTTACCTAATGGCTGTCGGCGGCGCGGCATATTTGGTTGCCAAAGCCATTAAAGCATCTAAAGTCTTGGCGTTCCCAGAATTGGGCATGGAAGCGATTTACGAATTTGAAGTCAAAGACATGCCTGTTACCGTTGCGGTGGATAGCAATGGCGAATCGGTTCACGCCATTGCGCCAAAACAATGGCAGGCTAAAATCGGTATTATTCCGGTTGAAGCTTGATATTTGACTGAATAATCAAAGGCCGTCTGAACGATTTCAGACGGCCTTTTTTTGCTTACAAATAATTCAAATGTTTTCAAACGAGTAAATTTCCCTTTTTAAAAAGCACTTGTCAAAATCAGCGTTTGAAACTAAAATTCACAGCTTATCGAGTCGGAGTGTGGCGCAGTCTGGTAGCGCACTTGCATGGGGTGCAAGGGGTCGAAGGTTCGAATCCTTTCACTCCGACCAAAGAATTGGAAAGAGCCGTTTTAAAAACGGCTCTTTTTTCGTTTGGATGATTTATCTGAATAATGTGTCCGAATGGATTTTAAAACTTAATACCAATGCCGTCTGAAACAAAACCTGCTTTCTCAAAGCAGGTTTTGTTGTTTCTAAAGCAGAACTATTCGGCACTATCTTTCAGCGTGTCTTTATAAGTATAAAGATAAGACGCGCCGACAAAGGATGCGCCACCGACGACATTGCCCAAGAATACGGGAATCATATTGAAGAAAAATTGTCCCCAAGTGATGTTTGCGCCTGCCAGAATACCCGCTGGGATAACGAACATATTGGCGACAAGGTGTTGGAAGCCGTTTAATACGAAAATCATGACGGGGAACCAAATGGCCAGCATCCGTCCGGTTGTGTTTTTAGCGGCAAAGTGCAGCCACGCGCCCATGCAGACCATCCAGTTACATGCGACCGCCGATACGAAAGCGCGGCCGAAATCCATATGGACTTTTGCTTCCGCCACGGCAATAGTTTTTTCTGCCACGCTGCCTTCAATCATGCCGACATAGTATCCGAGAAAAAAAGCCATTGCCAGCGTGCCCACCAAATTGCCTATGCAGACGATAACCCAGTTGCGCAGCAGCATTTTGGAGGAAATCCGTCCGGCCAATCTGCCTAAAGACATAATCATCATATTGCTGGTTACCAGCTCGCCGCCGCCAAGCAGGATACAAATCAAAGCGATAGGGAACACGGCTGCGCCGAGTAAAGTGGCAAAACCGCCCCATTCATGAGGTATGCCGCTGACTACTTTTAAATAGGCAAGATACCCGAAACCGATGTATCCGCCAGCCAAAACGCTTAAGATTGCCAGTGTGGGGATGCTGGATTGTGCTTTAGCGCAGCTTTTATCGAGAACAACCTGTAAAATTTCCTGTGGGTATAAATCGCGCGAAGCCATGATGTTCCTTAAAGTGGGTTGAGGAGAAAACGCCGTTTTAAAAGTGGCGCAAACTGTCGCGGTAGGGCAGTGTTATAGGAAGCCGGTGTACGGTCTTTGTTTTATCAATCAGCCTGAATTAAACCTAAAAAACAGATACTTCGCCTTGCTTTAGCTCAAAAGAAATATTATTACATTTTGCTTCTGTATTAAAAAAGGCCGTCTGAACGTTGAGGTTTCAGACGGCCTTGTTTTGATTTTTTAAACTTACAAATGTGCCAGCTTTGCATTGCCTTCACGAGGAATAGGGCGCGGATTGCCTTGTGAATCGATGGCGACGTAAGTGAACACGGCTTCGGTGACCAGTTGGCGGTCTTCCGTTACCATATCGTTCATCAAAGTCTTCACCCACACTTCGATTTTCAGTTGCAAAGAAGTATTGCCTACGCGGACGCAATGACCGTAGCAGCACACGACGTTGCCGACCTTTACCGGTCTGATGAAATTCATTTCTTGAACGGCCACGGTTACAATTCGTCCCTGTGCGATTTCTGCCGCCAAAATACCGCCGCCCAGATCCATTTGCGACATAATCCAGCCGCCGAAGATATCCTGATTAGGGTTGGTATCGCGCGGCATGGCTACCGTACGTAATAAAAGTTGTCCTTCGGGTGCCGCATGTGTTTGTTTGTTGTCAGCCATAAATAATCCTGTCAAAAAAGTGCTATTTTACGCCATTTGTTGCGATAAACCTATGTAGGCCGTCTGAAAAATCAGCAGGCAAAGTGTTACAATCAACATATTCATCAGACAAAGGAGAAAGCTCATGCATCCGATTCAAGAACCACGAAATAGCGGCCTTTTGCGCGTATCCGATATTCACGAAATCTACTGGGAAGAATCAGGCAATCCTGATGGCCACCCCGTGATTTTCCTGCATGGCGGCCCCGGAGCAGGCGCATCACCGGCCTGTCGAGGCTTTTTCAACCCAGAGCATTTCCGCATCGTTATTATCGACCAACGCGGTTGCGGACGCTCCAAACCCTATGCCTGTATCGAAGACAACACCACATGGGATTTGGTTGCCGATATTGAAAAAGTACGCGAAATGCTCGGTATTCAAAAATGGCTGGTTTTCGGTGGCTCATGGGGCAGCACCTTGTCGCTGACTTATGCCGAAACCCATCCCGAGCGCGTCAGCGGCTTAGTTTTGCGCGGTATTTTCCTGTGCAGGCCGTCTGAAATGGCATGGTTGAACGAAGTAGGCGGCGTCAGCCAAATTTATCCGGCTCAATGGCAAAAATTCATTGCCCCCGTAGTCGAAAACAAACGCCAAGCCCTAATTAAAGCCTACCATGAAATGCTGTTTAGCGAAGATGAAGCCACACGCCTCAAAGCAGCCAAATCATGGGCAGACTGGGAAAGCTACCTTATTCAGTTTGAACCTAAAGACGTGGATGAAGATCCGCAAGCCTCCCTTGCCATCGCAAGAATGGAAAACCATTACTTCGTGAACGAAGGCTGGTTGCAGGGCGATAAAGCCATCTTGGCAAATATCGACAAAATCCGCCATATCCCAACCATCATCGTCCAAGGCCGCTACGACCTATGCACCCCGATGCAAAGCGCGTGGGAGCTCTCGCAAGCCTTCCCTGAAGCGGAATTGAGAATCGTCCAAGCAGGCCATTCTTCTTTTGATCCTTTGCTTTCCGAGGCTTTAGTGAAAGCAGTAGAGGATATTAGAAGCAAGTTATAAAGATTAATAAATGACAATGCCGTCTGAAAAAGTTTCAGACGGCATTT